>CAJJBO010000001.1 GCA_905182485.1 uncultured Luminiphilus sp.
CACCGGATGGTGTTCTCGACCTAGCTTGTAGGACTCATGTGGCTCCCGTAAAAAGGATTCGCTCGATAAATCTATCGTCACCTGTGGTGTGCTCATAAGCTCGCTCGCTAGTCGATGGGCAATCGGTCAGAGGCTCGAAACTAACTGACAGTTACTTGACCTTATGACCCTCGCAATGCGCCTGATATTTAACGGCGCTTAACGCGGTTTGGAAAATTATTTGAGTTATTCTCAACTTAATTTGAGTTAAAGTCAAAACCGTTTACGGGCGCTACCGTATGGCAGGACAATCCAGGACGGTTGATGATTAATGCGACTCAGACAAGTTTGCGGCGGCGTGACGATGAGACGTAGTTTTACTGATCGCTCTGAAGCGATCTAGCGCAGACATAGAATAACGAGGATGGGTCTGATATGAAGGCAGCGGTTTTCAAGAGTTTGGGCCAGCCATTACAGGTAGAGGAACGTATCCGGATCCTACGCCCGAGGCCACCGAGCTGGTGGTCAAGGTCGCCTACTGCGGTATCTGCGGCACTGATCTGCACTCGACGCGTGAGGGCGCCTTTGCGGCCGAATGCGATTCGATACTGGGCCATGAATTTTGTGGCCATGTTGTCGAGGTGGGCTCGGAAATAAAAGGCCAGTGGCAAGTGGGCGATAGGGTGACTGCCCTGCCTTTTATTGGTTGCGGTCGTTGCGCTTCCTGTGTCACGGGACGACCATTTGAATGTGCGCAGGTGAAATTGACGGGAATGGACAGTCCTGGCGGTTTTGCTGAGTTCGTGAAAACAGGTTCCAGTGAGACCTTGAGACTCCCCGATGGTTTGTCCATGCAGAGCGCTGCACTCATTGAGCCCCTAGCGGTCGGTTTGCACGCGGTGCGTGTCGCACAGTTGAAAGTAGGCGAGCGGGTGCTCATTATTGGTGGAGGGCCGGTAGGCCTTGCGGTAGCGCTTTGGTGTCAGTTTTTGGGCGCGCAGGATGTCCTGGTGTCCGAGTTTGCCGAGCAAAGGCTCGCCTTGGCGAGGCAGCTGGGCGCAACCGGAACCTTAACCCCGGGTGCGACATTGGGAGAAGAGTTTGGCGACGCCAGTGGCGGTGAGCCGGATGTGATTTTTGAGTGTGTCGGTGCGCCAGGGATTGCTCCAAGCGAGTATCGACATTGCGCCGCGTAGATCGCGAATCATTCCGGTGGGGGTCTGTGAGGAGCCCGACACGATTGTGCCCTTGGGGGCCCTCCTAAAGGAATTGCAGATGCACTTTGCCATTGCGTATAACCGGGACGATTTTGAGACCGTCATCGCCATGCTGGGCCAGCAGCGAATAGACGCGTCAGCCATGATCACTGATGTCGTGACGTTAGAGGATATGCCGTCTGCGTTTGAAGCGCTGAGATCGCCAACATCCCAATGCAAGGTGCTGACTGAATTATGATTGCCATTAGCCAAGACCGTTTATCGCGAGATGCCGAGGAGTGGCGAATACACACGATTGCCATCGAGGCCCTCAAGAAAGCGGTCGCAGCCTCATGACGTGGCTATTTACCTAGAGGACGAGCCTGACGCCACCTATGGGGCGATCGCTGAGGAAGCGTTCGACTCATCGCGGCGCTACAGAGGCTGGGCCTGTCGGTTGGCGATGTGATCAGCTTTCAACTGCCCAGTTGGCGCGAGACGGTGGCGATCAATCTCGCGGCGGCGGCCCTTGGGCTGGTAGTGAACCCCATCGTGCCGATTTATCGTGACGCTGAGCTGCGCTTCATTTTAGGTGATGCCGCGAGTAAGCTGATATTGATCCCTGATCAGCACCGCAGTATCGATTACGTCAATATGATTTCTCGGCTTCGGCCCGAGCTGCCCAGTCTTGAACATGTCGTCACGCTTCGTGCGACAACCGAATACCCCAACACGATACAGTACGAGCAGCTCATTGATTGTGAGCCGGCCGATGAGTCCAGCTTGCCTGCGATTGATCCTAACTCGATCAAGTGCCGCCTCTATACGTCGGGGACCACCGGTTTTCCGAAAGCGGTTTTGCATAGCCACAACACACTGACGCGCATTCTTGATAATACGAGCGATCACTCGGGCACCAACTCGACGGACGTCATGATCATGCCATCTCCTATTACCCACATTACGGGCTATAGCAGCGGCCTTAATTTACCCTTTATTCGTGACGGTCGGTCGGCGTTAATGGAGCGATGGAACGCTGACCAATGCATTGATTTTATTCATCGGGTTGGCGGCACGATGACAGTGGGAGCGACCCCGTTCCTTCAAGAATTGTTGGATGCGGCGGAACGCCGTAATGACCCTTTGCCGAGTATGAGGGTTTTTTCATGTGGGGGCGCTGCGGTGCCGCCTGCGTTGGTGTTACGTGCTTACGACGTATTGGAGAATTGTCGTACGGTTCGAGTGTACGGGAGCACTGAGGCGCCTATTATCACGCTGGGCTGGCTGAATGATGCTCAGCTGGCCGCCACTACTGACGGACATGCTTACGGTTATGAAGTGCGTATTGTCGATGACGAGGGCGCAGAGGTCCCTGATGGCGAGGACGGTGAAATCACGGCACGTGGCTCAGGCATGTTCCTTGGCTATGCCGATGCAGATCAAAATGCGGAGGCTCATACCGACGATGGTTTTTTTCACACCGGGGATATTGGTCGAAAAACGCCAGAGGGCGCGGTTCTGATCACGGATCGAAAGAAGGACATCATCATCCGGGGTGGCGAGAATATTAGCGCTAAAGAGATAGAAGACTGTCTCCATCTTCACCCTAAAGTGAAAGAGGCGGCAGTTGTTGCCATGCCCCATGAGCGTCTGGGAGAGGGTGTTTGCGTGTTTGTTATCTTGCAGGCTGACAGTGAGTCTTTACTGCTAGAAGAGATAGCAACATTTACCAATGATCAGGGTCTGGCTCGGCAGAAGATTCCAGAGCGGCTGGAAGTGGTTGATGATTTGCCTCGAACCCCAAGTGGCAAAGTCCGTAAGGATCGATTGCGAGTGCAGTTAGCGGGATCAGTAAAGAGGGCGGCAGGGTCTTCATGGCGTCGTGCTCAGGTTCTGGTGCATCTCATGCGTCCTCTCGCAGTACACCGCTACAGCACTGCTCGTGATGAACCTCGAGCTGTTGAGTTCTGTGTTGGGCGCTTCTGCTAGGTGTTTGGCGGCGACGACCTTCTGAGTAGGCAAAAAAAAGCGCCCTTTAAGGGCGCTTTTTTGGTCCTGCGAAATGCCTTTAGAACTTTAACTGTACTTCAACGCCAAAGTTGCGGGGCCGGTTTACCGTGCCTTGCGACCATAGTCCCGCAACATATACCGGGGCTGAGTTCGTTGGGCCAGTGGCGTTATACTGGCCGCTCCGACGTCAAGAAAATACAAGCTGTAAATCTCATCGGTCAGGTTTTTGAGCCGTTCAAAGAGACGCTCCAGTGGGCGCGACTCAAAGCTGATCGACGCGTCTAAGATACCGTATGCGTCGTTGCAGCCTGGATTGTTGCCGCTGAAGTTCCCTTCGATTCCCTTGTTGTTGGCAGACGTGCAGTAATCGTCTTTCCAACGGTAATCTATGGTTGATACGAGGAAGCTCGACTCTGTCAGTTGTGCTTCATGCATAGCGCCGACGGTAAAGGTCATGTCGGGGGCGCGACGGAGGTCAAGACCGCCCTTGTCCAGGGCATTACCTGTTCCGTCCACCACCATGTAGTCGTCATAGGAGGAGTCTAAGAGCCCTAGGTTAGCCGACAATGTCAATCCGGCAGTCGGTATCCATAGTGTTTCGAGCTCCATGCCGTCAATGCTAGCGGCTGCCGCGTTCTGCACGATCGTCAGTGTGACCGCGCCATCAACTCCTGGCAAGATCACGTCTTCTTGCTTGTCAGAGTAATCAACGGAGAAGATGGCACCGTTAATTTGCAAAGTGTTGTCAAACCACATGGTCTTAAAGCCTAGCTCAATACTCTCGACGTTCTCAGGGTCATAAGGACCGGAGTTCGCTGCGTTGTTATTACGGCCGTTGAATCCGCCTGATCTAAAGCCTTCCGAATAGGAGGCGTACACCATGTGGTTGTCAGTGGTGTAGGTCAGGCCCACCCGCGGCGTGAACTCATCCCAGCTCTCATTGCCGGTAAAGACTTTGGCTTCGCCAGTCACGAGATCGGTGTAATTGTTCTGCGCGGTCGCCGCGATAGCGCTGTCGCAGGCTCCCCAGCTCTTGATCGCATAGCGTGGGTCAGCGCCAGCGTCTGCATCATAATCCGGCCCAGGCCAGTTGCCATAAAAAGGCTGCTCGCCCGTCGCGTCACGACCGGTGAACACCTGGCACATGGTCTTTTCTTCATCAATCCAGCGACCGCCAACTGACAGGCTTAACTGATCAGTGATATCAAAATCAATTTGCCCAAAGACGGCGGTATTCTCCGTCTCGTGTAGCGTTCTGGGTGAGTCATTGAACCCGCCGAAGAACCAAGTCGTTTGCCACGCGTCGTACTCGCTATCCCACAAGTAGGCTCCCACGGTGGTCTTGCCCCAAGAGAAATCGCTTTCTAGGCGTATCTCAAAGCTTTCCTGCTCCTCGGTTTGAGGGCGAGACACTCGAAACAGATCCGCTGCGCTGTTATCGAATTCTTGCAAGTGATGTTTCTTCCATTTCGCGGGTGCCATAAATCGCCACCAGCTTGTTGTTCTCATTGATGTTCCACTGCACGTTCAGGGTCACCGCTTCGACCTCTACCGAGGCACGCTGGTCATTGCTGTGAAAGGTGTTGTAGTGGAAGTCGCTGATAGCAGGATTGCACTCTGCTGCCGGCTGGCCCACAAAGTTGAATAGCAATTCACCGGCGCCGTTGAAGCATGTCGTGGGGCGCGCGTTGGTCTCGTCGTCAATGTCGTCGTAGATCAGGTGCGCTTGAAAATTGTCATTGGGGTTCCACAATGCAGACACGCTCCACGCCTGCACTTCGGTGTCGCCCTCAGCTCGTATTTCGCGTTGGGTTGTTGAAGTAGCCGCCACCACTCAGGTCCATGGCAGACACCTTGGTCGCCAAAGTGCCACCGAAGATAGCCGGGAAGTTAAGCATGCCCTTCAAGCCTCTCGCTGCACCACCTCCTGTGACGAGGACGTCTAACCTTGCCGCCCAGCTCGCCAGTTGGCTTTGAGCGGATGACATGCACGAGTCCACCGATCGTGTTTCTTCCAAATAGGGTGCCCTGGGGTCCTCTGAGGACTTCGATTCGCTCGGCATCCCAGACATTGAGGAGGGCGCCGGTAGAGGTCGCCAGATAAATGCCGTCTTGATAGATCGCCACCGCCGGATCAAAACTCTTTTCAACCTCGGCGAGCTGAATACCCCGAATGGACACAACCGCGGTGCCGTTTCCCCAGTACCGGGTCGATGATCATGTTGGGTGATACGCCCGCGACGTCCATCAGGTCACGAGCGAAAGGTCTTTTCGATTGCAGACGCGTCCATGGCGCTAACGGATGCGGGAACCGCTTGCAGGTTTTCTTCTCGCTTCTGCGCGGTAACAACGACTTCCTCGATGGAGCCGCTGACCTCTCGTCTGTGCCATAGCCTGGTTGGAGATCACCGAGCTCGCAAGCAGCGGCAGGGCAATCGCGGTGGACCTCATTAGCAACTTCTTGTTCATGGTGACTCCCAGTGAATGTTATGCTCTTATTACGAATGACGTTATATAGGCGCTTGGATTCGATCGTAAATTTTAGTGATGCCTCGCGCGTGTTTTCCCGCTACCTTGTTTCCTTTAATAGGAAGCAGTTCTGGACGCTACCATCACGGTAGCGGTGTGCGTGTCGAGCATCCGGCAATGCTGCTTTATTACGAGGCGGCTACCGTCAGGCTTGTCTAAAGCCCCTTTCTTTGAGTCCTTCTCAACTTTACTGCCTGTCCCGAGTATCGAGTCAACCTAGAGCTTGCTAGCCGAGTTTTGTGGCGCTTGATGAACCTGATGTGTTGTGCATTGATGTCGCATAGCGGTGCAAGACAGCAGCTAGTCCCGCCTGTCGTGTCTACCCCTAGCGTCACTGTGTCTTGGGTCGAGCGCTGCGAGGGGTTGCCGACGCCCCTACTGGCAGCGTCAACCCCTCGTGTGGCAACCCCTCTGGCAGGCTACCCCGCTGTGTGGAGTTGCGTGTGCACGTGTCGCTGCGGGTGTAGGCGTAGGCGCAGGGTGTGCGCGCTTAAGGCGCCGCCCGCTTTGGTTGCGGCGCCGCCGATTCGGCGATGGCATGCTCGCTCCATCGGTGCATCTGTTGGATAGTGGTTCGGTCGATCTTCCCTTGCTCTTGCAGGCCATCGCACGCCCACGCCAAATTAGCGTCGGCATGTCGCTGCTCGTCTGCTCGCACTCTGACAATGAGATCAGACAGTCGGGCGTCTCTGTTGCAAGCCGTAGTAGTCGATCGCGAGTTGGGGTGCCGCAATGTTTTCGGCCTCTCCGTCTTCGATAAGCGCCAGTAGCTCGTGTAACTGCGCACCGCTTCCTCTTCGAAATAGTGAATCATCTTGTGTGCGGTTTTGGGCGCCAAGACGTACAGCAAGAAGTAATAATTCCAAAAGACCAGCTGGGCAATCAGGATGAGCGTGCGCTCTAGCCGGCTGGGCTTTGCGATCTCGATGAAAAACATCAGATGCATGCGCTCGTTTTCGGCTTCCGCCAATAACTCTCGGATGAGGGGCCCGTACCCCGTCTTCATGCTGCGCAAGCTCTTTAGATGGATCCACATTCCTGCAACCATGCCGGGTACGCCAGCAATGGTCTCGAGCACGACAGCGCGATGCCCATAACGTCTGGCAAAGAAGGTGTCAGCGAAGAACCGAAAGAACGCCGTTTGGCTTCGCGCGAAAAAATCTGATACCGACCCCATTGTCCTAGCTCACCTGACTCTAGATGGTGGTGCGGGTGGCCACCGCGGGTTTAGAATAACCCGCGGCTCCTGCCATGGGGGCGGCGAATCGGGCACAGTAGCAAACTTTTTCAGCTGATTCACTTACCTTAGCGCCGTACCGCTGCAATATTTATCGTCCGTCTAAGCAGGCTATTGTCGAGCCGGCAGGCTCGGCCCGCGGGGCCGGTCTGTCGCCTAACCAATTCCCCTTAGAGGCGCTGTGCTTCATCGGGCGTGGGGGTCCCAGTGGGGCCGTCAGAGGTCGTCGTGAGGGTCGGTAAGGGTCGAGTGAGGCTCGACTTCAGGGGCGAGGCTGAGCCGCCACGTGAGGGGCACGTCTTCGTCTGCCTGAATGGCCAAACCGGACCCTGCTATCAGTGAATGGGGGTTAATGCCCCAGCACGTGTCCCAAGGGCGGTCAGAGCATTGCTGGACGTTCACGCGGCTGCTCGCGTGGCCCATCAAACCGATACGCCATTGTTTGCCGGCCAGATTCGCCAAGTCCTGCGCCAATCTCTAGATTAAATTCGTGTAACAGGCGGCTCGCACGGCTGCATCGTCAATGCCGTCTGGGTATGCAAACGGCGTTAAGCTGCGGTAATCGCCACTCTGGCGCTACGGCCATGCTTAATCCCATCGCCTCTAGCCCAGAGACCAGTTCAAGATGATTCTCTCGATGCCGCGCAAAGCTGGCATCGAGGCCTTCCTCTTGCAGGATCAGCAGTGATTCATGGAGTGCATAGAGCGCATTGACCGGCGCTGTGTGGTGGTAGGCTCGCTTAGTGTTGCCACCCCAATAGCCCATGACAAGTTGCATATCGAGAAACCAGCTTTGCACTTTAGTCGCCTCGGTTTTGAATGCGGGCAACTGCCTTGCGGCTGAATGTCATCGGCGACAGGCCGGGCACGCAGGAGAGGCATTTCTGAGTCCCGGAATACACGGCATCGGCGCCCCAGTCGTCAACGCAAAGATCGATGCCTCCGAGGCTGGTCACGGTATCGACGATCGTCAGCGCGTCATGGCGCTGTGCAAGCTCGCACAGTGTTTTGGCGTCACTGCGCACCCCGGTGGAGGTTTCGGCGTGCACGAACGCCAGTAGATTGGCCTCGGGGTGCGCGGCAAAGGCTTCTTCTACCTTCTGCGGATCAACGGGATCTCCCCATCGATCCTGCACCATCACGGCGTGAGCGCCGCAACGCTCTACGTTCTCCTTCATGCGACCACCGAACACTCCGTTTTGACAGACGATGACGGTGTCACCCGGGGAGACCAGATTGACAAAGGCCGCTTCCATGCCGGCAGAGCCCGGGGCGGATAGGGGAATGGTGAGTTCGTTTTGGGTTTTAAAGGCGTATTGCAGTAGCTGCTTGGTGTCATCCATCAGCTCGATAAACAGCGGATCAAGGTGACCGATGGTGGGCCGCCCTAGTGCACCCAGTACTCTGGCGGACACGTCTGAAGGGCCAGGCCCCATTAAAATGCGCTGTGGAGGGTGAAAGCTGTGGCTCATGGCTTGTCCGTTAGGAGAAATCGAGATAATGGTGCGCCGCAGGGTGCCTAATTTACGACGCCTTGACAACCCATTAGGTAGATCTTGATGAGTGGGCGCTCAAAGCGACATAAAGGCAAAACCCGGACGATCGAGATGACGATCTACTTGATGCGGAACGTTACTAATGGCGTTTTAGCGCGCCAGAGAACAAGTTGAGGCAGAGCAAGCTGCTCAGAGAGAAAGCCCCTTCAAAGCAGCGGATGGAGCGCTTATCCGGGGCAGGAGACAAACCTATGGTTCGTTGATAGGTACGTAGCGAGCCGCAACTGGATCACACGCTACTTAGGCAGAATGCATCTCGTTGCGTTGTGGGGCGAGTCGCTAGCCTCCTCAAATAGCGGCAGGTGCCTCGAGCAGGCGTCGGGTGATGCCGTTATGGTCTGATGATTCAAAAGTGATATTTGATGAGCATGCTCAAAGCGTGCTGATCGGTATTGAAGTCAGTTGTGTGGGCGATACCAAATTTATCGGACCAAAAGTAATATTCGAGGCCCAGGTAAAAGCGTGTGTCGGGTCGATGAAGTAACTTGCCGAGGTTGTATTTGAGCTGAGGGTTGATTTGCAGATTTTCCGCATAGCCTGTCTCGTCGGTCGCAAAGACCCAGTCGATGAAACCATCCAACACCACCTCGGATCGTCCATAGGCCAGGTAATAGAAAAGCTGGGCGTCATCTGCCATCCCTCTGATGACGTGTCACCGACACGGTTGAGGCTCTCGCGGCGAGTCAGGCTAAGCTGAAAAAAATCAAAACCGGGTAGCGAAAGATCGATCGAAGGGCCGATCAAAAGCATTTCGGCGGTCTCGCTGCCAAACTCGACATTAGTCGTTAATAAGACATCTGTGATCGGTCCGAGGGTGAGCGGATTTGCCGCGAGTTTATTGTGGGACCACCGGATGGCGACTTCACCATACAGCCCCGCCGAACGATCAACGTGCGGGTATTGGCTCGCTTCCATGAAGGCAAAGCTGTCGCCCGTCGACAGCGCGCTGGCGTGCTCCAGGGTCACCGCATTCTGCTCTTCTGGATCAACTTTGAAATGCTGCCCTTGCGTCACAGTGGCGCTCATATTTTGCCAAAGTATTGCTGAGTCAGCGTTGCTCGACAGACTGGTAAGCAGCAATGTTAAAAGCAGTAGCAGTTTCAATAGTGGGGCTCGAGTTATTGTGGCTCCGTATGAAGGGCGCAGACTATTGCCGCGCCTTTGGTATCGTCTTCGAGTAGTGTAGAGCGCCTTCGCGGTTACGCCTAGCCACAACGCAGCGTCCCGACATTGCCAGACGGAATAGCACGCTACGCAGTCTGGCGATTTCTGTGTGGTGCGGCGTCATTTAAAAATGAGAAGCACCGAGGCCAATACCCCCGTCAACCTCCAAAGCCACCCCTGTTACCCACTCGGCAGTGACGAGATACTCGATCCCCTCTGCGACTTCCGTGCCGGTCCCAATTCGCCCGAGTGCATGCAATCCGGCAACGGCATCGTAGCGATCTTTTGCCTCGGCCTCAGTGAATAATCCAGCCCGTAGATTCAACTCTGTGGAGACCGCGCCCGGTAAAATGCAGCCCACTCGGATTTGTCTTGGGCCGAGCTCTGCGGCCATCACTTTGGTCAGTCCCTCGAGTGCGGCTTTTGTTGTCGCGTAGGGCGAAGCCCCTGGAAAGGCTCGGCGCGTATGGGTCGATCCGATGAATACGATGGCGCCGTCGGTCGCGTCGAGATGAGGCACCGCGAGGCTCGACAGCATCATGGCCGAGATGACGTTGGTATTAAACGCATCGGTCAGGTGGGCCTCGGTGTAGCCGTCAACGGGTTGCCGGTACATGTTGGCGGCATTATTGATCAGGGCATCGAGCTTGCCGCCACCGTGCGCTAGCGCCGCCTCGATCATGTTTACGCGGTCAGATTGTTGACACACATCACCCTGAACGACGCGGCAGTTGCCCCCCAGCTGTGCCTGAACGGCTTCGAGCTTTTCGATGCGTCTGCCGCTGATGGTCACCAGCGCGCCTTGCTCACAAAATCGCTGAGCGCAATCGGCGCCGATACCGGAGCCCCCGCCAGTAATAAGAATGGACATGCCTTGCAAGGATCTCATGCCCTCAGTCCCGCTTGTTTCATCATAGGTAGCAGTGTCTCATTAAATTGGTTCAGCCCCTCTTCATAGTTTACCCAGCTCAATGTGATGCCATCGAGCCCGGCGTTTGAAAAGGCGAGCATGCCATCGATGATTTGCTCGGCTGTGCCAACCAGCGGAATGGCACCGTAGCCTGCAATGAGATTGGCTGCCATGGATTCCCAGCCATCTCCCAGCGCGCTCTGCGAGTTGGGGATCAGCACGTCTAAGAGATTACGGACACCTTCCCAATCGCCACGATCGTAGACGTATTCCTGCACGAACTCTCTAGCCTCTTTTTCGGTTTCCCGGCATACAATGTAAGCCTGACCAAAAACCTGCATGTCGCGTTGGTATTTTTCCTTTGCTAATCGTCGGCCATTGGATGCCACTTCACTGGCGCTCGCGACGTCTTTTGCGACAACAAAGTTAAAGTCTGCATGAGCGGCGGCAAATTCTTGGCCGCGGGCACTATTACCGGCGCTCATTAACGCCGGCCAGGGGCGCTGAAGGGGCTTGGGCTCCGAATAGCAGGCGGGCGACTGAAAATGCGGGCCGTCGTAGTCGAATTCCCCCTCTACAGTCCAGAGTTCCTTGCACAGAGAAATCCAGTCGTCCGCCACGTCGTAACGAATATAAGTTCCTCTTGTGGGATACCAAACATGGCTATTTCACGTTCGTTCCAGCCAGCGACGATATTGAGGCCAAATCGGCCCCCCGCAATATGATCAATCGTCGCCACCTCTTTAGCGGCACGGATGGGATGAACAGTGGGCACATGGAACGTTGCGAAGATGCTGATCTCTTCGGTTTTAGCGGCGAGGCCCGCTGCCCAGGTGAATGTTTCGAAGTTGCGATGATTGAAGTTAACTTTGCCGCCCATGCCTTTCCAGCGGGCAACGGGAATGATGGCCTCGATACCCGCTGCTTCCGCCAGCTGTGCGACCGTGACGGATTCTTGCCAATCGACTTTGAGCGTATCGGGACGGTCCGTCATCGAGCATCCACTGCTGACATTGAGACCGAACACGCCCAGTTTGAGTTTGTGTGGGCTGCTTTTCAGGGGGTGTATTGGGGGTGACAGTGTCATGCGAAAGGCTCTTTCAAGGAGGGCGTCAGGATCCAGTGTCGCAGACTGAGGCGAACTTGCACAGTCGCTTTTATAAAACAAGAAAAGGAATAAAAACAGTATTTTGAGATAACTTTATCAGGTGTTTTATGGTCATTTAGGCCACTCGAGTTTGGGTATTGGTTGTAAATCAAGCCCGCCATTCGGGTGGCGTCGCGTCAAACCGGTGAGGAACCTCTTGCGTATACCGTTGTATAACAGAGGCACATCACATGATTAGCTTAAAAGAATTCGACACGGTGATTCCAACCGATCAGTGCAGCAGAAGTCTGTTTGTAGCGCAACGAGACAAGCTTGCAAAGCTCATGCGCAACTCGGTTTCTGAGGCTGTTCCGGCATCGGGTAAGTCGCCCGAGCAGGTTAAACGAGACGAGTTGTTGCGAGAGCGCCACATCGAGCAACGCCTGCAACGTTTAATCGTGCGGGCCAAAGGGATTGTCTCGGGAGAGATGTTGGTTCGACACCAACGAGAGATACCCGTAGACGAGATTCCGGATTACGCCGTCACCCATTTGTTGGCGCAATTGGGCGAGCAGGAGTTGCGGCTGCAGCCTTACTAGCGCGGTGTTTCCACTGGTCTGGCCATTGCCTGACCTTCTTCGCGCCTTCTTTGACGGACCCCCTGTGGCAGGTTCGCTTCGAATCGTTGTCTGAATCGCGCTGGTTTGCTGGGAATGCTCAACAGCAGCATTTCCTGCCTCGATCGCTGTTATCATCACACTGTTGGTTATCCCATGCCCTACACATCAGGGGAGAAACGTGCAGCGAATGATTAGCGACTACATTGATGCCCATCTGAAAACCTTATCCGATTTACGCGGATCGGCAGAAGATATCAGCTCGATGGCGACAGTGTGTGCCGAGGCATTGCAGACAGGCCACAAAATTCTGATTTGCGGTAACGGCGGTTCTGCGGCAGATGCGCAACATTTTGCTGCCGAGTTGGTGGGCCGGTTCGTGTCGGACCGTCCGGCGCTCGCTGCCATTGCACTCACAACAGACACTTCAGCGCTCACTGCGATTGCAAACGACTATGGCTACGATGCTGTGTTCAGTCGGCAGGTTGCGGGCCTTGCGCAAGCTGGAGACGTGCTGTTGGCGATCTCCACGTCGGGCAATAGTGTGAGTGTGCTGAATGCCTGTGAGCAGGCTGCGTCAATGGATTGTAAAGTGATTGGTTTGACCGGCCGTGACGGCGGCGCCTTAAAAGCGCATTGTCGCAATCTCGTCATCGCGGCCTCGAATGACACGGCGCATATTCAAGAGGTGCATATTGTCGTGATTCATCTCCTGTGCGCACTGATCGAGGAGCAGCTGGATTGGGCTGCGTGGCAATGAGAGACGTGGGCAGTGAGTGCGGTTGACCTAAAGCGCGCTGTGTTTTTGGATCGAGATGGCGTGATCAACGTCGATCACGGTTATGTGAGCAGCTGGGATCAGTTTGAGTTTTTGCCCGGCGTTCCTGCGGCACTATGGCAACTTCAGTCTGCAGGGTATGTTTTGGTCGTTGTTTCGAACCAATCAGGAATTGGTCGAGGCCTCTACAGTGAAGCTGATCTGGCAGAGCTCAATCGTCGCGTATACCGTTACCTGCTTGACGAGTGTGGCGTCGAGATCGCTCAATTCTACCATTGCCCGCATCACCCCACTGAGGCGCTCCTGAAATGGCGACAGCCGTGCCATTGCCGCAAGCCCGCGCCGGGGATGATCGAGCAAGCCTGCGCCGAACTCCGCATCGATCCAAGCAGCTCATTGATGGTGGGAGATAAAGTGTCCGATATGGAGGCGGGTCAGGCCGCTGGGGTAGGACGGCTGTTTAAAGTTGTTCCTGCGGCTACGGCGCAGCCTCTCGCCGGCAATGGTGATGGCAAGGAGGGTGTCGTCTTGGTAAACGGCTTACCCGATGTGGCGCGGATCGTGAGCGAATCGAATGAGTCCTCTCCGATCACTGGCTACCGGTATGTCAAGGATGATAATACAGTCCGGTTGGTGCTAAAAGGCGTAGCCAAAGGTTTCGATATCGGCGGCAAAGCGTTCCGCCACCAGCGCCTGGGTGTCTTGATCGTAGTATTGTCGATATTCCGCACGGTCATTAGCCTGTCGTCTATGAGGCAGCGCGATAGTCGGTATACCAATTTGCTGGCAGCAGGTGTCGAAATCGGCCTGCAGCGATTCATAGCGCCCTACAAAGTCGACGATCTGGCGTCCCCTGAGATCAATTAAATAGTCCGATTGCGGCGTGATGGAGGTGTCTAGGTGGTACTGCCAAGGTCTTGTTGGCTCAAGCTTGCGCCTCAGGAAATCAGAAAACGACTCCCCCTCGTTTACCAGACTGGGCCGTTCACGCTTGATGTGATGGTAGGAGCTCACCTGCAGGTCCCATGGGTTGCGCACGAAGGCAAATTTAAACAGTCGGTTATAAGTGTCTCTGGGTAGCATCTCTTGAGCCGTAATGGCTTTGCAGTGGCGAGGTAATTTGATCGCGGAGCGATGCCCCGTAAGCCCGCTCATTTTACTGGCTACCCATTGAGGTAGGTAATAAGGATCGCGCCAGCGGTAGCGCTGCAAAGCCTGGCGAATACTGGTTCCGCCGGTTTTCGCAATGTGAACAAAGAGGAACTGGTAGCGATTAGAGAGGAGCATAAGAGTGGATTCGGCCGCTGTAAGTTAACATTCAGTTCGGTCATGAAATCATGGTCCGATCGCGTCAGCACGAAGTGTCTGGCGCACGAGACGAACCTAAATTAGCACATTCAAAGGCAGAAGGAGTGTTTCATACCGCGCGCCGCGTTTCGCGTTGCTGACTGCCAAACCCATGCGTAGGTTATATCGCCTTGAGTGGCCCGCGCTAGTGCTGGCGACACAGTGGGTTCGGCTGGAAAGTCAGTGCGCACACCCGGCAGGTGTTTTTTTGCAAAAGAGGGTGTGTCTGCAGTATTCACACCTGCGCTGGTGGAGGTGCGCGTGAATCAATACACTAGCGCAGGCTTAGCAAAAGGGTGTCAGCCCCAAATCTTTTTGGGGGCAGTAGCGACAATGCAGCGACTGAGTGATGTTTCACCATCCATAATCTGGGTATTTCTGTTTTTTACCCTGTCTCTCTCCTCGGCGACGCGCCAGTTTATTTGGCTGATGGCGCTAGTGGGTTTGGTCATGTTTGTGAGGGGCCCCAAAATCTTTTTTGAGACTGAAGGCGTGCGCAAATTTTGGATCGTCTTAGCATGCTTTTTGTTGCCGGCACTTTTTTCTCTATTTGGCGCGATTAATTTCGAGCGCTCGCTGTCGGGCGCCCTGCGTTTTCTTTCTTATGGGTTTGCGGTCTGGGTTGTGCTGCAAGTTAAGCTGGACAAAATAGAAAGCCAACGACTCATGTCACTCATCGGCGCAGTCATGATGATCTGGGTGGTCGATGGGTTGGTACAGTTGCTCACGGGTTTTAGCGTATTTGGTAATCCGCTCATTGAGCTGGATTCAGGGCATACCTTGGTGACGGGTAGCCTGCGCATGGGCTACGGATCGACCTTGGCGATTTTATCGCCATTTTATTTAGAGGCGTTGCGTCGAGCGGGCTCGGGCCCAGCGATAAGCGTCTTATCGCTGCCATTATTTGCCGCCATCGTGATGAGTGGTAACGAAGCGTCAATGGTTCACGCCCTAGCGGCGCTAGGCGGATACGCCCTGATTCTGCGGAGAGCCAAAGCGGGTGAGCAGGTGACGTCATGGCTTTTGTCGCTGTTACTGTTCTTTTCATTGGCGGTGTTGTCGGGTTGGATTCTCAGCGACACGTTTCGGGCCTCCGTCACCGGGCAAGCGGCGTCAGATGTTTACCAAGCGTTTGATTATTTGCCTGTCTTTTGGTCGTCTGCTTGGCAGGGGTTTATGGACCATTTGGTGAACGGTGTGGGTATTCGCGGCTGGGGGTCTCTGATGGTTTCGTTAGAAAGTATTAGTGTGCTGCCCGTATCCGAACGTTGGCACCCGCATTTATTCGCGCTTGAGGTTGCGGTGGATACCGGCATCCCGGGCTTGATCGGTTATGCGTTATTTTTTGTGTTTTTAAGCCGACGTCTCTTCGATGCTAGATCAGAAGTGGCGCTGAGTTCGCTCGTGGTTATCCTGGCGCTATTTCCGTTGAATAGCTCGATCTCTTTTTATTCTTACTTTAACGGTAATATTCTTTTCCTGACATTAGCGCTCTTGATTGTGCTCGATCGAGATATCAAGACACCGACAAAGGTTGCTGGTCCTTATGATGGTCGATCTTAGTGACAGCCCAGACCGAGGTGCATTTCCTAATCGGATTCTGATTATCCGTTTGAGCGCAATAGGCGATGTCGTATTCAGCTCACCCCTCGTGGATGCGCTGAAAGGAGTCTATCAAGGGGCTGATATTTTTTGGTTGGCTGAATCTCCAGTAGTGCCTTTGCTTGAGCATCATCCTCACTTACGCGATGTCATTGTCTGGCCGCGCAAAGAGTGGGGTGAACTGCTCAGAAGCGGGCGATGGCTGGCATTGCTGAAGGAGATAGTGAGGTTTAAGCAACGGCTTCGCCAATACGAGTTTGATTTGGTGATCGATGCGCAGGGTTTATTCAAAAGCGCTGTGTTGGCATGGATGACTGGAGCGGTTAGGCGGGTAGGCTTTGCCTCAAAAGAGCCAACCCGCGCGTTACTGACCGAGCGGATTGAAAAAGACGCTGGCCCCGCGATCAGTTCTGAATATCGTGCGATGGCCAAGCATCTGGGTTACGAGAGCAACGTATTTCCAATGAAAGTCTGTGTGCCGCCAGCGGTCGAGGTATGGGCAGATGCGTTTCGTGGAGATACGCCTTACATCGCTATTTGTCCGTTTACCACTCGACCGCAGAAGCATTGGCCTGAGGCCCATTGGCAAGTCTTAGCGAAAAGCCTAGTGGCGCGCGGCTGGCGTGTTGTGGTGTTGGGTGGGCCCGCCGATAGCGTAACTGCTGATTGTATCTTCGCTGATATCCGGGTCGAGTCCATGGTCGGAAAGGCGGCGTTATTAGAAAGTGCCGCGTTGGTCGGTCACGCTGATCTTGTCATCGGTGTGGATACGGGGCTGACCCACATGGGGTGGGCATTTGAAGTACCTACGATCGCGTTGTTTGGTTCGACTTGCCCGTATCGAGATCTTGGGGGGCTGCGTGGCGCAGTGTTGTACAAAAATATGACTTGCTCACCGTGCCGGCGAAAACCAGTCTGTGGTGGAACCTATGACTGCCTCGCTGCCCTTTACCCCGACAGCGTGATTGAATCTATGGCGGGTTTACTGCGCGATAAGTCGGCGTCCGGCTCCGTGGTAGCATCTTGAGCGCCAATAGAGGGAGAGTGTAATGTCTGCATTGCCAGACATGAGTGCTAGCAGCGTCACCGTCATTGGGGATGTCATGTTAGATCGATTTTGGACGGGCGCGACCCAGCGTATGAGTCCAGAAGCGCCTGTGCCGGTAGTCAATGTGTCTTCGCAGGAAGACCGTGCTGGCGGCGCGGGAAACGTCGCTGTTAATTTGGCGCAGCTCGGGTTGACTGTCTCGCTGGTGGGGCTATGCGGTGATGATGACCATGCTCGTGCCCTGCGTCGCTGTGTCGAAGAGGCGGGGGTTCGCTGGAACGTCATGCCGTGTGCTGCCGAGACCATCGTCAAATTACGTGTGTTGAGTCGCAACCAGCAGCTGTTGCGTTGGATTTTGAGCAGTCACTGATAAATTATGCCAATGACTTATTTGTGGGTTTTGCACAGCAGCATTTGGTCGGGGCAGACTTGGTCGTGTTTAGCGATTACGCCAAGGGATCGCTTGCGCTGATTGAGTCTTTGATCGCGCGGTGTCGATCTTTAGGTAAAACGACCTTGGTCGACCCAAAAGGGCATGAATTTGAGCGTTATCGAGGGGCGACGGTGTTAACCCCTAATCTCACTGAGCTCGAAGCCGTGGTGGGGCCTTGCCAGGATGACGCGACACTCATCGCAAAAGCAGAGACCCTAAGAAGCTCCCTCGAGTTAGAAGCGATTTTGGTGACACGAAGCGAAGCCGGCATGACATTAATTCAGGCGGGGTCAGCGCCGCAGCACTTTGCCGCCAGCGCACAAGAGGTTTTTGATGTGACGGGTGCCGGCGATACGGTGATCGCGACGTTGGCGGGGTGTCTCAGTGCAGGACTGCCGATGGCCGAGGCCGCGGGGATCGCTAATGGTGCTGCAGGTGTGGTGGTGGCCAAGTTAGGAACATCGAGCGTGACGCCCGATGAATTAACCAAGGTCGCCGAGGGGTTGCGCGGTGCTCCGGAGAGACTGGGTGTCGTATCGGCATCTGACATGTTGGACGTGGTGGCAGAGGCGCGTGGGAGGGGGCAGCGCGTCGTCATGACTAACGGCTGTTTTGATTTGCTTCATCCTGGTCATATTGCTTATCTAGAGCAAGCGGCAACCTTGGGTGACATGCTGGTGGTCGCTGTGAACGACGATGATTCAGTGCGCCGGTTGAAGGGCGACGCCCGGCCAGTGAATGCCATTACAGACCGGATGGCTGTGCTCGTGGGCCTCTCGGCGGTGGATTATGTACTGCCATTCTCCGAGGACACACCGGCAAAATTGATTGAGGCGTTGGCGCCAGATGTGCTGGTCAAAGGCGGGGATTATATTGTCGAGGAAATCGCTGGCCATGAGTCAGTAATGGCGCGAGGTGGAGAGGTGGTCGTACTTGATTTTCTAGAGGGGCACTCAACCTCAAGCTTAATAGACCGGCTTAGTGACTGAACGACGTTGTCTTTAGAAATCGGCGTGTGCGTTGCGCTAACAGTTTTTTACTCAGTTGAATGGCCTGCTTTTAAAGGCCCCAGCACCGCCTCATTGTAAGCGGGTGTTTGCCAAAAAAGGAACGATCATTTGTCTCAGCCTAGCCGAGAAGAATCAGATCAGTATTGGCGAGACAGTTTTTATTGGCGCGAACCCTTCGCATTGCCCAATCGGCTTGCCGGACCGCAATCACGACGAATGCGCTACCGCCCCTGTGAGCCACCGCGGCCGTTGGCGCTAGGGACAATTGCCTCTGCTGCTGATCGATCGATTCGAGTGGGGTCGAGATCGCATGCCTGATTCGCCAAAAGGTAAGTGGCTATTACTGACACTGCTCTGTTTTGCCGGAGCCATGGTGTACACGTTCCCTTTTCTTCGTTATTCCTACTACGACACCATGAAAGAGGCGCTTGGCGTCACTCATACTCAGATGGGGCTGATGCAGGCGGTCAACGGGGTTGCGGCGACGTTCGGTTACATCCCCGGTGGCTGGCTTGCAGATCGGTATTCTCCTAGAAAATTATTGGCGACGTCCCTCATTGTCACGGGGCTGAGTGGGTTTTATTTCTCCACCTTCCCGTCTTATATAGGGGGGCTGTTTCTGTATGGTTTTTGGGGGGTGAGTACCTTGATCATTTTCTGGGCCCCTTTTATTAAAGCGACCCGCAATTTGGGCCCCGATGCTGAGCAAGGTCGATTGTTTGGGTTTTTAGAGGGCGGCCGCGGGGTTTTTGGTTTTTTGATCGGTATGTTCACTTTGTTCGTTTTCAAAGAAATGGGTGAGGGGCCAACCGGCTTGATGTGGGTGATCAATATTTCAGCCGTCGTGACGGTCGCAGCGGGGCTGACCGTTTGGCTGATTTTCGAGGACCCGCCTCAGGGAACGGCTTCTGAGTCGTTGTTTCAAAACTTTAGCGGGGCCCTCAAAACGCCGCAGGTGTGGGTGATCGGGCTTATTATTTTTTGTGGCTATGGTCTTTTTGCGAGCCAGAGTTACATTACGCCCTACATGACCGGCGTGATGGGTGCCGTGGTGACCTATGGTGTGCTGATGGGCATTTTGAGAACCTATGGTATTCAGGCGATTGGCGCGCCGGTCAGCGGTATCGTGGCGGATAAAATCGGGGGGCCAAGTATTGTCATTGGCTTCGCGTTTGCTGTCGCGGCGCTCTGTATGTCGATACTGCTCATGGTGCCGCCAGAGCTAAAAAACTTAGCGATCGTCTCCAACGTTATGATTGTGCTGGCGCTCTGTGTCTTTGCGCTACGCGGCAATTTTTATGCGACTTTTTCTGAGTCAAAAATTCCAATGCACACTATGGGGACAGCCGTGGGGGTCGCCTGTTTTGTGGGTTATTTACCCGAGGGGTTCACCTATCCGATGATCGGCTATTGGTTAGATTCTTACCCGGGCCTGCCCGGCTATCAAATCACCTTTGGCTATATGCTGGTGCTGTCTCTGGTGGGTATCTTAGCCACATTATTCTTGCGGCGTATTAATCGACAGAATGAGTCAGAGGAGTGCTCGCGCGTTGGGTAAAGTACTGTCTGATGCGCAGATCAGGCGCTATCGAGAGGCGGGTTTTGTCTCGCCTGTCGACGTGATGAGTGAGCAGGAAGCCAGTCAGTATTTGCACCGTTTTGAAGAGGCTGAGCGACGCTTTCCGGCGCTCGCGCATGCCCATAAGCGCAATAATGTGCACCTGTCTTTTAAGTGTCTCGACGAATTAGCACACCATCGGGTCATCTTAGACGCCGTTGAAGATCTTATCGGCGCTCATTTCTCGTTGTGGGCGACGGTTCTGTTCTGTAAGGAGCCCCAGAGCCCGCATTATGTGAGCTGGCATCAAGATGCCACTTACATGGGAATGAATGACACTGAATTCGTGACGCCTTGGTTGGCACTGACGCCCAGCACCCTGACGACGGGCTGTATGCAAATGATTCCAGGATCACATCAGCACGCCATCCTTGAGCATGAGGATACGTATGCGGAGGACAATATACTGACGCGTGGCCAAGTGGCAAAGGGGATTGACGAGACCATCGCCGTTGATTTGGTGCTTAAACCCGGGCAAATGTCATTGCACCATGCCAAGGTCGTCCATGGCTCAAGGCCTAATACCTCGGCGCAGAGGCGAGTTGGGTTTGCCATGCAGTCTTATATGCCGCCACAAGTCCAGCAGGTTGTGGGTGACAATCTCTGGCTGGATATTCGGGGTGTCAACGACCGTCAAAATAGCCGCCGGCTGCATCGACCCGAATATGATGCCGATCCCATTTCGGCCGCTGACCGCGATCTGGCAGATGCCAATTTAGACGACATCCTGTACCGTGGAGCGGCGCAGAAAAGAGGTTACTGAGTCCGTGTCGAACGCATTAGAACCTGCCCTTGATATTTCCAAGCTGGTGGCTTGGCGCCACGCATTGCATCGCTGTCCTGAGCTTGGGTTTGAGCTCAATGAAACGGCAGGCTATATCGAGCGTCAATTGCGGGAACTGGGTATCGAAACCCATAGCGAGATCGGGCGGGTCGGTCTCGTTGGTGTGCTGCGCAAGGGGGATAGCAATCGGGCAATTGGTCTTCGCGCAGACATGGACGCGCTCAAGATACAAGAGCTCAATACTTTCGAGTATCGCTCGAAGACAGAAGGCCACATGCATGCCTGTGGGCATGATGGGCACAGTGCCATGCTGTTAGGCGCGGCAGAGGCACTGCGCTCACTGGATTTCGACGGTACCGTTTATTTTGTCTTTCAACCAAACGAGGAGCACGGGCTCGGCGCGCAGGCCATGATTGATGATGGTTTGTTCGATCGATTTCCCATGGACGCTATTTATGGCATGCACAATATGCCCGGGCGCCCGGCAGGGCAGTTGGCGATGAAGCCAGGCGGTATTATGGCCGGCGAGGACAATTTTAGTCTGACGATCGTGGGGCGGGGTGGGCACGCGTCTCAACCACATCAGCATATCGATCCGCTTGTCATCGGTGCAGAGATCATTTTGGCGATACAAAGTATTGTGGCGCGGTCGATTGATCCAGCCGAGCAAGCCGTTGTTTCCGTGACCGAAATAGAAGCTGATGGGACCGTTAATGTGGTGCCCAGTATCGTCACGATAAAAGGGGACTGTCGAAGCTTTAAACGCGGCGTGAGTGAAACGATCGAGCGTCGATTGGGTGAGCTCGCGCAAGGGATCTGTCATGCCCATGGTGCCGAGCTTCGTTTCTCGTACCGGCGTGTCTTTCACGCCACGACCAATCACCCGGCGGAGACCGAGCATGCGCTCGCCGCGGCGCAAGCCACCAATCCCGCTGAGCTCGTTGAGTATCCGTGCCACCCCATGACGGCTTCTGATGACTTCGCTCACATGCTGCTTGAGAAGGAGGGGGCCTATGTCTTCATCGGCAACGGCTCCGATAGTGTAGGCGGCTGTGCGCTGCACAATCCGCACTACGACTTTAACGATGAGATACTGGCCACGGGTGTAAGGTTCTGGATTAATCTCGTGCAGCAACAGCTGTCTTCCTGAGTACGCGATCTTGACCGCTCCCTACTCCCATACAAACCATTTCCACAACACGGAGCAGAGTAATGATATCGGGGCGACTGTGGATGCCTTGTTCTCAATTGACGACTGCGCCACTGCCTATTCAACGATTCGCCAGTGGCCGGCCTATCAGGCGACGCCGCTGATTAGTATGACGGATATCGCGGCAGCGGCGGGTGTTAACACGGTCTATTACAAAGACGAATCGAGTCGTTTCGGTCTGGGGTCGTTCAAGGCGCTAGGGGGCTCTTACGCGATAGAGTGCCTGTCGCAGGACTCATCCCGTGGTGATTTGGTGGTCTGTACCGCGACCGATGGCAATCATGGCCGCGCGGTCGCCTGGGGGGCGAGCTTGTGCGGCGCCGAATGCCATGTCTTTATCCACGCGAATGTCAGTGAGGCGCGTGCTCA
Organism: uncultured Luminiphilus sp.; assembly: GCA_905182485.1. Lineage (GTDB taxonomy): Bacteria > Pseudomonadota > Gammaproteobacteria > Pseudomonadales > Halieaceae > Luminiphilus. Next base: position 22,485 of record CAJJBO010000001.1, read on the forward strand.
AGCGATCGCTTTGCTGGGTGCTGTGATTCATCGTGTCGAAGGCAATTATGATGATTCGATCGCTGCCTGTAACGAGCAGGCCGCGTTACACGGTTGGCAGATTGTGTCTGATACGTCTTGGGAGGGGTATCGCGATATTCCCAAGATGATCATGGCGGGTTACTCGGTGATGACCTTTGAGATGATGGATCAACTCGATGGAGAGATACCGAGTCATGTCATTCTTCAGGCGGGTTGCGGCGCGATGGCGGGCGCGTTGACCGACCCGGTGTGGCATCACTGGGGTGCTCGGCTTCCCACCATTATTATGGTGGAGTCTGATCGATCAGATTGTGTCTATCAAAGCCTGAAGCGGGACGAGATTCATTTGGTCAACATTGTCGAAGAAACCGTAATGGCAGGACTGTCTTGTGGCGAGGTGTCTTTGCTCGCATGGCCGCTCATTCAAAAGGGAGCCTCACATGTCGTCACCATTCCTGACGCGGGGGTCGGTCCGATGGTGCGCTGGTTAGCCAACCCCAGTGACGGTGAGAGACCGAGCGTCATCGGGGGAGAGTGCTCGGCGTCTGGTCTCATTGCTCTGTTAGCGATTCAACATGATCCAGCGCTTGCTCATGACATGGGCATCGTCAGCGACGCCGGGTCTGGTGATCGGACGAGGGCAATACCGACGCTGAGCTGTATGACAACATCATCGCAGGCGCGCTATGAACGCGGCTACGAGCTTACTCCCGCGGAGCGATCTGATCAGTTGGGCATGATTGTGCTGCATCTGATGTACGATCGAGATGAGTTCAGATGTATTTTGCCGACGCGACGGTGAGTCTGCTGCGTGAATCGTATTCCATTCGAAACGAGGTCACCGCTGAAACGCTGGCGGGTATGGCGCACGACCTCAAGCAAGCCGCTGCGCTGTTCCCATTAACCCACTCATTTGACGCGATGGGGTATGCCTGCACTTCTGGTGCGATGCAAATTGGTTCGGCACGTGTGAGTGAGCTGATTAATAGCGAGCGCCCCTGTGACTATGTCAGTAATCCGATGCAAGCGGCACTGCTGGCATTTGAGCAGCTTGGTGCAAAGATTGGCTACATTGGCCCTTACTCGAAGCAGGTCTGTCAGACCATGATCGACCATATTGAGGCTGGTGGATTTACCGTATCGCATGCGGTGAGTTTTGATGAGGAGCATGATGAGTATGTGGGCCGTATTGCGCCGGAGTCGATTTATGACACGGCGATGGCGCTTGCTGCAGAGGCGGGGCAGTCCATTGACGCTATTTTTATTGCGTGCACCAATATGAAGTGCGCCAGTGTTTTAGATAAAATCACCGCCGAGAGTGGAGTGCCGGCACTGTCGAGTAACAAAGTGCTCGCGTGGGATTTAGCGCGATCGTCGGGAATTCCTTTCTCTTTGTAGTGGTTGGTAGGAGTCGGTATGTCAAAGGTGCCTTCTAGGGGCTTTAGTCGTGACGAATTTATGGCGCGACTCGCAGCAATTCAGGCTCAAATGGCGTTGCAGGACATAGGTGGACTACTACTCACCACTGAGAGCGATATTTTTTATTTTACCGGCTTTTTGAGCCAATTCTGGCAAAGCCCTACGCGCCCCTGGTTCGTTGTCATTCCTGCCGCTGGCTCGCCCATTGCGGTCATTCCCGAAATCGGGGTGAATGCGATGACGAGTGAGTTCATGACCGATATCCGCAGCTGGGCGTCTCCCCATGCCACCGATGATGGGGTCTCTCTATTGGCGGAAACCGTACTGGAGGTGTTGGCTCAATCTCAGTCGTGCACGTTGGGGATAAACAAAGGGCGCGAGACACAGATCCGCATGCCCATGAATGATTTCGAGTCGCTTATGGATCGACTCAGGGGGAGTGTTACTGGTTTGTGTGTGGTAGATGCGACACCTGCGATTCAGGCCGTGCGAATGCTGAAGTCCGAGGCAGAAATCGACAAGATTCGATATGTCGCCGAATGCGTATCAGGCGTCTTCGACCGTTTATTCGCTTTTGCGGAGGTCGGTATGAGTGATGCTGACCTGTTTAGGCGTTTTACGATCGAGTGCTTACATGCGGGTGTCGATACCGTGTCTTACCTAGTGGGTGGCGCGGGGCAGCACGGCTACGACGATATTATTTCGCCTCCTTCAGGGCGTCGCCTGAGCACAGAGGATGTGTTGATCTTTGATACCGGCTGCACTTTCGACGGTTATTTTTGCGATTTTGATCGAAATTATGGTTTTGGCGGGGTGAATGATTTGGCCAAGGAGGCGCATCACTCAGTCTGGCAGGCCACTGAAGCGGGGCTCAAGGCAGCAGTGCCGGGTAATACCTGCGCTCAAGTATTCGGTGCCATGCATGAAGTGCTAATGAATGCTGGTGCGATGGGCGAAACGGTAGGGCGTTACGGGCATGGATTAGGGATTCAACTGACCGAGCCGCCCTCGTTCACGCCCTGGGAGAATACGATTTTGCGTGAGGGCATGGTGATGACGCTGGAGCCAGGTATGGTGTATGCGCCAGGCAAAATGATGGTGCACGAGGAAAATATTGTGATTCGTCGCGACGGCCCCGAGCTGTTATCGCGCCGAGCACCGCCAGAATTGCCGGTCAAGCAGTGATGACACAAAGGCCAACAGCTACCTCTGCGGGAAAAGTGCTGCCCAAGCATGCGCGGGTCGTGATCATCGGCGGCGGCATCTTGGGTTGTTCCGTTGCGTATCACCTCGGCAAGTTGGGTTGGCGCGATATTGTCTTGCTGGAGCAGGGGCAGCTGACCTGCGGCACCACCTGGCACGCCGCTGGGCTGGTGGGGCAACTCCACGGCAGTCACGCCAGCACAGAATTTGCGAAATACACCGTTGAGTTGCTCAACACCATTGAGGCTGAGACAGGCCAGGATCCGGGCTATCGAGAATCAGGCTCTATTTCTATTGCTACGAATCCGGAACGTTTGGCTGAGCTGAAAAGAAAAGCAGACTTTGCCTCGCTCTTTGACATCGAGGCACATTATTTATCGCCTCAAGAAATAGAGCGCTACTGGCCGTTAATGAATCCAGAGGGGGTGTTGGGTGGCATATTAATGCCCAAAGACGGATCCGCTAACCCGATTGACCTCACCATGGCGCTGGCAAAAGGGGCGCGGGATTTGGCGCAGTTATTGGAAGGGGTTCAGGTTCAGCAAGTACTGGTTGAGGGTGCGCGTGCAGTCGGGGTTGCCACCGACCAGGGCACCATCACGGCGGAGGTGGTCGTTAATTGCGGCGGCATGTGGGCGCGCGCATTGGGGCAGCGGCATAATGTGGGGGTTCCACTGCACGCCTGCGAGCACTATTACTTGGTGACAGAGCCCATCGACGCCTTGCCTCGTGATTTACCAGTGCTCCGTTCTTATTGTGACGGCACGTATTTTAAGGAGGATGCCGGCAAACTGTTGTTTGGATTTGCCCATCATCACGCCAAGCCATGGGCTACTGCCGGCATACCTGAGCCGTTTTCGTTCGAATCGTTGCCCTTTATTGAAGACGATGTCATGGACGTGATCGAGATGGCGATGAAGCGAGTGCCATTGCTGGAGGAAGTTGGTATTCGCACCTTTTTTAATGGACCCGAAAGCTATTCTTATGATGGGCAGTTCACACTGGGCACGGCTCCCGATTTGAGCAATTACTTTATGCTAGCGGGGCTGAACTCTACGGGGATACAAACTGGTCCCGGTGCAGGTAGGGCGTTGGCAGAATGGATTGTTAATGGCTATCCGACCCTCGATCTCAGTGGGATGGATCCGGCTCGGTGCGAGCCATTTCAGGCCCGAGATCGGTACTTGCAAGCACGATGTCCAGAGACGTTGGTGCGAACCTACGCGATGCATTGGCCGAATTATCAGCGGGAAACAGCAAGAAATATTAGGCGTTCACCTTTTTACCATAGCTTGAGAGAGCAAGGCGCCTGCTTTACTGAGACACAGGGCTGGGAGCGTCCAGGTTGGTATGCACCCGAGGGTGTAGCGCCGCAGTATGAGTATAGCTTTGGTCGCCAAAACTGGTTTGAGTATGCCCTCGATGAGCAGCGCGCTGCGCGAGAGAGGGTGGCTATTGTCGACTACTCAATGCTGGGCAAGATCAGTGTGGAAGGATCGGGAGCCGAGGCCTTTCTGCAAAGGGTGTGTACGAATAACGTGGCGATGTCATGTGGTCGTATTGCCTACACGCTCTTACTCAACGAGCGAGGCGGTATTGAGAGCGATGTGACGGTCGCGCGTTACGCGAATGACCGCTACATGGTGATGAGCTCTATTGCGCGCACCCGAAGGGACTATTTATGGTTGGCCTCTCTTATTGAGCCTGAAGAACAGGTCAGACTCCGCGACGAGACAGCATCGCTGGGTGTGCTGGGTGTGATGGGTCCACAAAGCCGAGCACTCATGGCGGCCGTGACTGAGTTGGATGTCTCGAATGAGGCCTTTCCGTTCAATCGCTTTTGCGACTGCCACATTGGTCACGCGGAGGTCACGGCGCAGCGGTTGTCGTACTCGGGTGAGTTGGGTTGGGAAATAATGGTAACCCCAGATTTTGCTGAACACGTTTTGGATGTCTTGCTGTCAGCGGGAGCGCCTTTGGGCGTCAAGCTGCTCGGTTCAGAGGCGCTCAATGCCTTGCGAATAGAAAAAGGGTTTCTGCATTGGGGGCATGACATGGCCTACACAGAATCGCCCCATCAAGTCGGGCTGGACTTTACCTGCAAGACCGACAAGTCCCCTGCGTTCATCGGCCGAGCCGCCTACTTGCAACGTAAAGCAGAAGCGAGCGGCCCGTATCTTTGCGCGGTGAGACTTAAGGACTCGACGCCGCTGATGCACCACAATGAGCCGGTGCTTCGGGATGGTCTGGTAGTGGGTTATGTCACCTCAGGCGCTTTTTCTGCACACTTTCATTGTGCGGTGGGCTTGTGTTTTATCGATTTGCCTGCCGGTGCACAAGGCAAAGCGGCGATCGCATCGGGGGAGTATGCGGTCATGATCGAGGGCGAACCGATAGCGGCCGAAGTGAGTGTGCAGCCGTTTTACGACCCCCTTAATGAACGGATGCTGTCCTGATCAATCCCGCGTCGCGACAACGAGTATCGTGCATCACACCGCATTGACGGGGCGAGTGAAGTCGGCATGTGATAGGGCGAGCATCAAGTGTGTTGCCAATGGGGGTGCCCCACTTGTTATGCTCGTCGCAGACGATAAAGGAAGAGTGAAGCCGTTATGCGCCGATTTATTGATTTGTCGATTTACTTGGAAAACGACGTGCTGAGCGATCCGCCCGCGATGAAGCCGAATATCGACTACATCCGTCACGATGTGGGTGCGGAGCAAATGGCTTCGTTCTTTCCGGGCTTGGACAGTGCGGCATTGCCGGACGGCGAGGGCTGGGCCATCGAATTTGTTCAATTGTGCACGCACAATGGTACCCACCTCGATGCGCCGTATCATTTTCATCCCACCATGAACGAGCACACTGGGGGTAAAGAGCGCGCTATTACCATTGATGAGGTGCCGCTGGAGTGGTGCTTTCAGTCGGGTGTGAAGCTGGACTTTCGCCATTTCCCAGACGGTTACGTTGTGACGGCGGGGGACATTGAGGCAGAGCTTGAACAGATTGGCCATACGCTGTCGCCACTGGAAATTGTGTTGGTCAATACCGCAGCGGGCGGTGCCTATGGCGATAGTGACTTTGTGAGTCGGGGGTGTGGCGTGGGTTACGAGGGGACGATGTACCTTCTCGAACAGGGCGTCCGCGTGACCGGCACCGACGCCTGGAGTTGGGATGCACCCTTTGATCAAACAGCGGCTCGATTCGCCGAGACCGGTGATGCGAGTCTCATCTGGGAAGGCCATAAGGCGGGTCGCCATATTGGCTATTGTCACTTGGAAAAACTACATAACCTGGAGTCGTTGCCCAGCACTGGCTTCACTATCAGCTGCTTCCCGCATAAAATTCGCGGCGGATCCGCTGGCTGGACGCGCGCCGTAGCGATTATCGACGACGCATCAGACGGATAGGGTTTTCAGCGTGGCGTAAGCCCCCAACGCGGCTTCCCTCGCGGTTTTGTGATCCACAATGGGTGAGGGGTAGTTTTCTCCCAGCGACACACCTGCTTCGGCGAGCACCTCCGCTGGCGCCTCCCAGGGTTTGTGTAAAAACTTATCGGGGAGTGACTGTAACTCAGGCACCCACTGGCGCGTGTAGGCACCGGCCTTATCAAACTTCTCGCCCTGTGCGATGGGGTTGAAGATCCGAAAATAGGGCGCTGCATCGCAACCACATCCTGCTGCCCCACTGCCAGCCGCACGCATTGGAGGCAAGATCGGCATCGAGGAGGCAATCCCAGAACCACGATTCACCCTCGCGCCAGTGGAGCAACAAGTGCTTCGTCAAAAACGACGCCACCACCATGCGCACTCGGTTATGCATAAAGCCCGTGGCCCAGAGCTGACGCATGCCCGCATCGACAATAGGATAGCCCGTTTGTCCGCGCTGCCACGCTGTGAGGCGCTGCTGATCAGTACCCCAAGGGAAGTAGGAAAACTTCGGATTAAACGCCTCATCGGGCATGGTAGGAAAGTGAAAGAGTAGGTGATAGCAGAATTCACGCCATCCGACTTCGCTGAGAAACTTATCGGTTGCGCTACTTGCCTCGGGCTCAAAGACCTTACTCGCTTGCGCTGCGTGCCAGACTTGTCGCGGAGAGAGGTTGCCGAAGCGGAGGTAGGGTGATAGTCGAGACGTGCTGCGCGCTGAAGGGATGTCTCGGCCATCACCGTAGTCGATCACATGATGGGCCAAAAATTGTTCCAATGCTGCGTGCGCACCGTCCTCACCGGGACGCCACAGATCCTCCCACCCCTGCGCCCAGTTTGGCTGTGTGGGGAGCAGATTCCACGAGTCGAGCGTCTCAGACTGCACGGGTGTCGGGCAGGGAGAGAGTGTGGGTGTGGCCAATGGCATCTGTGGTTCTGGACGCCGTAAACACGCCCGCCAAAAAGGGGTAAAGACTTTAAACGGTGTGCCAGCGCCCGTGGCGACGGCTTCTGGCTCATGGAGTAGTGTCCCCGGATACCGCTTAAACTCAACATCGTGTTGACTCAAGCTGTCACGCAGGGATTGCTCTAATTGCCCCGCCCATGGCTGATACTGGCGGCTACAGTAGACCGCTTTGGCGTTCACTGAGCGACAGACATCCTCTAGCACGGTGGCCGTGTTGCCTGATCGTAGCGTCAATGGGATGCCTTGCTCATTCAGTGCTGCCTCGAGCGCAGCGAGGCTCTTGTGGAGCCACCATCGACTGGCACTCCCTATGCGCCACTCCTCACTGACCTTTTCATCCCAGATATAAAGCGCCACGACCGGGCCGCGCTCAGCAGCCGCGGACAATCCAGCCAGGTCGTTGAGGCGCAAATCATCCCGAAACCAATAAACAGCGATATCAGACATGTTGATGCTCCGGGGTTTGTGAGTCTAGCTGCGCCACATATTGGCTCAGGGTGGAGAAAGGGTCGTCATCGAATTTGCGCACGCACAGCTCATCTGCCCGCGTTTGACCAACGTTCAAAATAATCAGTGGCTTGCCCTGCTGGATGGCATACCGGCAGAACCGAAAACCTGAATAAACCGAGAGCGAGCTGCCTATGACCACCAAGCCTTCTGCTTCATCGATCATGCGGTAGCACGCCTGCACTCGCTCTGAGGGCACGGTGCCGCCAAAGAATACGACATCAGGCATCAGCACCCCCCCGCAAGTTTCGCAATGGGGCGATTGAAAACCGTCAATGAACGCAGCAGGAAGATCTGCGTCGCCATCTGGGAGCAGCGTCACTGAAGTGAGCGAGGGCAAGGTGTTGTGTTGCTCTAGCCAGTTTTGAATGTGGCTCCGCGCTTCGGTATGACCGCAGCTTAGGCAGCGCACTCGATCTAATCGCCCATGCAGATCAATGACGCTTTGCGCGCCAGCTTGCTGGTGGAGACGGTCGACGTTCTGGGTGATCAGCCCGCTGATGATGCCGGCGCTTTCGAGCGCTACTAAGTCATGATGCGTTTGATTGGGGCGAGCTTGGTGGACTCTTGGCCAACCCAAAATCGATCGGGCCCAATAGCGCTGTCTCTTTTTTTCCTGCTCCACAAACTCCTGGTGCTGGATCGGTTGGCTGCCCAGCCAGTGGCCGCGATGGTCGCGATAGGTCGGTATCCCAGAGGCACTGCTGATGCCAGCCCCGGTCAAGCCCACCCAGGGGGCGTGCTGTTCAAGTAATAACGTTAAAGAGGCAACCGATTCGCTCATACAACGTATACGTCATAGTATTTTTCCGGATCTGCTATCGCGGCCCGGCTAACGAAGGAGAACGGTTGGCAATGCATATCTTGATAACGGGTGGCACGGGTTTGATTGGCACAGCAACGCGTGAGCTGTTGCTTGAACAAGGCCATCGCGTGACGGTATTGACCCGCCGTGCGCGGCAGAACGAGCGGCAGCTCGCCTTTATCAAAGCGTTGTCTGACTGTGAGCCTGATGTTGATGCAGTGATTAACTTGGCCGGCGCGGGGCTTGCAGATCGGCGCTGGTCTGCACGCTACAAGCGTGAAATAACGGCCAGCCGCCTTCAACTGACGCAGCGGCTCGTCGAGTGGATGAGCGCTTTGGAGGTTACGCCGAAGAGACTGATCTCTGCCAGTGCGATCGGATATTACGGCGCGAGTGAAACGTCGCAGTTTACTGAGTCCTCGGCTGGTGGAGAGGGCTTCTCTGCCGAACTGTGTCAGGCATGGGAGGTGGCGGCCCGTGAGGCGACAGCGTTGGGCATCCCAGTGACTGTATTGCGTTTGGGGGTTGTTTTTGCAAAGTCTGGCGGTGCGCTTGAAAAAATGACCCAGTCGTTTCGCCTCGGTGTTGAGTCGTGGCTGGGGTCGGGCTCGCAGTGGCTGAGTTGGGTGCATTTAACTGACGTGGTTCGAGCCATTGATCACGCGCTCACCAGTGCCACACCTGCACCGGTTTACAATGTGGTAGCGCCGCATGCGATACGCCATCGAGATTTGGCTACGGAGGTAGGGCGTTTTCACAGGGTCTGGCTAAAGTTGGGTGTCCCATCTACCGCCGCGAGATTGCTCGCGGGGCAGATGGCAGAGGAGCTCTTGCTGACTGGGCAGCGCGTCTTGCCCGAACAACTTGAGGCGGAGGGCTTCGATTTTCACTATCCTACCGTGGCCGACGCGCTGGCCGACCTTACCGTCCGCTGAGCGATGTCTTAGGCCATTGAACCTACTTGCTGGTAATCGCTGTAGGCCTCCTGAATACCCTCTTGGCTTTTCAACTTGCGCAACGCAGACCGCTCTAATTGACGCACCCACTCACGACTGACACCCAGCCGGTCGGCGATTTCGGTGCGCGACAGCGGCGGCCCGTCATGAAGTCCCCAACGCGCAACGACCACCGCTTGTTCATTCTTCTCCAGCTGATCAACTGCGTCACCCAAAAAGCGATGCAGAGAATCCAGTTCTGCGATAGTAGTGGTGTGCCCAAATTGCTCGCTGGTCAGTGTGTCTACCATAGACCCCTCGTCGTCGTCGTATCGCGGCGCGTCTAGCGACACGGCGAGGTTCCGCACCTCGAGGATCTCTTTGGTTTTTTGCTTGTCCATGCCCAAGTTTTTGGCCAATTGTGCCACGTCGGGTTCCATCCCTGTCTTTGCCTGCTCAATGGCGCGCTCTCGATAAACCTTGTTCACCTGATCCTGTACGTGCGTCGGCAGTCGAATGAGGTTACCGGTATCGCCCACGTAACGCCGCACGGCTTGGGTTATCCAGTTAAAGCAGTAGGTGCTGAACCGGAAGCCCTTTGAGAACTCGAACTTCTCAGCGGCTCGGATAAGACCCAACGTCCCTTCCTGCACCAAATCAAGATAGCCGACGCCGCGCCCGCGGTAACGCCCAGCGATAGAGTGTACGAGTCGCAGATTATGCATGACCAGCGCATCCCTCGCTTCTGTGTAGTGCCTAAGGGCCTTCCGAATACGCTTTAAGACCGCGGGCTCAAGCGCAATCGGCATCGGTGGCGACTGCCAATGCCGCGACCAGTGGCCAATGGCATCCGCGACTGCGTCAGGAAACTGTCCTCCCGCTCGGCGAAGCATGTAAACCGCGATACCGACAGACAAACTGGCAGGTATCTGCAACGCCTGCACTGAATCGGCGTAGCGCTTTTTACTGGCTCGTTTGGTCAGCGTTTGGGTAACCGATTTTGCCACCTTAGCCAGATCACCATCGGCAAGATACGGGGCCAGCTCGCGCCGGAGGGTAAAGTGTTGCTCCCGGCTCGGGAAGCGCTTCACCTCTGGCGGACGCTCTGCCGCATTGTGTAATAGATCTGCCAACGTGCACCGCAGATCGTCCACCTCAGCTATGACGCTAGTCAATTCAAAAACGGCGTCCCATTTTTTACTGTCGATGTCTTTCTCTTCATCGGCGGTTAATAATGGATAGCGCCTGATTTCCGCGAACATCAGCTCGAGGTCAGTGTCTTCACTACTGTCTAAAGTTTGCATGCTATTCCCCCATTGCTTTCATGAGTGTATACGGGGGTAGAGGGCCCGGAGGTTCTCTATTTGACCTAGTTTGTCTAGGTATCTTATGGACAATACCTAGACAAAATGACGATTGCGGCGATCTAAAGTCTTTTTCTGCGCGTAAAGCTGGACAAAGGGTAAACAGGAACCGCAGATGAACGCACCAGCTCGCACTATAACAGCATTGGAGCCCAGACCGTTATACGGCATTGGCACGGTAGCCAGATTAACCGGACTTAAGGCAGATACCCTGCGTGTTTGGGAGCGGCGCTACGGGTTGGGCGCGAGTTACAAGTCTGCCACTGGGCGCAGACAGTACACGCAGTCTGATCTAGATCACCTGCAACTGGTGGCCGCATTGGTCAGTCAAGGAGTTCGGATTGGCGAGATTGCGGCCTCGGATGGTAAGACGCTGCAGGTTTTGC
>CAJJBO010000002.1 GCA_905182485.1 uncultured Luminiphilus sp.
GTAAGCGATATCGGATGCTGCGCAGTCGGGTAAAAAGTGGACGCCCTCTGTCAGGGTGTCGGTCGAAACGTGCAGCACCCAACCATCGGTAGTATCGATGATCGCCGCATCGTCACCAACACCCAGTAAGACGTGATCTGACGATCCCATGTCACCGAAGAACTGATGAATCAGGTCAAACTCAGTGAGCGCCATTAGTCCTCTTTGGCGCGTTCTACCGTGCGCAGTTCAGACGCGACCTTATCAAGAATGCCATTAATATAGCGGTGAGATTCGGTGGCGCCGAACTTCTTGGCTAACGACACCGCTTCATTGATCACCACTTTATAGGGGACATCAATGCGCTCCTTGAGTTCGAAAGTCCCCATGCGCAATAAGTTTCGCTCTATGGGATCAAGGTCATCCAACGCACGGTCAAGCAACGGCGAAAACAGTGCCTCGAGTGACTCAACATCCTCCATCACACCGCGGAGTAGCGCTTGAAAATACTCGCCGTCGGTATGACGGAAATCATTATCGACTCGAAATTCAGCATCGATATCGACCAACGACGCATCGGAGAGGGTCCATTGGTAGAGCGCTTGCAAACCAAAGTGGCGCGCTTTTCGTCGCTGTGCAGCAAGTGTATTCGGCTGCGACATCAGCTGCGCAACGCGCTGAGCAGATTAACCATTTCGACTGCACTCATCGCCGCCTCAACACCCTTATTCTCGGAATCGTCGCTCGAGCGAAAAACCGCCTGCTCAAGGGTATCCACCGTCAGCACACCAAAGGCAACGGGCTTCCCCGAGCGCAGTGCCACCTCGCCGAGGCTCATACTCACTCACCGGCAACATACTCGAAATGAGGCGTGCCGCCTCTGATCACCGCGCCAAGCGCAATCACCGCGTCGCAATCGGCTCTCTCGGCCGCCACCCTGGCATGCCAAGGGCACCTCAAAAGCACCGGGCACCGTCACGACACGTACTTTGTCATCGGCGATACCCATCTGCTGCAGCGCTTGTTGGGCACCGGCAAGCAACCCATTCACAATGCCTTCGTTCCAGCGGGTAATCACAATGACATACCCCCCTTCGTTGCCCGAAATGCGCTCAGCGGCGTTGTCGATACCCTTAGCACCGCTCGATTGTGACTCGACCATATCCTATGACCTTTCAGTTATGCTCAGGACCACCGGGCGAGATAAACTCGACCACCTCTAATCCAAAACCCGCCAGCGCATTGTACTTGGTGGGTGAGGCCAGCAGCTTTATCTGGCCCACACCGAGATCTCTCAGTATCTGGGCGCCCAGCCCAATCTCATTGTACCCCTCCGCACCGGACGGTTGATCCACCTCGGTATCACCCAGCAATCGATCAATATCGTGCATCAGGTCTTCGGGTGATTCAGGTTTGCTGAGTAGCACCAGTACCCCAGAATTCGCCTCTGCGATGGCCGTCAAAACTGGCATCGAGAGACCAACTCGCCATTCCGTCGAGGGAAGTCCCGATCAAATCTCTCAACACAGCGGTGATGTGCACCCGCACCAGTGTTGGGGACGCGGCATCGATGACGCCCTTACTGAGCGCTAAATGCACTCGTCCATGGGTGGCATCTTGATACGCTCGCATTTCAAAACGACCAAAGCGACTTTCCAAGATCCCTTGTCGCTGCACAGTAACGGTTTTTTGGTTCGCCAACCGATAGGTCACGAGGTCTGATACACGGCCGACTACCAGCTCATGTCGGGCAGCAAATTCAGTCAGAAACGGAGCATCGGCGACCGCACCCTCAGCATCGAGTACCTCAGTGAACACGGCTGCAGGCGACAGCCCGGCTAACGTCGCCAGATCGATGGCTGCTTCAGCTGGCGCGGTGCGCGTGAGCACCCCTCCGGTCGCCGCCGCAATCGGAAAGATATGTCCGGGCTGCACGAGATCGGCTGGGCGGGTCGACGGATCCACCGCAACACGCACCGTGCGAGCGCGATCGGCAGGCCGAAATACCCGTATCAATTCCTGTCGTCGCCTCGATCGATAACGTAAAGGGCGACAGCGATTCATCGCCTTCAACCATGAAGGGTAAATCGAGCTCTGCACAGCGGGCTCGCGTCATCGCCAGGCAGATCAGTCCCCGCGCCTGCCGCGCCATGAACGCAATATGATCAGCCTCACAGTGCTCCGCACTCACCACGACGAAACCCGTCATGCCACCTGCACTATGCTCATTCAGTAACAGACAGGTGTGCCCATGACGCAGTGCACTCAGTACCTGATCGATACCAGCATAATCTTCGACCGACACTAGGTGGCCTCCGCGCTGGCTTCGAACTGCATCAGGCGCTCTAAATAGCGTGCAATCACATCCACCTCTAAATTGACCGGGCTGCCTAAACGATATTCACTGAAGACCGTCTCCTCCCAAGTCTGCGGAATGATCGTGAGTTCAAAATGACTACCCTCCACCTGATTCACGGTCAGGCTGGTTCCGTCGACACAGATACTGCCCTTCATTGCGACATAGCGCGCCAGCGTCTCTGGAGCCGCAATACGGACGCGCCAAAAGCGCGCATCCTCGATAATGCCGTCGACGTGGCCTACACCATCGACATGCCCACTCACCAGATGGCCACCTAGTGGCGTACTGAGCGTCAACGAGGTCTCTAAATTGACCGAGTCGCCAATGCCTTTCGTGCCCAGTGTTGTCAAAGAAAGACTCTCCGGTGAGACATCGGCCCAATAGCCCTGTCCGGTCAGTTCTGTCACGGTGAGGCACACGCCGCTAGTGGCGATACTGTCGCCCAGCGAAACCCCCTCTAACGGTAGCTTTCCGCTCTCGATGCACAAACGGATATCTTGCTCACCCGACTCAATGGCAGCAATATGGCCAACAGCCTGAATAATCCCTGTAAACACAACAGCTCCTTTTTGGTGTATCCCAACGACTAAGCGCTCAGCAACGCGGGGGCGGCCATCGGGGTCGCCATAATACGCAGATCTGTGCCGAAACGGGTCACCTCTTCAAGCTGAAATTTGGGGCTCTCTGCCAGCGTATCGATCGTAAAGCCCGCCATGGGCCGACCCGTATCGCCGAGCAGGCAGGGGGCCTGGTAGACCACGAGTCGATCTACCCATCCGCCCTCAATCAGAGCCCCCGATAACTGCGGGCCCGCCTCGATCAAAATATTGTTAAACGACTGCGTCCCAAGATAATGAACCCAGTCGTCCAGCACAATCCGTCCACCTTGATCCGCGGGTAACTGATGTTGCGTAATCGACACGTCCATCTCGATACCCGGTGCAGTGATGACGGTGGTCGGCGCCCCCTTCAGCACCCGCGCGTCGACCGGCGTGCGACCTTGCGAATCCAACACCATACGATGCGGCGGCGAGCGCAGTGCCCGCTCGCTTTCCCTCGCGACTGAGCGAGGACTGATCAGGCCGCAGAGTGAGCTGGCAATCGTCGGCGAGGACCGTACCAATACCCGTCACAATGAGATCTGACTCTGCCCGCAACCGCTGCACATCCTGCCGGGAAGCCTCGCAAGTAATCCACTGACTTTCACCCGTTGCCATGGCCCACTCGACCGTCTAAAGACGCCGCAACCTTGAGCGTGACCTGCCCCCATCCCCGTCGCATACGGTGCAAGAATCCCGCTAGGTGCTGCTCGGCCTGATCCGCCAGCACACCCACCTCAACGGCAATACCCTCCGCCCTCAGCAAGGCGATGCCCTGGCCGGATACGCTGGGATTAGGGTCCTCGATCGCCACCACCACCCGCGTCACACCCGCCTCGATCAGGGCCTGTGCACAGGGGCCTGTGTGCCCCTGATGACTACAGGGTTCCAGCGTGACATAGGCGGTAGATTGTTGCGCGTTGACGGCACTTTGCAGTGCCATCACTTCTGCATGCGCCTGACCCACCGGCTGAGTGTAGCCCGACCCGATCACCTCACCATCACGCGCTAAAACGCAGCCAACGGCGGGATTCGGGGCTGCCCAAAAACGGGCTTGGCGCCCCAGATCGATCGCGCGTTGCATCAACGCCCGATCAGCCGCCTCACTCACAAATCTTCGAAAATGCCTGCCTCAGCCTCTAGCGATTCAATCGCATCACGGAACTCAGCGAGGTCTTGAAAGCTACGATAGACCGACGCAAAACGAACATACGCCACATGATCCAGCACTTTGAGTGAGCTCATGACTTGCTCGCCCACCTTTAAGGATTGAATCTCACGTTCGCCAGTCGCGCGCAAACGATGTTTAATTTGGTCAATTTCCGCCTCAATACTCTCTACCGATACGGGGCGTTTTTCGAGGGCCCGCAGGAGCCCGGAACGCAGCTTTTCCTCATCGAAAGGCTCCCGACTGCCATCTTGCTTGATGACCCTCGGCAAGACCAGTTCAGCCACCTCGTAAGTCGTAAAGCGCTCAGCACAACTGAGACATTCTCGCCGGCGACGCACCTGAGCGCCCTCGGCGACTAATCGAGAATCAATCACTTTCGTCTCGTCGGTACTACAAAAAGGACAGTGCATACGATCGACAGCGCCTCAGGCGGCACTGCTCCTGTTAGCGAGCGTAAACCGGCCACGTTGCGCACAGCGCTTTCACTTGCTCGCGCACTGCGGGAATCACCTCGGCACTACTGCCGCCCTCAAGCGCAGCCAAGACATCGCAGATCCAGCCAGTCAGTTGCTCCGTTTCGGCAACACCAAAGCCACGTGTCGTAATCGCCGGGGTGCCCAATCGCAACCCAGAGGTCACGAAAGGAGAGCGTGGATCGTTAGGCACCGCATTCTTGTTGACGGTGATGTAGGCCTCGCCTAGGGCTGCATCGGCGTCCTTACCGGTGTAATCCTTGCCAATCAAATCGAGCAGCATCAAATGATTATCCGTGCCACCTGACACAATTTTGTGGCCCCTCTCAATAAAAGTGGCAGCCATCGCCTGAGCATTAGCGATAACCTGCTTTTGGTAATCGATAAATTCAGGCGCCATCGCCTCTTTAAAAGCGACCGCCTTGGCTGCAATCACGTGCATTAATGGCCCGCCTTGAGCACCGGGAAAAATGGCCGAATTAAACTGCTTCTCTAGCGCCTCGTTACGACGCGCCAAAATCAGGCCCGAGCGCGGACCACGCAAGGTCTTGTGGGTAGTGGTGGTCACGACATCGGCATGCGGGATGGGGCTGGGATAAACGCCCGCTGCTACCAGTCCGGCGACGTGCGCCATGTCGACGAGCAGATAAGCACCGACCTCGTCAGCAATCTCTCGGAAAATCGACCAATCTAGGGTCCGGCTATAAGCCGAAAACCCACCAATAATGAGTTTTGGTTGGTGGGTGCGCGCCAGATCTCGCACAACGTCGTAGTCAATCAAGCCTGTGTGCTGGTCAATGCCGTACTGAACAGCATTATAAATCTTGCCCGAAAAATTTACCGACGCTCCGTGGGTTAAATGCCCTCCGTCCGCAAGACTCATGCCTAATACCGTGTCACCGGGCTTGAGCAGTGCTTGAAAAACCGCAATGTTGGCGCTGGAACCAGAGTGCGGCTGAACATTGGCAAAGTCAGCACCGAATAGGGCCTTAGCGCGCTCGATGGCCAGCGTCTCCGCCTGATCAACAAACTCACAGCCGCCGTAATATCGCTTGCCTGGATAACCCTCTGCGTACTTGTTGGTCAATACAGAGCCCTGCGCCTCCAGCACACGCGGGCTGCAGTAATTCTCTGATGCGATGAGTTCGATATGCTCCTCCTGACGCACTGTCTCGGCGTGCATTGCTGACCAGAGCTCGGTATCAAAGGCTTCGATGGTCTGTGCGTCGCGATCAAGATACTGCGACAACTGAGTAGCGGCTTGATTCATAATGTGATCCTACAGGTTAGGTGGGAGCAGGCTAGCCCCCAACGTAGCGCGATAAAGTAGAATGTTAGCGGAACACGGCGCAGGCGTCAGGATTTTGTGGGGAAAGCCCTCACAAATACCCATGTCTGCGGCAATACGCAATTTGAGGCGTCCCGAGGGGCAATATTGTGCGCATCAGTATCTTTGGCAGTGGTTATGTTGGCCTAGTGCAGGCAGCCGTATTCTCTGAGGTGGGTCACGATGTGATCTGCATGGATATCGATGGCGACAGAATCGCCCGTATTCAGAACGGCGATATTCCCTTTTTTGAGCCTGGGCTCAGTGGATTACTGCAAGCGGGTCTCACGCAGCAGCGGCTTCGCTTCACCAGCGATAGCGAGGATGCCGTCGAAAACAGCGACTATTTGTTTGTGTGCGTCGGGACGCCCTCCTTACCCGATGGCAGTGCTGACCTGCAGGCGGTCATCGCCGTCGCCACCGACATTGCCAAACACATGACGAGCCGCAAAGTCATTGTCAACAAATCCACGGTCCCCGTGGGCACGGCCGATCAGGTGCAAAGCTGCATTGCCGACGGACTCGCGGCTCGGCAAATCAGCATTCCCTTTGAAGTCTGCTCTAACCCAGAGTTCCTAAAAGAGGGGTCTGCCTTGGCAGACGCATTGAAGCCAGACCGCATTATTGTCGGAGCGCGCTCTGAGGAAACCGTGGCTGAATTCCGTCGGCTGTATGAAGCCTTCAACCGCAACCACGACAAAATGATGTTTATGGATCCACGCAGTGCGGAACTGACGAAGTA
Source organism: uncultured Luminiphilus sp. (assembly GCA_905182485.1). Lineage (GTDB taxonomy): Bacteria > Pseudomonadota > Gammaproteobacteria > Pseudomonadales > Halieaceae > Luminiphilus. The sequence continues at coordinate 6,651 of CAJJBO010000002.1, forward strand.
TGCCTCCAACGCCATGCTGGCGACCAAAATCAGTTTCATTAACGAAATAGCCAACATCGCCGAGGCCGTGGGCGCTGACATCGAATCCGTCCGACAAGGCATGGGCTCTGATTCCAGAATCGGCTTTCAATTTATCTATCCCGGTATCGGCTATGGTGGCTCTTGCTTTCCCAAAGACGTCCGCGCACTGGATCACCTGGCCAAAGAATGCGGCACTGGCGCGCAACTGTTGTCCGCCGTTCACACTGCTAACGAACGCCAAAAGCAAAAATTGTCTGACCGTATCCTCTCGCGACTGGGCCCAGATCTCACCGGCCGAACCGTGGCCGTATGGGGGCTCGCTTTCAAGCCCAACACCGATGATATGCGTGAGGCACCCAGCCGCGTCTTAATTGAGGCGATCTGGGCAGCAGGCGGCCGGATAGCGGCTTTTGATCCAGAAGCCATGGACAACTGCCAAACGATCTATGGCGAGCGTGACGATCTGCACTATGCCGAGAGCAAAGAGGCGGCACTCGACGGCGCCGATTGTCTCGCCATTTGTACCGAGTGGAAGGCATTCAGGTCGCCTGACTTTGAGGGCATCAAGCAACGACTCACCTCTGCCCTTATTTTCGATGGCCGAAACCTCTACGACCCCCAGTATATGGCGGCACTAGAGATCGAGTACTACGCCATTGGCCGGGGCCGCTCAGTGTTGTCTGACTGAGCAATATGCGCGACGTACTGTCAGCGCGCCACGCCCACACAAGCCGCTTGCCGTTTGGTCTAGGCGCCGCAGCAGCTGCGCGCTGGTAAATAGCTGTGCATTTTGGACATGATGCCAACAACCTGGGCGAGCAGATTACTGACTGATTCAGTACACTCCCCATCCTGATAGTTCTAAAGCCTAGGCGGCAGAGAGACTGTGCCGCCAAAATCGTTCGCTCAACCGATGGAGCCAAGTCGTGGCGCAATACGTTTACACCATGAACCGAGTGGGGAAAATCGTCCCACCCAAAAAAGAAATCCTGAAAGATATTTCCCTGTCTTTTTTCCCTGGCGCCAAAATTGGCGTGTTGGGCCTTAACGGGTCTGGTAAATCAACCCTGCTGAAAATAATGGCAGGTATTGATAATGAATTTAATGGTGATGCAAAATTAGCAGATGGGATAAAAGTTGGATATCTAGCACAAGAGCCGCAGCTGAATCCTGAAAAAGATGTCCGCGGCAATGTAGAAGAAGGACTGCAGGAGGCGATTGACGCTCTGGCGGGTCTTGAGAAGATCTATGCCGATTACGCCGAACCCGATGCCGACTTTGATGCGCTGGCCAAAGAGCAGGCCAAATTAGAAGACATCATTCAAGCAAAGGATGCGCATAATCTAGAAACGCGTCTCGATATCGCGGCCAACGCACTACGTTTACCACCATGGGATGCGGATGTCGGCACATTGTCTGGCGGGGAACAACGGCGCGTGGCGTTAGCTCGGCTGCTGTTGTCTGAGCCCGACATGCTGCTGCTCGACGAGCCGACCAACCACCTTGATGCCGAATCCGTCGCATGGCTTGAGCACTTTTTAGAAGATTTCAGCGGCACCGTAGTCGCCATTACCCACGACCGTTATTTTCTCGATAACGCCGCGGGTTGGATCCTAGAACTAGATCGAGGTCGGGGCATTCCCTATGAGGGTAATTACTCGGTATGGTTAGAGGCCAAGGAAAAACGGCTCGAACAGGAGCTCCCTCAGGGTGTCGAACCAAAAGGCCATCAAGGCAGAATTGGAGTGGGTCAGGTCTAATCCAAAGGGGCGCCAAGCGAAAAACAAGGCTAGATTGCAGCGCTTTGACGAGTTGAATTCACAGGAATTTCAGAGCCGCAACGAGACCAACGAAATCTATATTCCGCCCGGCGCCCGGCTGGGTGACAAGGTCATCGAAGTCGCGGGGCTACGAAAAACATTTGGTGACCGGCTGTTATTTGACGAGGTCAACTTTGTTGTTCCCAAAGGCAGCATCGTGGGCATCATCGGCGCCAATGGCATGGGCAAGTCGACCTTATTTCGCATACTGATGGACTTAGAGACGCCTGACGGCGGCAACGTTGTGGTTGGAGATACTGTGGAACTCGGCTACGTCGACCAATCCCGTGATGACTTGGACGGTAGCAAAACGGTTTGGGAAGAAGTCTCTGATGGCCTCGATATCATCCGTATCGGCAGCTATGAGGTCGCATCGCGTTCCTACGTCGGCCGTTTTAACTTTAAAGGATCCGATCAGCAAAAATTTGTGAAGGACCTCTCTGGTGGAGAGCGCAACCGCCTGCATTTGGCCAAATTATTAAAGCAAGGTGCCAACGTATTGCTCCTCGATGAACCGACTAACGATCTGGATGTCGAAACCCTGCGTGCGCTCGAGGAGGCGCTGCTGGCCTTTCCGGGTTCCGCGCTGGTCATCTCCCACGATCGGTGGTTTTTGGATCGGATCGCAACGCACATTTTGGCTTACGAAGATGACGGCAGTGTGGTGTTCCACGAGGGCAATTACACGGACTACGAGGTCGATCGTCGGCAACGCCAAGGAGCGGATGCAGCAGTACCCAGCCGGGTGAAGCACCGTCGACTCAAGTAGCCTCTTGATAACAAGTACGGGGTGAGCGTCTGTCGATAACGATGACGACAGGCCGAGCTTACCCTTAGGAGCTTACCCTTAGGAGCAAGCCTCGAGGGCCTCAGACAAACGCGATACCGGCACCACTTCAAGGTTGGGAATCGGTTTTTTAGGCGCATTGCCCTTCGGCACTATGGCGCGTCTAAAACCATGCTTCGCTGCCTCAGCCAAGCGCTCCTGACCACTGGCCACGGGTCGAATCTCACCAGACAAGCCTACCTCGCCAAACACCACCCAGTCTTGAGGCAACGGTCGATCGCGAAGGCTCGACACCACTGCAAGCAATAACGCTAAGTCAGCCGAGGTCTCCATCACTCTCACCCCCCCCACCACATTCGCGAACACATCCTGATCACCCACCTGAATGCCGCCATGTCGGTGCAGTACCGCCAGCAACATCGCTAATCGATTCTGTTCGAATCCAACCGTGACGCGCCGCGGATTACCCAGCGAGCTGTCATCAACCAACGCTTGAATCTCCACCAGCAACGGTCGAGTGCCTTCCCACACGACGACAACCGTCGTCCCCGGAGGATACCTCTTCTCCGCGCTGTAGAAAAATAGCTGAAGGATTGGGAACTTCGCGCAGACCCTTATCAGTCATCGCAAAAACGCCGAGTTCATTAACCGCGCCAAAGCGATTTTTATTACTGCGCAAGGTTCTAAATTGACTATCGCTAGAACCCTCTAACATAAGTGAACAATCAATCATATGCTCTAATACTTTGGGGCCTGCCAATGATCCATCTTTAGTCACATGACCAACCATGATCAATACTGTCCCCGTCTGTTTAGCAAATCTTACCAGCATGGCGGCACTTTCTCTGACCTGAGAAACACTGCCGGGCGCAGAGGCTACTTCAGCAATATGCACCACTTGAATGGAGTCAACGACCAGGATTTTAGGTTGTAGAGATTCTGCAGAGGCCAAAATGGCATCGACATCTGTCTCTGCCATCAATTGCAGTTGATCTGTAGGCAGCTGAAGGCGATTGGCCCGCAGCGCAATTTGCTCTGGTGATTCTTCACCGGTGACGTAGAGCGCCGAATGCGACGACGCCAATCGACACAGTGTTTGCAACAGGAGCGTGCTTTTACCCGCGCCAGGGTGCCCCCCTATGAGAATGCTGGCGCCCGGGACAAACCCGCCGCCTAAAACACGATCAAATTCGTCGAACCCAGATGCCAACCGCGGTGAGTCGACAATGGAAACGTCCTCTAGCCGCTTAACCGCCGCCAGACTGCCCGCAAAACCGCCGCGCGTCGCTGCCCGACCGCTCGACCCTTTTTTAGCCGCCGGCGCACTCAAGCGAAATTCAGTCAGCGTATTCCATGCTTGGCATGCCCCGCATTGACCCTGCCACTTGGGGAAATCTGCCCCACAATCGTTGCAGACAAACGCTGTTTTTGCCTTGGCCACGCGAAACTCCTGAGAAACTGATCCTAAAGGCTGTATTGATCGAGCTAAGCCGGTATCCTATCAGACCATTTGGTTTGCGCCCGATCACCATGCCTTCCGGTTCCCTCATTCCCGACCGCCAATTGACTTTCTCGCCCGAGTTGGCCGAAACCATCGGTCTAGAAGAGGCCATTTTACTGCAGGCACTGGGCACCAAACTGACAGATCGCGACGGTTGGACAACGATCGTCCTCCAAGAACTCCAACAAACACTGCCCTTCTGGTCGATAGACCACATTACTCAACTGAGTGATAGATTAGTGGCGCTAGGCATTCTCGCGCGCTCAGCGCATCACGACGCCGCGATCTTGATCCTGTCGGCAACGGCCTTGGCCGAGCCCTCACGGCGCGTTGAGTCTGAGCCGACTACCCCGATCCATCACCCCGGCGCTGCATTCGAGGCTCATGGCCGCCACTGGCAACCCAGTGAGGCCTTGATTGACCTACTGGTGATGACCCAGGGGATCCCCCGCACTTTTGTCGACTCCATCGCGGCACAGTTCCTGCCCTCAGAGAGCGGCCGAGATATCGACACCCAATTTCGGCAACATGCCCTCGCACGCTGGCGGACGCAACAAGGGCTTACCACGGCATTTGAGATCAGTACCCCACCACCATTTGGTAAAGACTGGCGGCCGAATCAAGATGCCTTCGAAATTCTCGAGCAGGCAGGCATTGATGCAGAATTTGCCGACTCTGTGAGAGGGGAATTTGTCCTGTATTGGCGAGAGCGGGGTGGCCCCCCAAAAGAAATCAATACCCGCTTTGTCGAACACGTCCGCCGCCGTTGGTTGCGTCATACTAGTCAGATACATCACAGCACGGAGCCGACACGGATACCACGACACTGGCAACCCGACGTGGCGGTCTATGACACCCTTGGGCTGGCCGGCATCTCGGAACACGATGCCAAGGCATTGCTGCCCGAGTTTGTGATGTATTGGCTAGACAGTAACGAAGTACACACTTCTTGGAACAGCAAGTTTCTGCAACATGTGAAGCGCCAAACTCAGAGCGCGAACTATGGAGATCCCAATGGCGGAGCAAAAGGACGCGGCGGCGCTGGCGCAAGCCATCGTTCAAAGGACCGAAGCCTCAACGACGACCTCACCGACACCAGCTGGGCCAACTGACGCGTCAGAGCCGCTTGACGCGCAAGGGATCGAGGCCATTAATCAGGTCTTTGGGCTATTCCGACTGAACTACCACAACCAATATTATGCCGCGTGGTCTGATTCAGAGCAGGTCAAGCAAGTCAAACGGCTTTGGCTTGAGGCGCTTGACGCCTATCCCACCGCAGTCATCTTGCGTGCTGCTCAACATGCCATTGAAACCAGTGACTATTTGCCCAGGCTCTCATCGACGAGGCGAATAATCCGACGGGCAAGGGGACGAGCAGTCGCCCTATGACGCCTATCGTGCCGTCTTCAGCCCCCGCGTGCAACTCTGTGAGCAGCTTGGCGCCACCCTGCTGTTTACCTCGCGGGTTGTGACTGTGGTTGGTTTTTTTTAGCCAACGAAGCAGAGCATCGAACCTGGCCACTATTTCGCGAACACTATGAACGCTGGGTCAGTCGCGCGGCACGAGGCGAAATACTGAAGGGACCTGAGCGGGTCAGCATTGCGCCCCCTGACGACGAACCACCGAGCACCGAGGAACAAATAACGCAGTTAGCACAACTACGAAGAGAAATCGGTCTCTGACTCATTAGTCGGGCTGGCGCTATCGAGCCAATACGCAATCGCCTCTCGTAATCGCGTCGCCTGCTCGATCATCTTCTGATGGTTCGCCAACAGCTGCGGGTCATCCGCTTCTTTACAGGATTGTTCTAACTCACTCGCAGTAGCCGTCAGCATCGGTGCATAAAGGGTAGCGCTGGTGCCCTTTAATCGGTGTGCGATCTGCTGCAAAGTGGCTCGATCATTGGCCTCGATGGCGATAGTACTGGCATTTATGTCGGCTAACAGTTCGCTGACAAACAGCTCTAGCAATGAGCAAACCCCGTCATGATTTCCCCCCATCAGCTCGGTGAGCGCGGCAAAATCAATAGGAAGCGGGGTGGTTTGCATCGAGTTTAGTCGACCAAATAGCTCGGCCTTAACGAACGGCATCGCGGCTGCTTGAGCACGCTAATAACCCGCGTAGTCATCGCGGGCAAGGTTTTCAAAACGGGTGAATTCACCCTGGAAAGCGAGCCGGCATGTGCCGATAGGGCCATTTCGCTGCTTACCAATAATGAGCTCCGCAACCCCTTTATCCGGCGAATCTTCGTGATACACCTCATCACGATAAATAAACATCACCACATCCGCGTCTTGCTCGATCGCACCAGATTCACGTAAATCTGAATTAACCGGCCGCTTGTTCGGTCTTTGCTCGAGGGCTCTATTGAGCTGTGACAGGGCAACGACCGGACAGCGGAACTCTTTGGCGATCGCTTTTAAGTTACGCGAAATTTCCGAGATCTCTGCGGTACGGCCTTCGTTGGAACCCGCCACCCGCATCAACTGGAGGTAATCGATCATGATCATGGCAAGATCGCCATGCTCTCGCGATAATCGACGCACACGTGACCTGACTTCGGTTGGCGTCAGCGCCGGCGTATCATCAATAAAAATCGAAGTGTCCTTCAGTTTGGCCATCGCCGCCGACAATTTAGGCCAATCGTCTTGCTGTAACTTTCCCGTACGAACGCGGGACTGATCAATTTTACCGAGCGAAGACATCATTCTAATGACCAGCTGCTCGGCTGGCATCTCCATCGAAAAAACGACAATCGGTTTTTCTGTATGAGCTGACGCATTCTCGACCAAATTCATTGCAAAGCTGGTTTTACCCATCGACGGTCGGCCCGCAACAATCACTAAATCTGAAGGTTGTAGTCCCGATGTTTTTTTGTCCAAATCGATAAAGCCGGTGGTGAGTCCCGTAATATCGCCCCCCGTGTTGTAGAGCTCCTCAATACGCTCCAACGCGCCAGAAAGCAGCGGGGCCATGCTTTGAGGACCTCCTGATTTGGGGCCGCTCTCAGACACGGTCATGATCAGTCGTTCGGCCTCATCGACCAATTCATCCGCGCTACGTCCCTCAGGGTTAAAGCCCGCGTTGGCAATGTCTTGCGCTGCATCAATGAGTTTGCGAAGCAGCGCTCGCTCCCTGACGGCGCGGGCGTAGGCGCTGACGTTGGCCGCCGTTGGCGTCTGCTCTACGAGGTCGGTCAGGTAGGTGTGGCCCCCAGCCGCATCCAGCTCGCCGGTAGCCAGTAGCCGGTCGGCAACCGTAATGACGTCAATCGGTTCGTTACGATCCACCAGCAGCGCGATCTGGCGGAAAATGGCGCGATGCTCTGGACGATAAAAATCGTTGGCGTTCACTTGCTCAGCAATCGCGTCCCAGCTCTCCGGCGCTAGCAGAATACCGCCTATCACCGAGCGTTCCGCCTCGATTGACTGGGGTTGCATGCGGATCCGGGAAATATCCGGATCGTCAGAGGTGAACGAGTTCAAAACGCTGCCTTTTGTTGTGCACCATCGGCCGATCGCCGTGACACTGGCGCTCATTGAGCGGGCCCGTCATCAGCCATCGGGCCGAATAGAGTACCTGTGACAACGGCAACGCGCCAGCAGATATCGGAAGTTGCGGGGCTTACATGCCCCGGCGGGGGTTATTCAGCGATAATGTGGATTGCGACCGAGGTCGACACGTCCGCATGTACCTGAATCATAATCTCAAATTCGCCCAGTTCACGAATGGCGCCCTCAGGCAAACGGACTTCTGCCTTATCGACGTCACAACCGGCGGCAGTGAGCGCGTCGGCAATATCGCGGGTGCCCACTGAACCAAATAACTTGCCTTCTTCTCCAGCGGTGGCAGCAATCTCAACGGCCGTTAACGCTGCCAAGGCATCGCCTCGCGCTTGCGCTGCAGCGAGGGTCTCGGACGCGGTTGCCTCGAGCTCTGCTCGGCGTGTTTCAAATTTAGCGACGTTATCGGCTGTTGCGGCAACCGCTTTTCCCTGAGGGATCAGAAAGTTGCGACCGTAACCCGGCTTCACGTCAACCGTGTCACCTAGACCGCCGAGACTACCAATGTTTTCCAATAATATAACTTCCATCATTAGTTTTAATATCTGCAATGCGGTCGACCTTCTTCAATTCATAACCGACAGTGTCAGTCTCCATCGGGGCCTTGACCGGCAGATCGGCTCCACCTACCCCTGACATCGGCAAAGGTGTCGATCACGACACACCCCACCCACAACCACTTCACTGGATCAATTACGATCCACAATGCATACATGAGAGCCAACCAAGTGACCCCTTTGCCCGCTCGCTTCGCAAAAGCATGAAGCAGCGAGAACCCTACAATGGTGAGGGGCAACACAACCACCGCGCTCCACACTCGCCAGTCAGCGCCCATCCACCAAAGGATCAGGGCCGCGCTGGCCATCAACAGCACCGCGCCAACCGGCAGCCGTAATGCGCGAAACTCCTCTCCAAACCCACCCGGGTTATAAAGAGAGGCCTGCCAATAGCGCCCCAAAATCAGACTCAGCAGCGCGATCACCGCGTTGCCGGTCGCCAGCAGTGCGGCGACCTGAGGTACCGACACCGCGTTAAACACCATCTCCGCGGCCTCACCTTGGGCCAGTTCCTGCTCGAGCTGCGCCAGCGCCTCCTCCAGGGTCGCGACTAACTCCTGTAAAAACACACCATTGAACAGTGTTAAGGCAGCGCCGCCGAGCAATGCTAGCGGCACACTAGCCATCACAGCCAGCGATAGACTGACACTTTCGCGCAAAATGACCGCCAAACTAAACGTACCCAGTAATAACAGTACGCTTCCCGTATCACCGCTGATTGCAGCGATAATAATGGCGGGCAAGATTGCCCACAGTGTCAGCCAGCCGCCGGAGGCCGAACCGTTTCTTAACGTGACCAGTGCAATGGCTGCGGCACTGACCCAGCCAAATAACAAACTCCCCGACCCCAGTACCGCGACGCCCAGTGCTTGCCACCGGCCGCGCATGATAAATTCAGCGAGGCCGCGCATGGTTAATGCTTAATTGTGCGCGTCGGTGTAAGGCAGTAACGCAAGATATCGCGCGCGTTTAACCGCAGTCGCCAGCTGTCGCTGATACTTGGCCTTGGTGCCTGTAATGCGGCTCGGCACAATTTTCCCGGTCTCTGATACATACTGCTTCAACGTGTCGAGATCCTTATAATCAATCTCCTTCACACCCTCAGCGGTAAAACGGCAGAACTTTCGTCGTCGAAAAAAACGTGACATGGCTTATTCCTCGCTTGCTGCTTCTGAGTCTGCTGCCGGCTCGGCAGCCTCTTCAGAGGATGAATCTGCAGTCTCTGCTGTCGCAGCTGTTTTACGCGCATCGTTATCGTTGCGTTCTTGATATCGCGCCTTACGCTCTTTGTCCTCACGCTCGGCTTTCATGAGCAAGGACTCTTCTAGTACCGCTTCGTCGCGTCGGATGACCAGATTACGGATGACGGCGTCGTTATAACGGAAGGTGGTCGTCAACTCTTCCATGGCCTCGTTAGTGGCCTCGACGTTCATCATGACGTAGTGCGCCTTATGAATTTTATTGATGTGGTAAGCCAACTGCCGTCGGCCCCAATCTTCCAGGCGATGAACCGTGCCACCATCTTTTGTGATGACAGCGCTATATCGTTCAATCATTCCGGGGACTTGTTCAGACTGGTCCGGATGGACCATGAACACAACTTCGTAGTGTCGCACTCGCGTACTCCCTATGGTTTACAGCCACCCACGTTGTGGTGCGGCAAGGAGGAAAGGCCTTTATGGGCCCAGCCAAATTTTTGAGGGGGGGAGTCTACAAAGGACACAACCGCTTTGCAAATGCCAATTATGGGTGGTGATGCCGCGGCTCGCAGTCAGCCGCGACGCTGCCGCACCGCTTCGAACAAACAAATACCCGCCGCGACCGACACATTGAGACTCGATACACTGCCCGCCATGGGCAAGTGCACCCTGTAATCGCACAACTCTTGGGTCAAACGCCTCATTCCCGACCCCTCCGAACCCAGCACTAGCGCACACGGACCGGCTAAATCTTGTTCGAAAAGCGTCTCGGTGGCGTCGCCACTGGTGCCCACAATCCAAATACCTGCTGATTTGAGTGACTCGATTGTCCTCGCCAAATTCGTGACTCTCAGCCAGGGCACCGATTCAGCTGCGCCGCACGCCACCTTGCGCACCACCGCGTTGACGTCAGCACTGCGATCTTTGGGGAAAATCACCGCAGTTACCCCCGCAGCCTCGGCGCTGCGCAAACAAGCGCCTAAATTATGGGGGTCGGTAACCCCATCGAGAATCAGTATGAGTGGCACCGCGGCCTGACCTACCAAACTCAGTAAATTTGCCTCGCTCATCCCCTCGTTACTGTCAGCGGCATTCGAATGCAGTACCGCCACAACGCCTTGATGACGACCCTCAACCCGCTCATCTAGGGTCTGCCGTGGACACGGCTCTAGGGCAACGCCTTGATTCTGCGACAATGATTGCAGGGCTTGCATGCGTTTGTCATTGCGATTCGATTGGACAAGGACCCGCTTCACTCGCTTCGGGTCTAGCCGCAGGAGACTTTCCACGGCGTGATAACCAAATACCGTCTCTTCCATGGGTCAGCGCTCTTTGCGCGAACTGCTGGCTCGTTTTGACGATTTGGCAGCAGCCGACTTGCCTGTCTTTTTGCGGCTCTTCGGTTTTTTCGTCGCGCCGCCGTCCTTTACATCAGTCTGACCCGATTGAGCTGTACTCGATGCAGGCTGACTCGATTTGGCCTTGCTCGACTTGGCCTTGTCCGACTTAGCCTTGTTCGACTTGGCCTTGTTCGATGCAGGCTGACCCTGGCTCTCATGATTGGCTTTCTGGGCGGTCTTGCGCTTCTTCTTGGAACGTTCGCGGCTGGATTTATCCTTTTTGGCACCCTCACCCGGCTTGCGCGGCCCTGCCCCAGCAGCACGCTTTGAGCTCGCACCATCGGCCAATTCAAGATCAATTTTGCGATCATCCAGATCGACGCGGGCGACCTTAACGGCGACCACGCCGCCCAGTTGAAACACCTGACGGGTTCTCTCACCCACCAAACGCTGTTTGGCCTGGTCAAAATGATAGTAATCACCGGGCAGCGCGCTCACATGCAACAGGCCTTCTATGTACAGGTCGTGCAACTCGACAAAAACGCCGAAGTTCGTCACGGCCGCAATCACGCCCGAGAAAGCGTCGCCAATACGATCCTTCAAAAATTCGCATTTGAGCCACGCATCCACCTCTCGCGTCGCATCATCGGCACGTCGCTCGGTCATCGAGCACTGCTCACCCAGCGCCAACATGCCGGCCATATCATAGGGGTAAATCACTTCGCGCCGCAGCCCTTTAGCGCCGGGGACGCGGCTCACGTGGGCACTCTTACTGCGACCTCGAATAACCGATCGAATAGCACGATGCACTAATAAGTCAGGGTAACGGCGAATCGGCGACGTGAAGTGGGCATAGGCCTCAAAGTGAAGCCCAAAGTGCCCGCCATTATCCGGCTGATACACCGCCTGCGAGAGGGATCGCAACAACATGGTTTGAATGACTTGTGCATCATCCCGCCCCTCAACCGTGCTCAGCAGTGACTGATAGTGCTCGGGGGTGGGTTTCAGACCACCGGGTAATTCGAGGGTCAATTCGCCCAAAAAGGCGCGCAAGTTCTCGAGTTTTTGCGCACTCGGACCCTCGTGCACACGAAACAACGCAGGCTGCTCGGTTGCCTCCAAAAATCGGGCGGTGGCCACATTGGCGATCAACATGCATTCTTCAATCAGCTTATGCGCGTCGTTACGGTAGACCGGCTCAATCGCGGCGATCTTGCGCTGCTCGTCAAACACAATACGGGTCTCTTGCGTCTCAAAATCGAGCGCGCCGCGTTGCTCACGAGCGCCACGCAATACCTCATATAGCGATAGAGCCGAGCGATATCGCCGTACCGCTCGGCGGCCACATTGGGCTTTCGCCGTCGGCGAGCACAGCGCCCACATCCGTATAGGTTAAGCGCGCATGCGAATGAATCACCGCCTCGTAAAAAACGTAATGGGCTAACTCACCCTCTGGCCCGATTTGCATGTCGCAGACCATCGCCAATCGATCCACTCGGGGTTTTAGTGAGCACAAGCCGTTTGACAGGACCTCGGGGAACATGGGCACCACCCGCTCGGGGAAGTAAACCGAATTTCCTCGATGACTGGCTTCTTCATCCAGTGCACTGCCCACCGGCACGTAATGCGAGACATCGGCAATGGCGACACGAAGCTGGAAACCACCCTCTCGCTCTTCACACCACACCGCATCATCAAAATCTCGCGCGTCTTCCCCATCAATCGTGACAAAGGGCACATCGCGCAAATCGACCCGATGATGTTTATCGGTCTTCAGCGGGCTCCTCGCCCAGCGTGCCGGCCTCTCGCAGGACTTCGTCGGGCCACTCCCACGGAATGCCATGGGCGCGAATGGCCACATCGATCTCAAGGCCGGGATCTAGGTGATCACCGAGCACTTCCACTACCTTACCTTTGGCACCCAGCTTTGCTGAGGGGTAGTCGGTCAACTCAACCGAGACCAGTTGGCCATGACGCGCGCCACCCTTGCTGTTGGGCGGTATTAAAATATGGTTTCGGATGCGCGTATTGTGAGAAATCAAATAGCCAATGCCGCTCTCTTCCATATACCGACCCACAACCTGGGTATGGGCGCGACTCAGCACTTCCACAACTTGACCCTCGGCGCGGCCGCGGCGGTCTACCCCCGATATGGCCACCAATACCTCGTCGCCATCGAAAACCTGATACATCTCTCGAGCGGACAGGAATAAGTCGTCACCCTCCTCCTGTAACGGACGGGCAAAGCCATAGCCATCGCGGTGACCCATCACGCGGCAATGGACTAAATCCATTCGTTTGGGCACGCCATAAGCGCCACGCCGCCCAGAGATAAGCTGCCCATCTCGCTGCATAGCCCGCAATCGTCTGCGGAGCGCATCGAGGTCCCGCTCCTCCTGCAAATCGAGCTGCTCAGCGATCGCCCCGAATTTCATGGGGGCATCCGCCGCGTCGAGCACACCCAATATGATCTCCCGGCTCGGGATCGGATGCGCGTAGCGATCCTGTTCCCGCGAGGCATGGGGATCAGTAGGAGGCTTATTCATTTGGTCTTTACGGCGCGGTGCCAAAGGATGTCCGGAAGGCCCTTATCAGAGCTCCTGATGCGTGAATTTTAATTGTACGCCTCTCGAAGGCGCTAATCTGCCCAAAACAGTGCTTTAATTGTGATCGTGTCGGCAGGCGCACCGGCCCCAAGCGATAGTCGCAGTGAACCTCGGGCTGCGTTCACAGCACACAGCGTCGACCGCCCTTGCTTATGGGTGTATCTATTAGTGCGTCCGTCGAGCTGAGGAGGCTTCGCCGCAGATCGCAAGTGCGATGCCGCCCTTAGGGCAAAATTGACAGTTGTGGGGCGACGCAGTACGCTCCGCGCCCTCTGACTCAACAGAGTTTCCCGCTGCCCAGGTGGTGAAATTGGTAGACACGCTAGCTTCAGGTGCTAGTGCTCGCAAGGGCGTGGAGGTTCAAGTCCTCTCCTGGGCACCATCGCTAACCCTTTTTTCTTTCTGTAAATCAATCTCATGCGTCAATGCGCAACCAGCCACTCCCCACCTCACTCCCCAATATGCACGTTTAAGCGCATCGATTTGGGGAAATGGATTTGTCTGGATTACTCGTCGGGTAGCGTCTTCATTACTTCGAACAGAGCATCCATGATGTCTGTCACATCACCCGCTAGCGCTTCTCGCTCAGCCATTGGTGCATTGCCGAAGTCGATTGCTCCTTGAAGCTTATTCATTATTCATTAATTCTTGAAGTTCAGCTTTCATATTCACTGCCAGATGCGATGGATGTGGGGGGAGCATATCAGGCTCAGTGAGGCTGGTTTTGCTTCGCAGAGATTGACACCCGGGGGGAGAGGTCGGCCGAGTTCATTGGCGGGAGGGTCCATCTCCATTTACCAACCAGTATTGCGCTCCCATGAGCTGCTGGGCAAAGGCGGGAAGATTCAGTGATGGCGTCACTCTAACGGTACCTAAAAACTCGAACACAGTAGCGAGGCGTTATTTAGTCTCACGAACATCAAGACCACCCTGACTGGAAGAAAAACTATCCAGACTAGCCACGGGGCTCGTAGGCTAAGCTCTGCTGCCAGAAATCGACGACGTAGTTGATCCTTGCGCGCAAAAGCTCCCTATAGGCGGGCAGGTCGCTTAGGTGCACCCAACGACATTCTATAATGCCCTCTTCGACCTGCGGATCTGTATCGTCATCATCACCGTCATAATCCATTAGGTACCAATGCGTTTTTTTCAGATAATCAACCTTCTGGTGACTGGTCGTGTGATAGGTAGAAACAAGCTTACCGAGTATGGTCAATTTCTTTGCTTCAAGGCCGGTTTCTTCTTCAACCTCTCGAAGCGCAGAGACCTCTGGGAGCTGTAAATCTTCAATGCGCCCTTTTGGCATGTCCCACTTGCCCCGTTTAAATATTAATAATAAGTGATGGCTTCGATTGCAGACGAGGCCTCCCGCAGACTCTATTAATGGCAGCCCCACCGTATTTTTCAGGGTGTGCTTGCCCGTCGGCGTATTGGCAGTTTTGTTATTCATTCAAATCCTAATCGTCACTTCCTTGCAGTTTTAATTCTTTCAGTATGGCGAGCTGCTGTAAAGTCAGGCCTTGAAACTTGACCCCCCCCAATTTGATTGAGTGTGCTGAGGTGATGTCCTCGCCCGTCAAATGCGCAAACTTCCCACCGCTTAACAACCGCACAACGTGCAACATACAGGTCAGGCGTGCCTCTCTTTTCGTGTTGGAACCGACCACCACCCAAGGCGATTTTTCTGATGACGCGTGGGCGAACATCAGCTCCTTATAATGGGTGAAGACCTCCCATTTTTTACGCGCCTCTAAATCATTGCCAGAGAGCTTCCAAAAGGTCAGTGGATTGTTTAGGCGATCTTCAAAACGAATCAGTTGAGTATCAGGGCTTACGGATAGGTAAAACTTAATTAAAAGGAGGCCCTTATCGATCAGGCCATGCTCCCAGTGCAGGACCTTCTTCATAAAATACTCGTATTGTTTTTTTGAGCAATAACCCATGGTAGGTTCGATCAGCGCTCGGCTGTACCAAGATCGATCAAAAAAAACGATCTCTCCGCTATCTGGCAGCCTTTTTTCATAGCGCCTGAACCAATATTTTGACTCTTTCTTACTGGGTACCCCTAACGCCTCTATTCGAGTGTGAGCTAGCATAATATTTTCAGTAAAACGCTTGATGGTCGAGCCCTTACCCGCGGCGTCGCGTCCCTCAAAAAGAATACATAACCGTTGGCCATTTTTGATCAGTTTCTGTTGAATCCTGAGAATCTCAACCTGTAATCGCCGTTTTTCAATCTGATAATCCTGCTCCGAAACACCTTTATAGGGTGTTTCAATAGCGATGACCCTCCTGGTTGTCAGTCGAGCTTTATTGTTGACAGATCGAGTAGACGACTCGTCTTTAGGACTGATCATCGAAGGGACTTTTTGCTGGGGGGCGTTAGTGACAGCGCCGTCCTTCTCCTCTTTACTTGTATTCGTCATCTGTTGGCCTTTAGACAAAAAACGGTCCTCCATGGAAACGCTCTGAGCGTAGACACTAAGTTTCTCGTTGGAAAATGAATTTTTTATGTCAGTTGATGATTTGATCGCCTGTTTTGCCAACCGACCTCTTACCCAGCACTGGTGGCTATAGAGTCAAATACTGTTCGCAGTTGCAGGTCTGATCCGGCCTCGCTTACGGGTGACGATAAAGGTACGACAAGCGCAGCTAGCAAGCAGTTGCGCTGAACAGGAAAGGGTGGGGGCATGCTTTCAAATGAGAGGTCTATAGAGCCAAACGCAAGACAACCTGCGGGTTAGCGGCCACTACTGATACCGCTACAGGGCACCAATGATCCAGACAGTTCCGCAGCCATCTCACCTCATTAAGGCAAAGCTAGCGGCTTTAACGTGTCCAAGTATTGCGCTCCCGTGAGCTGCTGGGCAGAGGCGGGAAGACTCGGTGAGGGCGTCGCTCTGACGGTACCCAGAAAATGCGCCACGCCAATATGAACACCCAACGACCTCAAAATGCCAAACGCGATGCTGACATGAAAATAGAAGCTCGGTAGCGCGTAAGTCAGAAAAAAGTCTTCGGTGGTAAAGGGCAAGATGGTGTCGCCATATTGAAAGATGACCTCGCCCCCTGCTGCGGCGTTAACCTGTTCTTTGTCCAGGCCCGCAATATGACTGCGCGCCGTGTTTAGGTGGTCAATAAGGCCTTGAAAATCGAGCTTTAAATCCATATTGGGGCCACTGATCATTGACGTTGAGGCGGCATGCATCGCCGTATCCGAAAAATGTGCAATCGTAATGACCTGAAAATGTAACGGCAGCATGTCGGGAAATAGCGACGCGTTAACCATGTCCTCAAGAGACACTTCGAGCTCACTGGCTTGATCCCTGGCTTGCTCAAGATAACCAATAGCGGAGGTAAGGTACTGTAAGTAACTACAAGCAGTCAGGGTGTAGAGGTCTGTCATAAGAATACCTTTCTAAGTCAAGATCAGCGCAAAAATCCGCCGCACACTCGCCAGGCAAGAGGGTCGTGGCACGACCTAAACGATGGGACGACGAAATGAACAAACCCAGCATACCTCGGCGCCCACACTGAGAAAGCGTGAGTCATCGAGCAGACAAGCTCACCCCCCAAAGACGGCTTCGTGCATCAAGCGGCCCGGCCACAACGTGAAGAGACCTGTCACGAGTAGAGCGAGGACATAAAGCGTCACCATCCACCTCTGATGTTGGCGGATATTTCCCGCGCGCGCGTGATACACCGCAACGACTAAAGAAAGCAGCGTCCACGCACTCAGTAGATGAATCGGGCTAAAGCCGCGCCAGGTCTGGATCGTACTGATAAAAAAAGAAGAAATAGCCACGTAAGTCATCACTGATACCCACACCCATCCCAACCACCGATGCGCAGACGTGCCCTTGGCTAAGGCTAACTGAATGCCGCCTATGAGCACGGCGAGTAGGGCCAACACCGTATGACTGGGTATCGGCGTGGCTGCGGTTGCTAAAAAGTCCATTTTTTATCTCAAAAATCACTCACATCACCCGTCTTTCAGATCGGCACTCTTGCCCTTATGGTGAGCTGAGTCGTGAGTTGGGTCATGGTGCGGGTCGTCGGTCTGATCACGCGAATCGGGCGCCTTGGGCCGCTTAGACACCATCCAGCGGTTAATCATGATCATGCAAGTCATCACCACCGCGACAAAGCCAAGCGTAAACAAAATGAAGAACATGCCCACCTACCTTCAGGTTCGTGACCGCGTTAACCCTACCCACTGTAGCACCACACCGCTGAGAAAAAGCGCTAAACCGCAACCTGACAACCGCAGGCTAATGGCGTGTCCAATGTATCCACAAACGGAACGCCAACGGGCAGACAACTCGAGCACTTGCGCATAAGGCGCTAGGGGCCCGGTGCTGCAAATGCACCAGCAAATTCTTGAACAAATGCAGTGAAAGACGTGGGTGATCGTTCAAGCAGCGTCTCCACCGCAGGGGTTTGCTCGTCGAGAGACCCCGCTGCGATTTCACCAAATAGTTCGCAGACCGCGTCCAGCTGCCATGGCGATTGAATAAACTGTCCCAGAACCTCACGGAACGCCTCTGGTGTCTGCTCAATATATTTGATGCTGCGTTGCAAGACCGTGCTCATTTGTGCGGCCACATCGTGAAAGGTCAGCAGCTCAGGGCCGGTGAGCCGATAGGTTTGCTTCTCATGGCCGTCCTCGGACAATATGCGCGCCGCGACCCGTCCGACATCTCGAGCGTCAATCATGGCGGTTTTAGCGGTCCCTAAAGGCAACGCAAAAGAACTGGCTCGACTGACAGACGCGGCGTACATCAGCATATTCTGCATGTAGTAGTTGGGGCGTAGAAAGGTCCAGTCCAGCTTCAGTGCAGCAATATGTTGCTCTGTCTCAAAATGATTTTTGGGCAACACCGCCTTAGCATCCGGCCCCGCCTCCATCGACGACACTTTAACCAGGTGCGCCACACCGGCGTCGGCAGCCACGGTGGCAAAACGTTGTTCTAGCTCGGCCTGATCGGGATGATTCCCCATGACGATTAACGCTCGGGTGACACCCTGCATGGCACGCGCTACTGAATCAGGATCGGTAAAATCGCCTACCGCCACTTCGACACCGTCACCCGCATGGGCGAACTTGTCGGCATCACGCACAAACGCCCTAAACGGCACGCCTTTGCTCAGCAACTCAGTCGCTGCGGCTTTGCCAACTCGGCCTGTTGCCCCGGTCAATAAAATCATAGCGCCCTCCTAAGTCATTCATATGGTGTCGGCTTTTGCACGCTAGCCCTCTGTCGGCAAGCGGCCGCGAAGCCATCATACAAGTAAAGTAGGGATCATTAGCGGTCGTGGTCGATGTTTTCAGTTAAGGTCACCATCACCACTTGGTGTGCGCTCTTTCTCAGATCGCCAACGTGCTCGATCAATCGCAACTGTGGTAGCGTCTTCTTAACATCATAGTGATAAATGCAACGGTCGCCTGATATGCCTCAGAGACTCTACGACCTCTCCACAGCGCTACTAGTCGGCATCACTGATCAACCAGACTGCGCATCACAGTGACAATGTCGGGTTTCTCGGTTCAGGGTCGCGCCGGCTTTTCTCGCTGCCGACGTTATCGCTATTGGCTCAGACGTCGCTGGAACCACAAGCTACCGCAGTGCACATTTATCGGGCTCAATCCCTCCACCGCTGACGCCCACCGCGACGACCCTACCCTGCGGCGCTGTATGAACTTTGCCAACCACTGGGGCTATGGTTCGATCCTGCTGGTGAATTTGTTTGCGCTACGATCGACCGATCCCCGCGCATTACGCTTATCTGACGACCCGCAGGGCCCGCGTGCCAATGAATGGCTGCGGCGCGCCTCTCGGGAGTCGGCACTGGTGATCGCCGCATGGGGTAATGGGGGCCACCTGCTAGATCGTGCCAACCGCGCGTTGCCGTGGATTGAGCACCCGCACTGCCTAGGCCTGACCGCCAGCGGCATGCCCAAACACCCGTTGTATTGCCCCAAAGATAAGCAACCCATTGTGTGGTCCAAGCCGTCCCACTGGTCATAAGGGCCATTGAGACACACGGCGCAGAGCGTTAACTGGCCGACCCAATAGCCTGTGTGAACGGATTACTCACAACGGCGCGTTCACTAACGGCGCATCCACAAACGACGTCGTCGCTAACCAATCACTTTCGGTCGAAATACAGATCGCGGCTCTTAACGATATGCTCAAGAGCTAGGGTAAAGGATTACTCCGACCTCATCCCATCGAGGATCACTCATTGAACAAGGATGTTGATATGGCAACTGTAAATTCCAATGCACATGACACTCACAGCACTGATCACCCGCTGGCTGATTTGCCGCTTTATGTACAACAACGACCGCACCCCGTAACGCAACAGGCGCCCCACGCATCACACCTCTCATCACAACTCACATCACAACTCACATCACAACAGGCAGAAACGCACTCACGATCGCACACAAGCCGCGGCTCCGCCGAGTGGCCCCTGCCTCTCCTCGAACAACGGCGGCGCATGCCAAGGCCAAACGTACCCGTTACCTTATCCATCGCAATCACCAGCAAGGCGCCTCACGAGTTATCGCGAACCACCCTAACCGTTATCGATCTATTGCTGAGTGGTGACCTGCTGCGATTACGCTCTGAGGAGAGTAGCCGATACCTTGCATATTAGCCCCACCACATTGCGCCGCCGGCTAAGGGCTGATCATACGTGCTATCAGTTCTTGCTTGATCGAGCTAGGCAGTACCGGTGCGAGCAGATTTTAGGCAGCATGTGGCGGCCCGGTAAATGTCTGGCGGAAGAACTGGGCTACCTAGAGGTGAACAGCTTCTACCGCGCATTCCGGCGCTGGACCGGGCATAACTACAGCGATCTAAAGCGGCTGTACCTCTAACTCACAGTCCGATCAATCGTCTGTTCGCGCTGCGAAGTACCCCAACGATCATAGACCCAGTATCCGACCCACTCGTGAATCGCCCGGGTAGATCGGCCTCATCGCTCTACTGTTGGCAGCCAACCCGGCACTGGACCAACCGCAGCGGCGTTTGCTGATCCGTTGCCACCGCTGTAACGGCAAAACCTTGGGCCACAAAGACCGCCGATGCGCGACGCATATGGCTGGCGCTAGTCACCAACAAAATGTGTTGGATATCGCGCTGATGCAATAACGCGTAGGTTTGCTGCCCGTTCTCTCGCGTGGTTCGGCTTTCCGATTCTTGCACCAAGGCATCACGAGGAAGTCCAATAGAGCAAGCTTTTCGGCCATCAGATGCGAGTCAGGTAACGCCCCCTCTACCCGCGTTCCGCCCGAGAGCACCAGCAGCGGCGCCTTATCGGCGAGATACAACGCGGCGGCGCGCCACAGAGCGATCGGCGGCGTCATTCAGGTCGCCGTCCCGCCCAAAGCGAGCTTTCACCATTGATCGCCCCCCCCAGCACCACGATCGCCTCGGCCCGCGGCAGTTCCTCGTCCAGTAAACGCCGGGTATGCCGCCTCGAGCGGCGTCATCAGTGTGCTCGCACCCCACTCTGTTGAGCAGAAGTAAAGCCAGAGCACCGCGCTCAGCGTGAGCAAACTGGCGGGGGTGTTGCCTCCCCGCCGGCGCAATAATGCGGCCAAAACGAAACATAATAGACTAAGGGAAAGCGGGTAAATCAGCAGAGTAGCGATGTTACTCAGCAATAACACGGGTCACTTGCCAAAGGGGTGTCGCAAGACGATGGTTTCTTCACGATCGGGCCCGGTAGAAATAATATCGATGGGGGCACCAACCAGTTCCTCAAGGCGAGCAATGTAAGCCCGCGCAGCCTCTGGCAGCGCATCAAGTGATTTGAGACCGACAGTGGATCGCTCCAGCCCGTACCACCTCGTACACTGGCGTCACGTTACCGTAATCAATTGCATCAATCGGATTGGCAACCGACTCCCCTGCCTCGTTGGCGTAACCAACACAAATCGCTATTTCATCGAGCCCGTCGAGCACATCGAGCTTCGTTAAACACAAACCTGATAAGGAGTTAATGTTCACCGCTGTGCGCACCGCAACCGCATCAAACCAGCCACATCGGCGAGCCCGACCCGTGGTGGCACCAAACTCATGTCCGCGCTCTGCAAGCTGAGCGCCGGTGTCATCAAACAGTTCCGTTGGAAACGGCCCCGCTCCCACACGAGTGGTATACGCTTTGGTGATCCCGAGTACGTAATCCAGATAAAGCGGCCCAAAACCGGAGCCGGTGGCAGTACCCCCAGCAGTGGTATTAGAGCTGGTCACAAACGGATACGTACCGTGATCAATATCGAGCAACGAGCCTTGAGCACCCTCAAACAGCAAGCGCGCGCCCTTTGCACGGTATTCGTGTAGGAGTGCAGTCACGTCTGCCATCATCGGCAGCAACCGCTCTCCGTGCGCCAGCGCTTCATCTAAAACAGCGGGCAACGCTAATGTTTTGACGCCATAATAGTGCGCCAGAACGTGATTGTGATAATCGAGTACTTCTTCCAAGACACTCGCAAAACGAGCCGGATCGCGGAGATCTCCCACGCGTAATGCTCGTCGCGCCGCCTTATCCTCGTAGCACGGGCCAATACCACGACCCGTCGTGCCGATTTTTTGATCTGCCACGGCGCGCTTCACGAGCTTGATCTAGGGCAACGTGATACGGCAGGATCAAAGGACACGCCGCCGAAATCTTCAGCCGATCGCGTACCGGAATACCACTCACCTCAAGAGCATCCACTTCTTTCAGCAGCGCCTCAGGCGAGAGCACCACGCCATTGCCAATAAGACACTGCACCTTCGATCGTAATACGCCCGATGGGATCAAATGTAAGACGGTTTTTTCGCCGTCAATCACCAGCGTATGGCCGGCATTATGACCACCCTGAAAACGCACCACTGCATCAACCTGCTCGGTGAGCAGATCTACTATCTTGCCCTTGCCCTCGTCACCCCACTGAGTGCCGATTATCACCACATTGTGGCTCATTCAGACACCTCATTCGCTGCCACGACGACCCACTCGCCTGCCTGATTTACCAACGACTCCACCCCGGTCAGTTCCGTATTCGATTCCAGATCAACCACGACGATGCGTCCCGCTCTGCCCGCAAGGCCGTAATCTTCGCGAGCAGTGCCGGATCCTCTGACCGCGGCGCCACAATGGGACGCCTGCTCAGGACGCGGCGGCGCTGATCGCATCCACCAGCGCTTTCAAATCAATGGCAAACCCGGTGGCGGGCCGATCCCGCCCAAACACCGCACCAATATTGTCGTAGCGGCCACCCTTGGCAACCGATGATCCCCGACCCCGCTACGTACACCGCAAACACCAGACCGGTGTGGTAGCGGAAGCCGCGCAGCTCGGTGAGGTCCACGTAAATCGAGACCGCAGGGGCAAACCTGCCGCACCCGCGCCACTACGGCTTCTAGATCGTCGAGGCGCCGCGAGAATCAATCGGGGTTGTCCGGAAACAGTGGCGCGCGCCGTGTCGATGATGTCCGCCGCACCGTGCAGACTGGCCAGCTGCGTCAGCTTGGTGGCGACCTCGGGTGCCAGCTGCGCTGCCAGCCGCCCGATATCGGGCGCCGACTTTCGCTGCAGCGCGTCGAATATCTGCTGCTCTACGTCTGCTTCTAACGCCAAGTCGGAGAACAACGCGTCGTATATACCGATATGACCGATATCCAGCGTCAGCGGAGACTGCACCTGCGCCCGCTCGAGGGTCGATAACAGCAGCGTGACGATCTCGACTATCAGCATCAGTCGATGCGCTGCCAAACAAGCTCCGCACCTAACTGAATGGGCGCCCTGCCTCCCGTCGACGGCCTGCGGCACACTCTGCAAGGTCGAGCCGACGTAGCACAGGCGCGTCACGCCGTCCTCACCCAAGCTGTGCGCGTCCATACGCGCCACTTGTGGCGTGATATCCGCGCGCACGCCCAGCATGCGCCCGCTCAGCCGGTCACTGAATTTACACGTGACGAGATCCAGATCGGCGCCAAGGCCGACTAACAGCGAGTCAGTGAATTCGACGAGCGGAGGGACCACGTACCGATATCCCCAAGGTCTCGCAATGATCTAGCAGACTGCGACGCAAGGCTTCTAACCGACCGGCCCGTTCGGGCAACAACTCGTCGATACCCTCTGGCAGTAGCCAGCGATTTTCGTTGCTCATTGTGGAATTCCGTCAGGGCGTTACTGTTGATATCACTCGGGAAAAGGATATCACAGCGAAATGCGGCTGAGTGGGGGGCGCGACGCACCCCCCCATTATTCACACCCTATTTACTCGCCAGCCTGCGGATTGCGGAGGTACTGGAAAAACTGGCTGTCAGGCTTTAACAGCATAACATCACTGCCAGAGCCGAAGGTCTCTCTGTACGCTTGCAAACTGCGCATGAACGAGTAGAACTCCTTATCCTGATTGAAGGCGTCGGCATAAATGCGCGTTGCCTCAGCGTCACCATTACCGCGAATAATCTCCGCATCACGAAACGCGTTGGCATCAATCACGGTGACTTCGCGGTCGGCGGCAGCACGTATCCCTTCTGCCAGCTCCTTGCCTTCGGATCTCAGCTCACGCGCTTCCTTTTCGCGCTCTGCGTTCATTCGGCGATAAACCGACTCTGACACATCGGGGGGCAAATCGATCTTCTTGACCCGCACGTCGATCACCTCGACACCCAGCTCTTCGTTAGCCACTTCATTGAGCTGCGCGGCAATCGCTAGCATCAGTTCATCGCGCTGGCCCGATACCACCTCTTGGACCGTACGGACGGCTACCTGGTTACGAAGCCCATCGTTAATCCGCTGAGCCAAAAGCCCTGCCGCTCGAGTTTCCTCGCCGTTCGTCGCGGTGTAATACTTCGCGGTATCCGTAACACGAAACTTCGCGTAGGAGTCGACTATGAGTGCTTTTTTCTCCTGAGTGAAGAATCGCTCAGGACTGCTGTCCACGGTCAATATACGACCATCGAACTTTCGCACGCTGTTCACAAAGGGCACCTTTAGATGCAAACCGGGCATCAAATTGGGGTCCACGACCTCACCAAACTTGAGCAATACGCCACGCTCTGTCTCGCGAATCACGTAGACACTGTTTGACAGCGTGACCAGCACAATGGCTAGCAAAATACCTGCAAGCGTTTGTTTACTCATGATTAACGCCCTCCTCGTCGTGTTGCGGCAGCGTCGAGATCACGACGCAATTGCTCAGTCACCTGATCAGAAATCTCGCGCAGATCGCGCTCGGACACACCATTACGTGATGCCGCACTCCGCGATTGACCGGCATTGGGCACCATTTTATCGAGTGGGAGGTACAACACGTTATTACCGCCATCGACATCGACCATCACCTTGTTGGTGTTAGCGAGCACTTCCTGCATCGTGTCGAGATACAACCGCTCACGCGTCACCTCTGGCGCCTTGCGGTATTCCGTCAGTAATTGATCGAAACGTTGCGCTTCACCATCCGCCCTCGCGATGACTTGTGCGCGGTAGGCATTGGACTCTTCGAGCACCCGCTGAGCACCACCGCGCGCCTCTGGCACAATACCATTAGCGTAGGACTGCGCCTCATTCTTCACGCGCTCTTCGTCCTCTCGCGCCTTGATCACGTCATCGAATGCCCCTTGTACCTGAGCGGGCGGCTTCGATTCGTCAATGTTGATCTTCGACACTTGAATGCCGGTCGCATAATCATTGAGGTACTGTTGCAGTCGGTCGCGCACATCTAATCCTATCGCAGCACGGCCTTCGGTGAGGGCCAAATCCATCGTCGTCCCCCCCACCACATGGCGCAGAGCACTTTGTGCGGCGTGCTGCAATGAGACTTCTGGATCGCGCACCTCCAAAACAAAATCCTTTGGGTTTGCTATTACATATTGCACCGACATGCTGATTTCGACGATATTTTCGTCCTGCGTGAGCATTACTTCTCTCAGGCCTGACGCACGCACTTTAGTCGTGTTGACCGTGATAACTTCGTCGATTAATGGCGGGTTCCACTGCAGGCCCGGCGTCAAGGTGG
The DNA here is from genome assembly GCA_905182485.1 of uncultured Luminiphilus sp. Classification (GTDB taxonomy): domain Bacteria; phylum Pseudomonadota; class Gammaproteobacteria; order Pseudomonadales; family Halieaceae; genus Luminiphilus. The sequence goes on from CAJJBO010000002.1 coordinate 32,071, forward strand.
CAGTGGTACTCACCAAAACGGAGCACGACAGCGCGCTCTTGCTCATCGAGCTGATAAACGCCCATCAGGGCCCATATTATCAATGCACCGCCAAAAACCGTGCTCAGCAATCCACCGGATATCCCTCCGGTTGGAGTCCGCCTGCGCTGCCGCCACGACCGCCGCCAAACAGACTGGCAAACTGCTGCTGCAATTTTTTAAAGGCCTCATCCAGATCGGGTGGCCCTTGATTGCCGCCGCCCCAAGGGTCGCGAGAGCCTTTGTTACCGCCGCCGGGTTCGTTCCATGACATAAGTCGATTCCTCTTCAAAGAGTCCACAGTCTAACAAACCCCAGCAGTGGATCGGAGCTTTAGATGACCAACAAAGCACAATACCGCTTTTACCTCGTTAGGGCGCCACTTAAACGTTGAGTCGGTGCCAATCTGCAGAGTGGCAGCCGGACGTGCATTGTACTGCTGCCGTCTGCTTGCCATTCTTCTTTTGAAACCGCACCGAGTTCATACAACGCCGATCTCAGGCGTGCCCGACTGGGGTCTAGCGCAATTTCCTGATCAAACATCGCCACCGATAACCGCTCGCGAATTGCCTCCAGTAACAGCGCCGTCCCCTCGCCAGTCGCCGCCGAACAATACACCGCGGTGGGCGTACCCGCCTCATTCCGCTCTATCCGAGGTGGCTGCTCCACCAAATCTAGCTTATTGAACACCACCAACTGAGGCAGGCCATCGGCCTTAATCTCACCCAACACCGTCTCAACATCCTCCATCAAGACGGCTCGATCAGGGGCTGCGACGTCGACCACATGGAGCAACAAATCGGCGTTAGCCGTCTCCTCGAGGGTCGCTTTAAAGGCCTCCACGAGCGTCGTCGGCAAGTCGGAAATAAACCCTACCGTGTCGGCGAACAGCACCGGTCCAAACTGCTCGATATCCACTCGCGCCAGCGTGGGGTCGAGGGTGGCAAATAACTTATCTGCAGCATAAACCTGTGAGGCGGTCACGCGGTTAAACAGGGTGGACTTGCCCGCATTGGTGTATCCCACCAAGGACAGAATA
>CAJJBO010000003.1 GCA_905182485.1 uncultured Luminiphilus sp.
CACTATCAAACGGCAGGCTATCGAGCGTGGTCAGTAGGCCCGCCATTAATCGCTGCTCCGCTGACACTTTGGATGCTTATTATTCGTGTTGCTAACTAAACTGACAGCCCTTTTTTCGGGAACCAAAGCGACCAGTGGCGAGACGCCGGTGCGCGCCTTAGAGCTCTCTTGTGCGGCGCTCATGTTCGAGGTGGCACGATCTGATTTCACTATCGACGAGACAGAGCGCGAGTCGATCCACTTACTGCTCACAGAGAATTTTGCGCTCAGCGCGGAAGACGTCGCCACCGTCACCGAGGAGGCCGCTGATAACGTAGACGCGGCAACCTGCCTGTTCGAATTCACCCGCACGATTAATGACATCGCCACCGTTGACCAAAAACGTCAGTTGCTCACCATGATGTGGCGTGTCGCGCTCGCTGATGACGCACTGAGTCGTTACGAGGAACACGTGATACGCAAAGTCGCCGATCTGCTGTATCTCCCCCACAACGATTTTATGCTGGCCAAGCAGCTCGCGCGTTAAACCGTGTCGCAATAGGCGGCGTACCCATCCGATTGCTAGCGGCTCCCGCCTCGCGCGCTCACGAAGCATCCCAAGACAATGAGGCCTGTTCCCAGTAGCGTGCGTGCAGTGACCGCCTCGGCAAAGAAAATCCAGCCTAAAATCGCCGCCCAGATAAAAGCCGTGTATTCAATACTCACCAATCGCTGCGCCTCTGCCTGACGATAAGCAGCCGCCATCAACATCAGCGAGCCGATGGCTAATGCCGCAGCTAGCACAGCACCACCCCATTGCATTGCATCGGCAGGCAGTGATGCTGCAAACGGTGCCGCCAATAATAAAATCACAAAGACAATGATGTTTTGATAAAACGCAATTTCTAAGGGCTTCGCGATTAAGGCCTGCATCCGCTGTAAAATAAGATTGAAGGCGTACATCACTGCAGATAAGAGTACCGCCCCCATGCCAAGCAAATCACCGTCGGGACCAACCGACAAGAGCTCGCCACCGACGACGACGATCACGCCACCAAACCCTAATGCCGCGGCAAGCTTGGCGTTGGCACCAATCCGCTCGCCCAATAACGGGACGGCGAGAAAGAGCGTGATAATGGGGGCAATAAAAGACAATCCAATCGCTTGTGCCAAAGGAATGCGTGTCAAGCCATAGAAGAATAAATACGCCATGACCGCCGTCAATGTGGCGCGAATGATGTGAATTTTCAGTACGCGGCCAGAGGCCGCTATCGGCCTAGTCGGCAAATAGAGCAGAGACACGCAGATTGCTCCCATCAACATCCGCCAAAACATCGCGTTGTAAGTTCCCATAGCGAGGGCCTGCCCTTTCATCACTGCATCCATCATCGAAAACAGCATGATGCCCAGTGTGGCGATCAGTAATGGCGCCTCTGCGATCTTGTTCATACCTCCGGCCCCTCCCCTCAATCACATTGCCATGGCGAACCCGGAACATCAGGCAGCGACGCAATAGTGTAAGGCTTACGGTTTGAGTGGCCATTTAGCCCAATCAAACAGGGCAATCTTGAAGATAAACTGTCAGCTCCACCGTGTGATAGCAGGAGACTGCTTGAAATTATGGGTTGGCGAGTCAGAGAAGTGGTTCAGACCAGGCCTTAATACCGTCTCAGTGACCGCCGACACGCCTTATTGGTTTTTTGATCTCTTACACTTGATGACCCAGTAGCACCGTGTTGCGGCTAGTAGGCTCAGGGTACACAAGTGAATTCAGTAGATCGGTGTCAGCGGTTCTAACAACTCAGATAATAACCGCCACCTAAACGGTGATATCAGTCTTGGAAAAATGCCGTTTTCTTACCACCAGTCTCTGTGTAGACCGATTCGCCTCGCTCAATGAGATAGGCTTGATTGGTGCTGCTGACCATCCCCACACCCCGCAGCAAGCTTGCCATCCGGTCGTAGTAAGGGTGCTTAAAGTGCGCAACCAAACACTCTCTGTTTTCCCACAGTTCATACACCTGTATTCGCGTCGGTTCGGCTGGATCTGGGGCAAAGCAATAGTCGAAGCACCCCGGCTCCTCGAGTCGGGTCAGCCGTTGCACATCAGCCGTCAGCGCAACAGCCTCGTCACGCTTTTCTTGGGTCGCAAATTCTAGCGCTGCAACAATAATAATCACGTCACAATTACCTCTCGTTTCATTGTCCAACCGCCACTATGCATGCATTCACCTTCAACGAATCGGAAATCCCTGAACCAATCCCTCTCATTCAAGTAGCGGCGATACCCAGCCCGCTCAGCAGCGCAGTAAGGCCCATCAAATAAAGACCGGGCAGTTTAATCAAGGCCGAATGCCCCATAAGGCTCAATACTAAAAACAAACACGTGCCCAACGCGTTAGCGCCCATCAGAGGTACGGCCATTAACGCCAAGTGGGGCTGCCACGCCACCACTATAAACGTGATAGCGCTCACCAGTAACAAGACGGTAAACATCTGCCAGGACACCAAGCTGAGTGACTGCGTTAGCGAGGCTAACTGACTCTCTCGGATGTTTTTCATATAAAGCCGGCCACCGACATATCCATGAAAGATTGCGCCAACCATCGCAATGGCTGCGGCAACCATCAGCAGGGTAAATTGCATTCTTTTCTCCCTTCTACTTGATAACAAAAATCAAACGGCAAGTGACTAATCAATGAGGGCTGAGCGTATCGGCTACCTACGGCGCCTGCAATTGAGCTATTGCCAGGGTATCAAGCGGGCTTGCCCCCCTTGCCATCGTAATAATCCCCCCACCATCAACCAGACTGTAAGCAGATAGGGTGTATCAGAAATCAAATCGAGGGCCCAAGCCCGCTCGTGTCCTAAACCCTTGGCGATGTGCTCGGGGGCGAGATCGAGGCCGTACGAAAGCGACATCATCAGCGGAATGAACTTCATCACCGCCATGATGAGTAAAATAAAATTTGCCCAGGCAATAAGCGAAACCCAAAAGCCGTGACTGCGGCGCGCGGCAACGTTCATTGATGGTGGAATACCAGCACTTGGTTATTAGCGGGCATGCGATCGTGTCAGCACACTCAAAGCCTGCCTCGCGAGCCACCTCCGTCACCGCTTCCTGGTCCCTGATACCCCAACTGGCATTCTCCCCACGTAAGTTGGCGTCAAATGCCTCATTAGAGACCGACGTATGTTGACCTTGCTGTTTGAAGGGTCCATAGATGAGCACAACCCCCTCGTCCCCTAAAATCCGCTTGGCGCCAGCGAATAAAGCATGGCAACAAGCCCATGGCGCAATATGCAGCATATTAATATTGACGATTGCGGACACGCTCTCAGGTAAGGCTTGCTGCTCTACCGCCCACACGGTGTCCAGTACATCGAGATACTGCGTTGCTAACAACCCCGCACAATTTACCTCAGCACACCACTCGTTTATGGACGCCAAATTAGCGGCACCCACATCGGTGGGTAGCCACAGCCTAGGAGCGAGCCGAGGGGCAAAATAAGCGGCATGCTGTCCGGATCCTGCCGCAATTTCTAATACGACACCTTGCTCAGGCAGCCGCGATTGCAGCACTGCTAACAGCGGCGCCCTGTTGCGCTCAGTGGCTGGAGCATACCGCTTGGTCACCCGATGCCTCGCGAGAGATCACTCTTTTTAATACGGCGCTTTACCGCGGCGTCGACGCGCCAAGCTGAACACAGAGATCTCCCTACGGGGATAATCGGTGGCAGCACCATGAAACGCCTTGCTTTACTCTGCACCGGAGAGAAAAACAAATACGGTAGGGATCACCAACACTAACGCACCGATGACCAGCAACAGTACTTCAGTTCTGCCCCGCCATTTGGAGGGCTGCGGCGAAGGTTCATTAGATTGATCGTCACTCATGCTCGCTCAGCGATTGAAACCGACGGTTATCATGAATTGGTTAGGCGTTATCGGCAAGGCCAACGACAAAACGCGGAAGGCTAAGCGCACCCCAGCACCTCTCGGCTAAACTCGCTCCGTCACGCGCACCAGTGCACAGTGCTCTGGCAAAATAAGTAGACGAACCGCTCAGCTCTCTGCTTAGCATTTGTTCACCGCCCCCTCAGTGGGCTACGCGGCGATCTCCTGTTGCGCCTGGCTGAAGGCGGCGACAGCTCTGTCTAAATCGTCTTTGGTATGCCCGGCTGATATTTGTACGCGAATACGGGCTTTTCCCTTAGGTACCACCGGATAAAAGAACCCCACCGCATAAATACCCAGCTCAAGCAACCGCTCAGACATTCGCTGTGCCACCACCGCGTCGCCCAGCATCACCGGCACAATAGGGTGATCACCTGCTGGCACCGCAAAGCCATGTGCCTGCATCTGCTCGCGAAAATACTGTGTATTGCTATGAAGGGTATCGCGCAGTGCGGTCGAGGCTTCCAGCATATCGAGCACCTTCAGCGAGGCCGCACAAATTGCCGGCGCCAAGGTATTCGAGAACAAATAAGGCCTCGAGCGCTGCCGCAAGATATCGACGATTTCTTGGCGACCGGCGGTAAAGCCGCCCGAGCCACCACCGAGGGCCTTACCAAAGGTGCCGGTGATGATGTCAACGCGACTCATCACACCGACAGTGCTCATGTCACGCCTGAGCCATTGGGCCCCATGAAACCCGTCGCGTGGCAATCGTCGACCACCACCACGTTACTGTTCTGCAGATCACAAATCGCGTCTAATGCAAGCTCGTGCCATCCATCGAGAAGACGCCATCCGTTAGTGATCAAAATGCGGCGAGCACCGGCAGCTCGCGCTGCCTTAAGGTTCGCCTCAAGATCTGCCATGTCATTGTTCTTGTAACGATACCGGGACGCCTTGCACAGGCGCACCCCGTCAATGATGGAGGCATGGTTCAGTTCGTCAGAAATGACCGCATCCTCCGCACCCAAAATGGTTTCAAACAATCCCGTATTGGCGTCAAAGCAGGCGGCGTAGAGAATCGTATCCTCCATACCGACAAAGGCACTCACCCGCTGCTCTAGGGTTTTGTGAATGTCCTGCGTACCGCAAATAAAACGCACAGAGCTCATCCCAAAACCACATTGCTGCAAGCTGTCGCTGGCCGCTTGCATCACCTCAGCGTTATTCGCCAGCCCAAGATAATTATTGGCACACATGTTGACGACATTGGCGCCATCCTCGAGCGTAATCTGGTTTTTCTGCTCCGAGGCAATCACGCGCTCCGTCTTCCAAAGCCCTGCCGCTTTTATTTCAGCGATCTCTGCGGCATAGCTGCCCTGCACATCCAAGTAGCTCATATCACGCTTTCCAATCGAGGATCACTTTGCCCGACTGACCCGAGCGCATGATGTCAAAACCTTCCTGAAATTCGGTGTAATGGAACCGGTGGGTAATGATGCGCTCGATCGGCAATCCGCTCTGCACCATCATCACCATTTTGTACCACGTCTCATACATTTCACGACCATAGATGCCTTTAATATTGAGCCCTTTAAACACCACGTCAGTCCATGCAATACCGGTGTCATCGGGCATGATGCCAAGCATCGCAATGCTGCCACCGTTAATCATCTTGCTTAACACATCCTGGAACGCAGCCGGTGAACCCGACATCTCAAGGCAGACATCAAAACCCTCAAGAATGCCAAGACTCTCCATAAAGTTTCGACTGATCTCCTGTTTGGCGACATTAATGGGGCGTACCTTAGGCACAATGCGTTTCGCCAGATCAAGCCGATATTCATTCACATCGGTCAAGATCACATTGCGCGCGCCACAGTGCCCGGCCACCATTGCCGCCATAATGCCAATGGGTCCGGCACCCGTGATGATCACATCCTCACCGACCATATTGAACGACAGCGCGGTGTGCACGGCGTTACCGTAGGGGTCGAAAATACTCAATAAGTCAGTGGGGATGTAGACGTTGGGGCGAAAGACATTCGTCGCGGGAATCGCCACATACTCGGCAAACGCGCCGTCCCGATTCACCCCCACCCCTTGGGTGTTAGGACAAAGGTGGCGACGACCTGCCAAGCAATTTCGGCAGCGCTCGCAAACCACATGCCCCTCTCCCGACACAATATCGCCGACCTCTAAACCGGTGACATTGGCACCCAGTTCAACAATTTCGCCCGCGTATTCATGGCCCGCTGTCATCGGGACCGGTATGGTTTTTTTTGCCCAGTCATCCCAGTTATAAATGTGCACATCGGTGCCACAAATGGCGGTTTTATGAACCTTGATCAGGACATCACTGCCGCCTACCGCTGGCATGGGCACATCTTCTAACCAAAGACCTTCTTCAGCATTCTTTTTGACCAGTGCTTTCATGTGCGCCTACCCACCATCAAGTTGATGCCCTTTTTATGCGAAATCGGGGCTATTGGATGCCTTTTTTAACTATTTAACCCCTAAATCACCGAAAAAACCGGTTATGGTTACCGACTACCTGTACACCGCCACGCTTGATCCTAGGACGACGGCTCGCCAGAGGCGATAACACTAGGAGTCATTCAATTCGATGGGGCCAGCTCTTTGTCCTAAAGTGGCTCAATCATGAGGTATTGCACGACCGTGTCACCCACATTAAGACCCTCATGCCAGTCGATGCCCTCACTCGAAAAATAACTGCCCGCGGCGATAGTAACGCGCCGAATGCCATTTTTATCGAGGATTTCCATCGTGCCGCCCGAGAGCGCATAACCAAAATGTCGGGGATGAAAATGGCGCTCATGCCCCACGCCGGGTGGGAATGTACACCGTAACACCCGAACTTCTGCGGTTTCGTGAAGTTTTTCGCAAACCGACTGACCGCGCCAACCCGCCGCTAAGGGGTCTGGCAGTGTTTCTGAGGCAATCACGGCATCGCTATCAGCGACATGCGCTAGCGCACAGCTCATGAGCAGCAGCGTAAATCGCAGCGACTCCCCGATGTCATGAAAGCCACAATAACCTCGAGACGGTGCGGGTTGCCGACAGGCCCTCTCTAAGCGGTTCATTGGGTCAGGCCCACCGACGGTGGCGTCAGGGTGCAACTCGCTTGCATCCAACGCAGATTAATCCCAATGCGCTGTGCACTGGGATCAGCCCACGCATACGACACCGCTTTGTCTTGATCTGGTTTGTGAGCATAGAGCACCAAGGAAGGTCGATTACGGCCATAAGGCCACCTCACATTGCGCAGTTTAATCCCCACCTGCTGAGGGGCATCCTCCTCAGTCTTCATCCAAATCGTGCCACCCTGATCATGCACGGTAAGACCCCGTCGGAAGGTCGAATCGCCGTCACGCTGTGTGGCCGTCATCCAACACTCGAATTGTCGTGCTTTACGATGTTTAAATGGGACATCCGCTGGATCACCGGCCACCAAGCTATTCGCCTTATGATGTGCCCAATAACTGGTCCAGAGCGCGTCCTCGGTCAATAAAAAAGAATGATTGATACCCGTGTGCTCAGCGCCCTCAGCGGACTTATCAGGGCAGCCATGGCCCTGCGTCTGACCCAAAAACTGGTTGGCTTTTCGTTGCCACAACACCTCACATGCCGGAACCGTTTGCACTTGATCCATTGTCAACTGAACAAGTTGAGTGGGATCCAAGTGCACATCCACCCATAACTCAGCCCCATTAAAGGTGTAGATCTGCATCTTTACGGCGTTGCGCTCATAGTCAGGATTCAAGGCATAAAGCCGTTGCCGATCTATTTGCGCCGAATCATCGTCGACGTATTGCTGCAGATAAAAAACATGAGCACCCAAAAGCGGTAAGTTCACCGGTTTCAGCACGGTGTGCACTCGTTCGTGTCGCAGCGTATCGGCAACGTCCTGCTCATCCTCAAAATAGACTTGTTCTTGGTTATCGTAGATCCCTGGCAACCAGGTCATCATGAGCGCAAAATCCTTGTCTAAGATTGCCGAGTCGTCGGCCATCGCCTCAAGGGGCATCAGGGCGATTAAGAGAATCATTAGGCGATGGGTCATCAGGCATTCAACCTCTGCTTTTGTTGGGCTTTGCGATTCGGCTTGATCAGCTATGAGCCCAGCGATCAACGCAATGAGTCTCAATGAGGTGTGCCCGACGATGGTGGTTGGGCGTTGTCTCACTAGAGCATTGAATCTATCGTAACGAAGATAGATTATCGACCCATTAATCTAAGGTGTGGTGAGACGGCTACGCCAGACTACCCGCCCCTCAATACTAAAAAGGAAGCGATTGATGAAACCGTTAGAAGGCATCACGATCCTAGAGTTTTCGACCATGATCACGGCCGCATTATCGAGCATGATGCTCGCTGAACAAGGCGCTCGCGTGATCAAAGTAGAGCCACATGACGCGGGCGATCCCATGCGATTTATTGGCGCCCGAAAAGGGGATATTTCATCCCTTTTTGCGGGCTGCAATCGCGGTAAAGAGTCGATTGCGATCAACCTTAAAAGCGAGTCAGGGCAGGCACTGATTCATCAAATGATCCCGCAGGTCGATGTGGTCATCCACAATTTTCGACCGGGCACGATGGAAGACCTTAAATTTGGGTAGCGATGCACTTCGAGAGCTCAATCCGCGACTCATTTACATGGCCATTTCAGGCTTTGGGACTGAAGGCCCGTTACGGCGGGCGCCCGCTTATGACCCCATCATTCAAGCACATTCTGGTATGACAGCAAGCCAAGGCGGTGATGCAACCCCTTCTTTTATGCGCTCACTACTGTGCGACAAGATCACTGCCTATACCGCTTGTCAGGCGGTGACCAGCGCCTTATTTGCGCGTGAACGCTCAGGCGTAGGCCAGTTGATAGACCTATCAATGCTCGATGCGAGTTTATTTTTTATGTTTCCCGATGGCTTCCAAAACGATGCACTGCTTGACGAGGATCAGGTGCCAGGTGGGCTGCTCATCGACATGCTCTACGACCTCACGTTGACCAAAGACGGGGGCATTACCGTGGCAGCAGCCAATCAAGATATGCAGGGGAGAATGCTCAAGGCCATTGGGCTGCTGTCGCTATTGGAAGATGAACGTTTTAATACGATGAAGGCGCTGATGAAAAATTTGGCGGCGTTTCGGGACCTCGTGGCACAAAAATGTATTCGCTACACCAGTGATGAGCTGATCATATTGCTCCGGGAGGCAGAGGTGCCCTGTGCCAAGTGCCTGACGCGGGAGGAGGTACTGGCGCAAACACAGCTGTCTGCCAACGATAGCATCGAGATCATCGATCACCCCCTTTTGGGCAAGCTCCGCATTGTCAAATCACCACCCAAATTTGGTGGCGAACGCCTACCACCCTCTCGACCCACACCAGGCCATGGTGAGCATACCGACCCCGTCTTATCAGAAATGACCGACAGCCGGGATCACCTCACGCAATTGCGCGCTGATGAAGTGATTCGCTGAACGGCGCCAACCGCTCATTCGGTAGCGGCGGGCAATCACTCCAACCCGTCTCCTGAGCCCTGAATGTAAACCCTGTCCTTTGCGGTGACGGTTCCCGATTGCAGGATCGTCGCATACACACCCAAATTACCCTCACTGTGCGCCACCATTTGACGCATGATGTGCGTATCGCGCGGGAGATCTGAAAAGCCATGAGTGGTCATGGCGCATCGCGGGCAGGTGGATTCAATTTTTAACGTCACGCCTCCGATGGTCATGGTTTTACCAACCCATGCTTGCTCGGGAAAGGGCTCAGCATTGTCTTGGCAATCGATCAACACATTGGGTCGAAAGCGACGTACATCAAAGTCAGATTCTGGCGCTAACTGATTCATCGTATCCAGCGATTGCTGGGTTAAAAGCATCAGCGGAAAGGCGTCAAAGTAGGTACCCGGCGGCGACTCAAACTCGAGCAGCTCGGCAAACGCTGTCAGGTCAGGAATCGGCTCACCGGGCAGTCGACCAAACACCGTTCGCAGCTCTTCCTCAAAATCATCAGTATCGGGCGCACCCCGTCGGTAGTGATCGAGCTGATCTGCCGGTAACAATGGCCACAGTGACACGGGGTGATCCAGCTGGGTCGATAGCCATTCGTTAATGTCCAGCGCGTTGGTGGGTATCGTCTCGCCGTCTGGCGCTGCAATCATAGCCCCTTCTGCAGTGCTGGTAGCGGCGAGCGTCATGAGCTGTGGGATCTTCTTTCCACCGCGAATGCCACCCCGTTTTTCGTCGCGCACAGCCCAACCTCGATCACCCGGAATACCCCATTCAGTGATCTGTGTTTGATCGAGCTGCTCACCAATCATCGATTTAACTGGGTAACGGAAAATGGCCTTTACGCGCTGCGTCGTCATCATTTAGTCCAACGTCTTTTCAAGATAATAGTGAGTTCACTTGCAGTGGGTCCTGCTAACGGTGCGTCAATCAGCACATCAACGCCGAGGGTAATCCGTGTCATGACGGGTCGCAGTAAAGACAATTTTTTGTGAGTACTGTTGAGTGAACACTACTGCGCGGTGAAGCCGCCATCGACACTGAGCACCGCTCCCTGGCACAGACTGGAATCGGGAGACGCAAAGAACAATATGGCACCGGCCACTTCCTCGGCGGTACCCATACGACCAATGGGCATTACGCCGCGCAGCATCGACTGAGCCTCTTGTTTATCGGGCATCAGATCGGTCCATCGCTCCATCATCGGCGTTTCGATGACACCCGGGCAGACACAGTTAATGCGAACCCCCGTAGTCGCCAACTCTATCGCCATATCCCGAGTAAAAACCACCAATCCCCCTTTGGCACTGCCATAGGCCGTTGATAGCGGAAAGCCCACCAGCCCGTTTAAAGAGGCAATATTAATGACGCTTCCCTGCCCGCGCTCCACCATTGGCGGCACAAAGTGCTTACACAGTAGCCAAGGGCCTTTGAGATCAGTATCAATCACCCGATCCCACTCATCTAGCGTGGTCTCATCGTAAGTTTTGTTGAGCTCTGAGCCGGCGTTGTTGACCAGCACGTCCACGTGCTCCCATCGCGCATACACGGACTCGGCAGCCGCCTGCACTGCAGGCTCAAGACGCACATCGAGCTCTAACGCAAAGACTGACTCCCCCAGCTCATTCGCTAAGGTCTCCGCAGCTGGCAAGTCGTAATCGAGAATACACACCTCCGCACCCTCTTCAACAAAACGGCGCACCGTTGCGGCGCCAATGCCGCTCGCGCCCCCCGTCACCACGCATTTCACATTACTTAAGCGCACTCAAGCCTCTCATAACCAATCCTTTAGGGGTGCCATCAAACACCAAAGTGCAGGCGCCGGCAAATCGGCGCATAGCCACGCTGGCAGCTAACCCTATGTCAGTCATCTCACTGTGACGACTCCCGCTGAAGCGCATCAGCCTCACAGCATCCCTGCACGATGCTTATTTTGGTCGAAAACGCCTTTGACAAAAATGCAGCGCAGCAGGGAGTAAATTCACTGAACTAAACGTCATTACTATGAAGGAGCATATTATGACAACAACAGATACTTACTCGATCGTGACTGCGGCAACCGTGCTGATCATGATCGTAACAATGGCCACCTAGTAACACTGCACGTTGAGCAGTGAGCACCGCCCTGTTTTTCCCTGAGCCAGTGGTGCCCATTACGATGAAAGAGCCGAGTGCTAAATCCCGCTGCACAGCGGGTTTACTGAGTACATTGGGGAGCTGACCAAAGTGATTTGATCTTGCAGACATCTGCGGTGGCTACTCAGGCAGGGCAAAGATGGAAACAGGCGGTATCATCATCGCTCGCATTTTTTGGCGGCTAGCGCCACCCTCGATAAAAAGTGCGCTACTACTTTGTCTGCTGCCCCTCTTTGGCGCCCATGCCGACATAACCAACACGGCGAGCGAAAGGGCTTTACCCTTACTCAACCGCATTGAATACTCTCCGTCGCTGACCGCTTCTGGGCAGCCTACCGCAGAGGCGCTCGGGCTCGCCGCTCGCTCGGGTTACAGCAGGGTTATTTTCCTCGCTTTCACCAATCATCAGAACGCGCTTCAGCACGAGGATGTGATTGTGAAGGCTCTGGATATGGAGTTCATTCATATCCCGGTCGAATGGGAGGCCCCCTCGCTGGCAGACTTTGACGCTTTTGCGGCGGCGATGAAGGTGCCGACGCAGCAACGGACGTTGCTGCACTGCGAGGTCAATTTTCGAGCATCGGTATTTGGTTTTTTATATCAGGTCATTTACGAGGCCGCACCGATAGATGAGGCGATCGCAATGATGCACGCCATTTGGATTCCCAACGAGGTGTGGGAGGACTTTATTGTGCAAGTGCTACGGGTAAACGGGTTAGATTATCAGGGGATGTAATGTGGGGACGCGGCACGGTCCAAGATTCCGGCCCGTGCCGCGGGCGTTGGTATCGGGGGTGTCTTTTAACCGCGGTTTAGGCTATTTTTGCTCGGGTAGTTTCGGTAATCGAAGAACGGAGTCGATGAGGAAGGTAATGGTTGTGGCGGGGCTCTCTATGCTGTTGGGGGCGGTTTGTGTTCAGGCATCGGAAGAGAACGTGGTGATCGGCGATATAGAGATGCCCGCCGTCGACAGCAGCATGGCGTTTAAGCAGGTAGAAAAAAAGGTGGGTAAGTGGGAAGGAAAGATGACGCAGGGGCTCACTGGCGCTGTCATCGATGTGTCCTACGAATGGCGAGTGACCTCGGGAGGCAACACCATCACCGAGACCCTGGTTGAGGATGGGGTTGAAATGCTAACAACCTACAGTGACAAAAATGGCGAGTTGGTGGTGCAGCATTATTGCGCGCTCGGCACCGAACCTATTTTTCGGGTCAGCAGGGTGTCCGAGAGCGAACTATCGTTGGCGCTAGACGAGTCAGCGAGCGATCTTCACGCCGAGCATGAGAGCTTTGTGACGTCCATGCAATGGGCAATGCAAGGGGCCGACGGCGACTCGATGTTGTTCACAAACACCATCATGCTCGATGGCCAGATGACAGAAAATACCGCGTTACTGACCAGAGTAGAGTGACGACTCTCGCTTTAGAACAGCTCCGCACCGATGACCCGTTTCGGTGCTCGACCCCTGTGTCGCCATATTTTTGAATGACGATGGTCTGCGCTGGCAGAGAGTTAATGCAAAAATGCTGTCGGTTTAAGCAGAACTGCAAGCAGTCTTGAATGAGCTTTTTGATGCCACGAAGCGCGTGGCAGACTTATGAAGTGAAGATGCGAGTATCCGCGAGTGGCAACTGAGCTTTGCTCACTCGCCGTTTCGTGATCCCGCATCCGATTTTACCTCGCGGAAAGAAGTCCCTTTATCGGGCTCGTGCTCTTTCGGCAGGCCCAACACTTTTTTCGACAATTATGTTGCGTTGAATCTGGTCGGTGAGCAGAGTACTACGAGGGGTTATTTGCGCCCCTATTTTTGAACCCAAGTGCCACTCCAGAGCTAAAAAAAAGCCCCAGTAAAAACTGAGGCTATACAGAGATCAGCTGACCTCAAACTACACTTTATTACTCCGACACCATCATATGCGAACGATGCAGATCAACAGTGCAACTAGCCGGCTCTGTGTAGCCAGCAGCGGTTAGGAGTTTGCCTGTTGAGCCATCACGAGAATGATCCATCAGCTTGGCCATGTCCTCGGGCGTCCCTGTAACCATTGCTCCGTAATCGAAACCGGCATTACCAAAGCCTGGAGTAAACATGTAGCTGCCAACGGTACTTCCAATCTGCTCATTCTGAGTGCGATTCACAGCGTTTCTATATGCCAAAGCATTTGCAATCGTATTACCAGATTTCAGCTCGCAAACACGAATATATAGCGGCTTCACTGGTGCATCAGGGGCATCCTCTCCAGCCTGATGGAAGCTAGACATAGTGGGGCGACCACAGGTCATCAGCTTGTTGATCTTCACATCAATTCTCCCGCCATATTCTAGCCAAGCGGCATCAGCAGCGAAATAGTCACCCCAAGTTGGGAAGTAGTTGACCCAACGCACATCTGGCTCATCATAGGGAGGGCTAACCGCAACCGCCTCCCACAAGAACGTGGTCATGTCTAAATCGTACTTGCCTACGAAACTGGCAAAGTCACCTGAACCCAATGCAACAACGTCGCCAGCAGTAACACCATCGTTAAGTGAGCATTCGTAAACTTCTGCGACCATTGGCGGAGGTTCTTCGTGATGTGCGGCAAAGCCACTTGCAGACAATGAAATTGCCAGTGAAGACACTATCGTTCGGTACATATTTCAAATCCCTTTTGAGTGTTGTTTTTGGCTGAGGCTTACTCAACCGAACATTAAAGTACAAGAAGTAGATAAAGTTATTGGTGTTGATTTAGGTGATGTATTCGCAGTCTACCGTTGCAATTTTGCAGCATTAGTAAGCGTTGGAACCCCTATTTTTTGATCTGAGCAGCAGTCTGGACTGCAAAAACACCGAAGCAAGTCAGTGTTTACTAACCAATCGTTTTTATTCGTATTTATATTTATTACTAAAAGGAAAGTGAGTGTCCAGAAACAATTTCTGTAGTTATATTTATTATATTTTTAATCATAAATTCAATACTTTAGTTATATTCCTATTGATAGTTCGTTGGGTAGATAAACTAAGAATAACGACAGTTACTACTCTTGTTATCCAGAGGTAGCATAGGCTTATGCATAACACACCTGAAGACCATGCCCATTACCTCTACGACCTGATTTCAGATGCACACGAGGCACCTACTGATGACTACAACCACCATCAGTGGATTAGGCCTCTTGAGCTATCTGCTGCAGGTGCAACATTCGATCAGTCCATCGTGGAAAACAGCTTCCTCAGACACACCGAGGGCAACCGTAACCCTGCTGACGTTGAAAAACAGAAGAAGCACTGGAAAATCATCCTACTGAATCTGACCTACGTGATGTACCAGCGTAATTGGCTACTCGTTCCGATGGACTCCAAGTTTTACAGTCAAGACAACTACTGGACACGTAGATTGGGTCTTAGCTACCGACCCATGAAGACCATCGTTGACTACCTTAAAGACAACAACTTCGTTGAGTACAAAGAGGGCAAGGCATATGAGGACAATCCTGTTACGGCTCGTATTAGCCCTCTGCCTACTCTGACATGGCTGCTGTGGGAATACTTTCTGAAAATAGAACAACCAATTGAGCCACCGTATCTCATCGCGAATACACCTGATGATGGCTGGGAAGCAATTCAGCATTTGCCCCACGACCACTACGAAATTCAGGAGCTAACTCAGATCAATGAGTTCCTGAAGGGTCAACAATGGGCCTGCAAAGGCCCTGTGCAGCTTAAGTACAAGAACAACATCCTCCAAGGTGGTCGGTTGTACACGCCTTTTCAAAGCCTACCTGACCGCAAGATTAGACTCAGGATCAATACGCTCATCAACAACAAACCTATTGGCGAAGTCGACTTCAGTGCCAACCACCTCAGGCTTAATCTTGCATACGACAAAGGCGTTGATGCAGGAGCAACACCATACGAAGACATAGGTGAAGCAGCTGGTGGTTTACCCAGAGCTAAAGTCAAAGAGTTCATCACGGTTGCTATGGGTGCTGATCATGCAGGCAAAGCAGCATCCAAGTGCGCACTTGCAGGGATCACTAGACAAGACTTCCAACGTTTAACTGACGCAGCAAATAGAGTGTTCCCTGATCTTGATTTGTTTACTGGATGGGGAATCCACGGTCAAAACTACGAGGGCCAGATCCTGAAACAAGTCACGCTTGAGGGCATCAAGAAAGACATAGTGTGCTTACCTGTTCACGATGCAGTTGCAGTGCAACAGGAGCACCTGAAGTGGGCAGAAGAAACGATGCTTGAGTGCTGGGACAGGCAGATGGAAACCAGTGGGTTAGCTAGGGTGAAGATAGATAAGCCCTGACTGTAGACTTGGCTTTTGAGTGCTTTTACTGAAATCCAGACGCCTTAACAGACCGATAATAACTTCCGTACTTTTCCTATAACGTTGCCCACAGGGCCATACAGAGCCTCTGGTGGCGTATTTTGGCGTTACAGGTAGCTAAACAAGCGGTGGTGCTGATTATCTAATACGCATGGCATCCGTAAAAGGAGTTACTAACCCTCTCATTCAAGAGACTCTGGCCGCGTGGTAGGGAGGGCTGGGGTCTTAGTTATCAAGCCGCACTCACAAGATCATTTCTCATATTATTGTGCAGTACTCACCCGCATCTCTCATTTCCCAATACAACTTATCAACTTTGCTAGTAATAGGGCCCGGCACTGGCTGAGGAATCTTTCTCCCTGCTATCTCCTTTACCGGGAGCACTCCCCCAGCGGTACTACAAGTAAAGACCTCGTCTGCCGAGTAGAGGTCAAAGCTTGTGAGAGGACTCTCAATACACTCTACTCCCGCCCTAGATGCGCACTCCATTACTGTGCCTCTCGTTATGCCCATTAAAATACCAGTCTGAGGTGTATACAACGCGCCTTTTTTTACTAAAAAAATATTGCTTGCTGCAGCCTCTGAAACATACCCATGGCTATCGAGCCAAAGTGCGTCATCGTATCCCGCCTCCAATGCCTCAAGCCTTATCAGCTGTGAATTCAGACGATCTAAACATTTAAAACGAGGGTCAAGTGTATCGGGAGTAAACCCTCTGGTCGCGCTTATCATGAGGCGGATACCCTCAATCCTTTTTTGCTCATCAGCAAGAAATACATACGGCGCCACCCAAACTATTTCAGTGGGCGTTATCTTACGAGGGTCAGCAACGACACCATCTGGAACGCCACGAGTCAGAATGAATCGAATACTTGCATCCGGTAGTTTATTGCGGCGAACCGTCTCTAAAATTACCTCTATCCAGTCATTTTTAGATAAACGCGTCTCCAATCTCGCAGCTCTGATAGAGTCAAAGAAACGATCCAGGTGCTCTTCAAGTTTAAAAATCTTACCTTTCCAAGCCGATACCACATCAAAAATTCCGTCCCCTAACAAAAACCCTTGATCGAGAGGGGATACTCTAGCTTTTGATATAGGCAGATATTCTCCATCGACATACAGCAAAGGTTCGCTAGTACTTTTTTCGCTCTCGCCCATCTGTATATTCCCTGAGAATTTGGTATTTACTTATTAATGTAATTATCTAGCTATTAAGCACAAAGAGAGTCAGTATTACTCTTTTCAAATTCAGCTTCTAATATATCTTCGCAGCATCATCCCGGTGAGGCAGGTGAGGCAGGTGAGGCGCAACTCCGACGGTTAACAAATGTCCACCCCTTAATTGGGCACCACACCTTTTTCCTAGAGTTTTTTTCACTATAAAAACCTAATTTCGCTACAGCCAAAACTTACTAAATCACCATCTTCGGCTGGGCTAGATGCAACGCTGGCAAAATAAAGTGAGGTCGTCTAAGTTTAATTTACTGAATTGGCAAAGGAATTATGCGATGAACACTAATAAAGACTTCGCTAGCTACGAGGTTATTGATAGCAAAAAAAAGCTCGAGCAACTTTACGAGGCGCCACTAGAAATAGCAAAGGCGATCATGTTGGATAGCATGGATCAGTTCCATCAAGCGTTTATAAGACACTCTCCATTTTTAAGCATAGCGACCTCAGACCACACGGGTCAGCCCACAATATCGCCTAAAGGGGATGCGCCGGGATTTGTGAAAATACTCGACGATAAACACTTATTGATCCCTGATCGTATTGGAAATAACAAACTGGAGTCATTTTACAACTTAATCGAAAATCCAAAATTGGGATTGATATTTTTCATTCCCGGTAACAAAGAAACGTTAAGGATATCTGGAACAGCTCAGATTATTCGAAGCGAGCAGGGGTTTTCGTACAGTAAGGTCGATGGAAGATCATTGGATACAGGTCTGCTCGTAACAGTCACCATGTGTTACTTTCATTGCGGTAAAGCAACAATACGATCAAAGCTTTGGAAGGAGGACTACTGTCCTAAAGAAGAGGTGATGCCATCCTTTGGAAAGGTAATTCTGCAGCAGTCAAAATCAAACGCAACAGAGGCTGTAATGGACGAGCTAGTGGAGCATGTCTATAAGAATGAGCTGTATTGAATTCTTTGCGGCGCAATAATGTCCGGATCGAGACAATATTTTTCGTTCCCTAGGCCAATGCAGCCAAAACCCTACCCCACGTGCTTCTGCTTTTCCAATCGCCCACCAAAGACCTCAACTGACCGACTATGGCGCTCACCAGTAACACTAACTTGGCAGACTAGTTGGACAGCGGTTGAAGGGAGGCTGCGGGAGTATGCTTGGGTGTTGCAGGTGGCTAAACAAGCGGTGGTGCTGATCAGTCACCCTCAGATGACCCTATCATCTATCCAGACTTACGACTGTCGCCTCCAATGAATCCAACAATTCATAGCTTGCGTATAACCTCGCATATCACGCTCTGGGGGCGGGGTTGTCCAAAACTCTGCAGCATCCTGCCAAGCGCAAGGTTTGCTGCGGACGCTACAGGTACTTACGCAAGCGGTGGTGACTATTATTCAGCTTCTGTGGTCGGTATTTTTTTCACAAACAATCTTAGCGGTCACATCACCTTTTACATCTAGATTCAACTTCGCTTTCCCTTGCATACCTCCCTCAACAGAACATTCTTCTAATGTCTGCTGAACGATCGTCTTTACGACCTAAGACAAACCGGAGTCTTTACAGTTCATCGCATCTGAACTTAGATACTGTTTGCTGAAGCCAACTTGTTCCGTTGCCAAGAAACATGGCTTTACGCCCATGACCGTCACAATGCGCTATTGCCATTTCTTTGACTGCAACCGGTAGCTTGGCACAGTCATTTAAATCGTCAGAAAAAGTCTGATTAAAATCGCATCCTGTATCGAATCCGACGGACGCCTGAGCGTAGGTAATATTAATGCCGTCTTCAGATTCCTTAGACGCTGTGGGCGTCGTCAGCAGCGACGTGTTGCTTGTCGATATGGTGGAGACTTCTCTAGGTGGTTGAGCGGCACACCCGACAAAAACAATAGCAGATAAACCCAGCACCCATTTCTTAGTAATTTCCATCAGTCTGTTCTCGACTCGTCTTTTGATAGCGGAGCATCATGCCATAAAACCCTAAAAGATGGCGCCAAGTGCTGTGGAGATGATAATAGTTACCGCCCAGATATGTTGAATGTCATTTGTAGTGGTGGGGCGTCATAGGTACTGTGCATTAACATGTAATCATTAAACACATTCCCTGACCTCTGGAGCCTTTGAGCAACGTTTGCAGTCGCAACAGGAAGAAGTGCTCGTACTTGTGCAAAGCCAGCAAGAGCAAATGGCAACGCAACAAGAGCAGATGGCAATACAACAAGAGCAAATCGCGCAGCTTCAACGCGTGGTCGAGCATCAGTTTGCATTGAGGTGACAGAGGGCTGCTGAGAACATCATTGTAAGATTGATTGCCACGGAAAGGTAGCCCTTTTTTCAAATTCAGCTTTTAAGTGTGTCAGCAGGATCAACTGCAGCGACAGTGAGCAACAATTCCCGGCTTTGAAAACCGCTGTTACACGGCGGTGATCTGGACGGGGATTGCGCTCTGCCTAGCCATACCTGAGATGGGGTCATATTCAGCTTCGTCAGATATGATGCGATTGGAGCTCGCGCCCATCTCACGAACATCATCATCGTCGTTGTATTCCGGGTTGAATCCCCAACCGTGAGCCAAGGAGCAGACGCCTCGTTTGATGGTCGACTCTGCTTCGGTAACCGCGGTAACAATGCCGCCCGGGCCGCTGATCTGAATCAAATCGCCAGACTTTACTGATAACGCTGACAAATCGTCGGGGTGCATATAGGCGCAGTTAGTCGTACCTTTTTCTTTGACGGCGTCAAACTGTTGTCCGGATGAATTATAAACGTGATTGAGGCGTCGACTCGTGAGCAGGTGGCTATAGTCACCGTCTTTTTCGGGAATGCCCGATGCCGATAAACGCTCTGCCCTGATCTCACGAATTTCATCTGCGATCCCTGGTGGGGTTAACTGAAGTTTGGCTGCAGAGTCCCCTTTTTCGACGACACATTCGATACTGTCAAAGACAAACCCACCCTTTTTAGCTCTTATTTCCTCTAAAGGAATCTTCGTCCCGCTCGTCACTAGTGTGAGTACCTCAAACTTGGTTGGTTTGTGGTCCATCGGGATTTGTCCGCCGGTGGCGACACCAAAAGCCGCATCCATGGGCAAGATGCTGCCCCCGAGTGTTAATTCAATCCCGAGGCGGTGGGCGAGCTCCCAGTAGAACTCCCATTCTTCGATTAAATCTCCATTTGGTTCGACAATGGCTTCAGCGTAATGGGTATAGGGCACGTCGAACCAGGTATCGGCCATGACGGGGGCATCATCTCGTTCTAAACATATTTTTCCCGGCAATATATAGTCAGCCATCACTGCGGTTGCCGACATTCTTACGTCGATGCAAACGAGCAGCTCGAGGGCGTCCATTGCTCGAACGGTTTTGTGTTGATTGGGAAAGGCCACTATCGGATTGCCGCCGATATTGAAAAGCACCTTGATTTGACCTTCACCGGGTTTCAGTATTTCGTCGTTCAGTGCCGCGGTAGGCATCTCACCGCAGCATTCGCTTAAACCACGAATACGAGATTGCGGGAAATCTTTGCCGTAAGCAGCCCAAGGCGCGATGACTTCCGCTTTACGATTACCCATGGGAGACAACACGCCAGGGTTTGGCACTTTGTCTCCTTCCTTATTAAAACGACTGCAGAGCGTATTAAGCACATGGAGTAAATGCTCCATGACGTTTCCTCTGGGCGCCATATTGGGTCCGGTACCGGCTGTTGCGGTACCGCGCTTGCCGTGACCCCATACTCTAGCCGCTTCAATCATCAGCTCGGCGGGTACGCCAGCTCGTAATTCCACGTACTCCGGTGTGAAGTCGCTCACCGCTTCGCGGAGGCTTTGTAAACCGTCGACAAACTGTTCGCAGAATTCGGCATCGTAGAGATCCTCATCCAGTATCACTTTAATCATTCCGCACAGTACGGTGGGGTCCTCGCCAGGGCGAACTTGCAGATGGATATGCGCTTTTCGAGAGACCTCCGTCTTGCGCGGGTCTATGACGATCATTTTAATGCCGTCTTTTAAGCCTTTATTGAGCGCTTGCCGCGGACTGAAGGGCGGGATCCCGCCATAAGGCGCAAAGTGCGAAATCAACGTATTGCAGCCTACAATCAACGCGACATCCGCCCCCTCAAAACTGTGTGGCCCTCCAGCCCAAACCCCGAATCTTGACAGCGCGATGCCTTTTGCCGGCTGATCAATAGACACGGAAGTGTAGTAAGAGGGTGATTTGATACCCTCATGGAAGGCTCGCGAGAGTGCAAGCGCGGCTGACTCCTGAAATGAGTAAGTGCCACAGTAAGTGGCAATCGATCTTGGGCCCTCCGCGGCAATGATCTTTTTTACTTTTTCGGCGATCTCATCGAGCGCCTGCTTGGAGGAGATTTCCTGCCAACTGCCATCCGCTAATTTTTTGAGGGGTCGCGTAATACGTGACTCATGATCATAAGCGGCCACGAGTTGGCGGCCTTTTAAGCAGGTATAACCACCATAGACGGGATCGCTGGTATCGCCCCTTACCGCTATGGGCTTGCCATCTAGGACATCTACCTCCATCGCACAGTAGTTGTGACAAAAACGACAGTATGTTTTTTTAGTTTCGACTCCGGGCTGCACTGAGCGGTGAGTTGGCATCTTTATTGTGACCTCTGTAATTTACATTTTATTGTTAGTCTAAAAACGGAGTCGTTTGCCGGGCACACCACGGGGATGCGTAAAAACATTAAAAGGCCGCTATCGCGTATCTTCTGTGTTCTTAATCAGTGCCCCTAAAACGCCCCACATGATGAGGTCGAGTATAAACACAATCGACATAGAATTTGAATGATATTCAAATGCTTTGTTACGATCTTTTGTTCCGACGGTAACGCTCAGTCGCTTCGAATCCGCATGTTGGCAGCACTTTTTCGAGCGAGAAAAATGACCCCGCCGTAAATCAGCCACGGCGCCAGCAACCAAGGAACCTGGCCCTGAAAGGTGATCGTGCGGCCTCGAAATTCAAACAAGAGCGGATTCCACCAAGGTCCACTGGGAGCCAGTGGTGCCCAAGACAGCGGCTTGCACAGGCAACACAAGCGCCAAGAGGAACAGCAGTGTTAGAGCGCGAGGTTTCATCAGGGCGTCAGTCCAAAGCCACGCATCTAACCTCGTGTTGCTTATTTTTTGACTGGCGACTAGGGTTGGTGTTGAAACCAAAGCAGTGAGCGAGGAATAAAATGAATCATCCGGGCAATACTGACTTTGATGTGAAAGACCGATTGGCGATCATTAACCTGTGTAACGCGTATGCCAATCACTTTGACAAAAATGAACTGGGCGATTGGTTTACGCTGTTCACTGAAAATCCGACTTGCGTTATTTGTCTTTCTGACGAGCCGCCGGTCACCGTGATTGGTGATGATTTTAAGAATTTATTAAGCCAATACCGCGAGTCTATGGTGGAAGCGGGCACGCAGCCATTACATCTCGATACCAATCTGGCTATTCAAGAACAAGACCCTAACCGCGCCACTGCAGAGGCCTATATTATGTACATGCCACTGGAAATCGCGGCCTTTAACCTGCCTGAAAAAAGCTTTTTCGAGACCCGTATTACCGGCACTGCCCGCTACACTTGGAGCCTGTTAAAAGGTGATGATGGTATTTGGCGGATAGACAGTTACCGGATCGCTTACTTACAAAAAGTGGTGGAAGCGACAGCTCACTAGGGTCGTATTGGCCTGGTCTATATGCGGTGGTCGGCGGCTCTGCGGCGGAGCTTTATGGCATTGCCACGGAAAGGTAGCCCTTTTTTCAAATTCAGCTTTTAAGTGTGTCAGCAGGATCATCTGTATTAACGACAGGCGTTTACCCCCCCCCGGGGGGCCTTGAATTTGGCGGCGGCCCTTGAAAGTGGGAATTCGCTAATTTGAGCAACTCACGACGCAGAAACACGCCATTTTGGGACTACCGTGGTACTACATTTCGGCACACAACATTCGTATGCATGGAACAGCATTTTTAAATTATTGATTTAAATAGCTAAAAATGGTCGGTGTGAGAGGATTTGAACCTCCGACCCCTTCCTCCCGAAGGAAGTGCGCTACCAGGCTGCGCCACACACCGAAGCATGCACGATATCAAACTGAAAAATAGCGTGCACCGATTTTAGCGAGGTCAGTAAATACCCGCCCACTGCGCAATACCTTGGCTGAGCAAGCTAAAACCTGTCACCACTGCGATCAGGACAATGATCAAAAAAACAGGGCGAAACGGCCTTCGCTCAACCGAATTGACGCCACGCGCCAAAAAACCATCTACCCGGCTCTGGTCTTCCTGAGACAGCGGTTGCGATGCTGCCTCATCAGTGGGTTGGTTTGCGTCGGACATATCAATGAGCAGCTTGAATCAGGATTCTTCACTCTAAACCTTGGCGCATCCAAGACCAAGTATTTCTCATCAGCGCCCCGTTTCGACTCCATCTAACGCGCAAGGATGCTCTCTCGCGGGTCTCAGTAAGGCAGCATGAGCTCTGACGATCTTAGGACCCGCTTGCAACGGTATGACCGCCACAAACCGCCCGCCAATCAAGCCGCTAACCGGTGGCGCACTCGGCACGCCTGTCTGCTCGACGCACATGAAGCTGGGCCACTCCAGCCATCGGGTTCTACAAGCTGCCTTAGGACACACGGCTAAGGCCATTCAATGGCTTGCGCCCGCTGTTTGTGTCCTCTGTCGACAAACGCACCCCTCTACTGAGGCGATATGTGATGACTGTGATCAGCACTTACCGCGCAATCAGGTCCCTTGCCCCCACTGTGCCCTGCCCTCCGCCGGCATGACCTCGACAACCACCCTCAAGTGCTGCACCCATTGTCAGCAGCATCGTTTTTATTTCTCTGAGACCCACGCACCATTTTTAATGCAATGGGGCATCAGAGACCTTATTCATCTGTGGAAATTTCAGCATCAGCCTCAGCTGTCTCCGTTACTCGCGTCGTTGTTTATACGGGAGGTCTTTACCCCCGCGGACTTACCGCGCTCTTTAGTGTTAATACCGATACCCACTCAGTGGCGTCGTCAGCTACAACGCGGCTTTGACCACACCAGAGTGCTGGCACAAGCGATCGCTGCAACCTATCCTCACTCGTTAACGGTCAAGCCGTGGTTACGTCATACACGCTCTGGTGCCACTCAGCACCGTCTCAGTCGTTTAGCTCGCTGGCGCAACCAACATGAGCGCTTCGCGGTCAACGCGAAGATTCAGGGCTGTCGCGTGGTGTTACTCGACGATGTTATGACCACCGGTGCCACGGTTAACGCGGCAGCCGAAACCTGCCTCGAAGCCGGCGCCAAACAGGTCACGGTGTGGTGTTTGGCGCGAACGCCCGAACCGGGCTCCCCACTTACGCGTTACCATGGCGGCCTGTGCAATGGGGAGGCCCATCATGAACCATCCCTACGAAAGCCTAACGCCCGATAACGTCATTAGCTGTGTGGAGTCCATCGGATTACTCGGCGACCTCCGCATCTTGGCGCTCAACAGTTACGAAAACCGCGTCTATCAATTTGGGTTGGAGGATGCCGAACCAGTCATTGCTAAATTTTATCGCCCCGGACGCTGGACCCGTGCACAGATCCAAGAAGAGCATGACTTTACTCACGAACTCACTGCAGCAGAGCTCTCCGTCGTGGCGCCCATGAGTATCAATGGGCAAACCTTGCATGAAGCGGGGGGGTACCTCATCGCCATCTTTCCTCGTCGAGGTGGTCATGCGCCAGAACTCGATAATGCGGACCACCTTTTGGGTCTGGGCCGCACCCTCGGGCGGATGCACGGGGTAGGACGCGCTAAAGGTTTTGACGAGCGCATTGACTACTCACTGCAGCGATGGCTAGTTGAGCCAATTCGCTACCTTGCAGAAAACTGGATACCCGATGAGCTACAGCCCGCCTGGAATACTTTGGGCAAGGATCTGGTCGAGCGCGCTGGCGCACTGATGAGCGATTACGATCCCCAACAGGGTATTCGCCTGCATGGCGACTGCCACGTGGGCAATATTTTGTGGCGCGACGAAACGCCGCACTTTGTCGATTTAGATGACTGCGTGACCGGTCCTGCCATGCAAGATCTGTGGATGTTTTTATCAGGCGACCGTAACCAACGTGAACGCCAACTGTCGGAGCTAATTTCAGGCTATGAAGAATTTCAGGACTTCGATGCGCGAGAGGTGAAATGGATCGAAGCACTGCGCACCGCACGCATGGTCTACTACAGTGCCTGGTTGGCACGACGCTGGGATGACCCTGCGTTTCCGGCCGCTTTTCCTTGGTTTGGCCAACAACGGTATTGGGCTGATCAAATTCTCGCGCTCAGAGAGCAGTTATCGCTGCTCGAGGAACCCCCGCTGAGGCTTTTATGACTCAGCGCTCGCGCCGGGCGCGCGGATAAAGTAGCGTCCAGAACCAAGTCCAAAACGTATTTTTATTGAGCACATAGCGGTCCAACTCTTTGAATTGTTGTGCCGTTTTGGCGGGGTCTGCGTACAGATCTGAGCGGGTATAACGCTCGACATCTGGGTCGAGTGCCTTGATCACCTTAGCGGGATTGCCCGCTACAACGACATTAGCAGGCACATCGCTGGTCACGACAGCTTGGGCCGCAACAATACTGTTATCGCCGATCGTTACCCCCTTGAGCACGGTGGCATGGTCGCCCACCCATACATTGGCACCCAGCAAAACGGGGGTCGCTTCATCAGCGCGATCAATACGGTCATACAAACCATGCCAATCTGAGTCTGTAATATAGGCGCCGTTGGCGAGCATACAGCCGTCGCCCAAAGTAATGTTATCGCTGGCGCTGATGCGAGACCCCGGACTCATGAGACAGGCATCCCCTAAGGTAATCTGACCCTCACCGGGCGCGCGACCCCAGACACCAATCTGTACTCGCTGACTGGCGGTGTTGATCGCGGTAAAAGAATGCCCAATGGCGATATTGGGTCCCGAGATATCCACATACCAAGGCGACATAATGTTGGCGTAGGGTCCCAGCTGAATGCAACGCGGCCTGACGAACCAATCGATCCAGCCGTCTCGCATCACAAGATAAGCCCGTTTAACCCAGTAAGGGCGGAGATCCTCTCGCACTGATATCGTCCTTATCCGTAAAAGGTGTGATAGCGCGGTATGATGGCAAGGTGAATTCAACTGCGCAAACACAACCGTCCGACGCCACCCATCCGGTCATCCAGACCCAGCAGGCGTCACCCCACTCAGACCTAGAGCGCATTGTGCGGCATCATATTGCGCACCCCTGGCGAAAACCGTGTCCGAGTCACACGCAGAAAGCTTTTGAACAACTGCAAACACGCTATCAAAATGACTCCCGGCCCCTCATCTTAGATTCCTACTGCGGTACCGGCATGAGTACGGCGGTGCTTGCCGCTCAGCACCCGGAGGCTCTCGTGGTGGGCATTGATCAATCTGCGGGTCGATTAGCCAAGCATCAAGTACTCGGTCACCAGAACTACCTTCTCCTACAGGCCGAGGCGGAAGCGTTTTGGCGCTGCTTGGTCGAGGCAGAGATACCATTAGCGGCGCATTGGATGCTGTATCCAAACCCCTGGCCCAAGGCCTCACAGTTGAGACGCCGGGTTCACGGTCATGGCGCTTTTCCGCTATTGGCCGCACTCGGTGGACAACTGGAAATGCGCAGTAATTGGCAGGTGTACGCAGCAGAATTTACGCAAGCAGCCGAATTGATCGGGTTATCCGGCACTTTAGACACCTTTACGCCCGATCCACCGCAGACCTTGTTTGAGCGCAAATATCATGAGCGCGGGCAGACGCTATGGCGTTTCCAAGGGTCATTCTCCCGCTAGTATCAGGGCAAAACCTGATATACGCTTCGCTTTCGCTAAACTTATCAGCACGGTGACGAGCACGGTGCGACAGAGCGTTAGACCATGACCGCAACACAACCCGACAATATTAAGCAGATCGAACAGGGCGACCCCATCTGGGCGCGCATTCGCCGAGAGACACGCGATACTGCCGCTGCTGAGCCCATTTTGGCCAGCTTTTTGCACGCGACGATCCTCAATCACGACGAGCTAGAGAGTGCTTTAAGCTTTCACCTCGCGAACTTGCTGGGCAGCCCCACCGCACCGGCGATGATGCTGCGTGAGGTCATTTTAGAAGCGCTGCAAGATGACAGCGCTATTCGCAGCGCTATTCGCGATGACCTTAACGCCATTATCGATCG
This sequence comes from uncultured Luminiphilus sp., assembly GCA_905182485.1. Lineage (GTDB taxonomy): Bacteria > Pseudomonadota > Gammaproteobacteria > Pseudomonadales > Halieaceae > Luminiphilus. Next base: position 27,288 of record CAJJBO010000003.1, read on the forward strand.
CGACTCTGCCTGCCATGAGCTCTATCTGCCGTTTCTGTACTTCAAAGGTTTTCAAGCGCTGCAAATTCACCGCATAGGTCATTGGTTATGGACACACAACCGAAAACCTTTAGCGCATTTCTTACAGAGCCAAATGGCACGGCAGTTTGGTATTGATATTCACCCTGCTGCGCGCTTTGGGCATGGCATTATGCTGGACCACGCCACGGGCCTCGTCATCGGCGAAACTGCCGTCGTGGGTAATCGCGTATCGATATTACAAATCAGTGACATTAGGCGGCACCGGGAAAAGAAGACGGCGATCGTCACCCTAAAATCGGCGATGGCGTATTAATCAGCGCAGGTGCCACGATCCTAGGGAATATTTATGTTGGTGAAGGTGCCAAAGTCGGCGCTGGCTCAGTGGTACTGCAAGATGTGCCGGCCCACACCACCGTGGCAGGTGTCCCGGCAAAAGTGGTTGGCAAACCGACCTCTAACTCTCCCGCGCTCGATATGGATCATGCGATCCCAGAGCCTCAGTGGTAAGCGGGCGACAGCTCCACCACCGCATCCACCATCGCTGCAACATGATCAGGATCAATGCCTGGCGTAATGCCATGTCCTAAATTGAACACATGACCATTGCCCTCTCCAAATGAGGTCAGAATCTGCCCCACTTCCTCTCGAATACGCTCAGGTGAGGCATTGAGTAGCGTCGGATCCATATTGCCCTGCAGGCACACTCGGTCACCTACTCGCTCCCGCGCCGCGCCAATATCAGTCGTCCAATCCAGTCCCACTGCATCCGCGCCGCAATCGGCAATGGCTTCCAGCCATTGACCACCACCCTTGGTAAAGACGATCACTGGCACCTTGCGACCATCCGCCTCTCTCGGCAGCTGATCAATGATCTCTGCCATGTAGCGTGAGAGAAAATTCTCGATAAGCGTTGCCGCTTAGAATCCCGCCCCAGGTATCAAATATTTGTACCGCCTGCGCGCCACTATGAATCTGCTCACTCAAATACGCCGCCACCGAGGTCGCCAGCTTCGATAGCAGCTGATGCATCAGCTCGGGCTCATTGAAGGCCAGTGACTTCACTTTGGCAAAATCTTTACTCGAGCCGCCCTCCACCATATAAGTCGCCAAGGTCCAGGGGCTGCCGGCGAAACCGATCAACGGAATACTGCCTTTCAGCTCCTTGCGGATCAACGATACCGCATCCATGACATAGCCGAGCTCGCTCGCGGCTCGCGCCGGATCCAACGCATTTATTTCGGCCGCGGTCGAGATGGGCCGTTCAAAGCGGGGACCCTCCCCCTCCGAAAAGTAAAGGCCCAACCCCAGCGCGTCTGGCACTGTCAAAATATCAGAGAACAAAATGGCGGCGTCCATGGCATATCGCCGTAACGGCTGCAACGTCACCTCACAGGCAAGTTCAGGGTTCGTACACAGGCTCATAAAGCTCCCAGCTTCGGCCCGTATCTCGCGGTACTCTGGTAAGTATCGGCCCGCCTGGCGCATCATCCAAAGCGGCGTTCGATCCACAGGTTCACGCAGCAGTGCACGCAGAAATCGATCGTTTTCTAAGCTGGCCATGTTGTCGACTCTCTTCTCATATTCTTAGGTTTTAACGCCGTGTCGGTCGTATCGCGTTTCGCAAAAACGCGAGCCCGGTTAATGCCTAGACTTCGAGGTAATCCAAAATACCCTCAGCCGCCTGCCGACCTTCCCAGATAGCGGTCACCACTAAATCGGATCCGCGTACCATATCACCCCCGGCAAAAATCTTTGGATTTGCTGTCTGGAATTTGAAGGCTTGGTGTTCTGGCGCAATCACCGCATCCCAATCGTTACAGGTCACACCGACCTCGCTGAACCAATCCGCTGGATCGGGCTGGAAACCAAAGGCCATGATAATCGCGTCGGCTTCGATCACGACCTCACTACCAGGCACCGGCTCGGGCCGTCGCCGGCCATCAGGGCCGGGTTCACTAAGTTGCGTCTCGACCACTTTCACACCGATCGCCTCACCAAAGTAATCCATCACTTCAACGGGCTGTCGATTAAACAAAAACTGGACACCTTCTTCTTTGGCATTGGCCACCTCACGACGTGACCCAGGCATGTTTTCTTCATCGCGGCGGTACACACAGTAAACGCGGTCAGCTTGTTGGCGGACCGCTGTGCGAACGCAATCCATCGCGGTATCACCACCCCCGAGCACCACCACTGTCTTATCTTTCAAATCGATAAATTCTTCGGGGTCTCTCGGGTAATCCATCTTCTCATTGACGTTAGCGATGAGATAATCAAGCGCCTTGTGCACACCGGGAAGATCCTCCCCTGCAAAGTCGCCCACCATCGCCTTATAAGTCCCCATCCCAAAAAATACGGCGTCGTAGTCGGCAAGGAGCTCGTCGATAGTGACGTCGCGACCAATTTCAGTGTTGAGCTGAAACTCAATGCCCATGCCCGCACCCTGATCATCGGCGACGCTCCATCACCTGCTTTTCAAGCTTGAACTGGGGGATCCCAAAAGTCAGTAAGCCGCCAATTTCTGGGTAACGATCAAATACGGTGGCCTTCACGCCGTTGCGCGTCAGAACATCAGCACAGCCCAGTCCGGCGGGACCCGCTCCAATGATGGCTACTTTTTTGTCAGTGGGGATAACGTTAGAAAGATCTGGGCGCCACCCCATCGCTAACGCGGTATCGGTAATATATTTTTCTGAATTACCAATCGTCACGGCACCAAAGCCGTCGTTCAGCGTACAAGCGCCCTCACACAGCCGGTCTTGCGGGCACACCCGACCACAGACTTCGGGCAAGGTATTGGTTTGATGACTCAGCTCTGCTGCCTCGAACAAATTGCCCTCTGCTAACAGCTTCAACCAGTTCGGAATGAAATTGTGAACGGGGCACTTCCACTCGCAATAGGGATTGCCACATTCTAAGCAGCGGTGTGATTGCTCAGCGGCTTGGACTTCAGTAAAAGGATCATAGATTTCCACAAACGCTTCGGTTCGAGTCTCCATGTTCTTTTTACCCGGGTCTTTCCGATCAACATCCAGAAACTGAAACGGGTTTGCTAAGCGCGCACTCATGTGGGGTATGCCTCAGTCTGTCTCACGCAGTCGCGAGAGGAGTTGATTAATGTCGGCCGCCTTGGGTTTAACCAACCAGAACTTACCGACGTAGTCTTCGAAGTTTTCGAGCAGATGAGCGCCCCAAACTGAGTCAGTTTCGTCTACAAACTCGCGGATGTTGTCACGCAAAAAGTGACGATGAGCTTCCATAGACTCCGCCGCTACACGATGGATTTCGACTAATTCGCTGTGGTTGATCAATGCAGGTGCTTCACCATCAGGGTCGTACAGATAGGCCATGCCACCGGTCATACCCGCACCAAAGTTTGCACCAATAGATCCCAGTACCGTCACAAGCCCACCCGTCATGTATTCACAGCAGTGATCGCCCGCACCCTCAATTACGGCGTGAGCACCCGAATTGCGCACGGCAAAGCGCTCACCCGCGACACCTGCCGCGAAAAGACGCCCACCGGTCGCACCGTAGAGACAGGTGTTGCCGATAATGCTGGTGTGCTGACTTTCAAAGCGGCTGCCCCGGGGAGGGAAAACAACCAACTTACCTGCGGCCATGCCCTTACCGACATAGTCATTGCTGTCGCCCTCGAGGTACATGTGCAGTCCGCCCGCGTTCCAGACACCAAAACTCTGTCCCGCGGTGCCGGTGAAGCGAATGGTGATGGGGTTAATCTCCATCCCCGTATTACCGTAGCGTTTCGCAATTTCGCCAGACAGCCGCGCACCGATCGAGCGATCACAGTTGGTGATGCTATAGGCGAATTCGCCACCACTCCCCGCTTCGATCGCAGGCAAGATATCCGCAATCATTTGGTTCGCCTTATCGGCGGTGTCAAACGGGTCATTGCTGTCTACCTGACAATACTGCGGCTGGTCTGTCGCGTCTTCATCAACCCACAAAATGGGGTCAAGATCCAAGCTCTGTTGTTTTGCGGTCTCTCCAGGGAGGCGCTCTAGTAGGTCTACGCGACCAATTAAGTCCTCTAGCCTCCGCACGCCCAACTTAGCGAGCCACTCTCGAGTTTCAGTGGCAACGAACGTGAAGAAATTGACCACTCGTTCCACGTCACCCACAAAATGCGCTTCCCGCAGTTGGGCATTCTGCGTGGCGACACCGGTGGCGCAGTTATTAAGATGGCAAATGCGCAAATACTTGCAGCCCATCGCCACCATGGGCGCAGTCCCAAAACCAAAACTTTCTGCTCCCAAGATGGCGGCTTTCACCACATCGAGCCCGGTTTTCATCCCGCCATCGGCTTGCAATCGAACCCGGCCGCGAAGACGGTTACCACGCAATGTTTGCTGCACCTCTGCCAGACCCAGCTCCCATGGCGAGCCCGCGTAACGGATTGAGGTGAGCGGGCTGGCCGCTGTACCGCCGTCGTAACCGGAGATAGAATGACATCCGCCTTGGCCTTGGCGACACCGGCAGCAATTGTGCCGACGCCGGGCTCCGAGACCAGCTTTACCGAGACCAATGCATCAGGGTTCACCTGTTTAAGGTCAAAAATCAGCTGCGCCAGATCTTCTATAGAGTAAATGTCATGATGTGGCGGTGGCGAGATCAGCGTCACGCCGGGCACCGAATAGCGAAGCCGTGCGATGAGCTCATTGACCTTGCCGCCCGGCAGCTGGCCACCCTCACCAGGCTTCGCCCCCTGGGCTACCTTGATCTGCAGCACCTCAGCGTTGACCAGATAGTGAGGCGTCACGCCAAATCGACCGGAGGCGATTTGCTTGATTTTGGATACGCGGTTAGTGCCGAAGCGGCGAGGATCCTCTCCGCCCTCACCACTATTCGATCTGGCCCCGATTTGATTCATGCCCATGGCCAGCGACTCATGGGCTTCAGGTGAGAGCGCGCCGAGCGACATGCCTGCAGAATCAAAACGACGGAAGATCGCCTCGATCGGCTCCACCTCCTCGAGGGGCACAGGCGCCTTGGCCAGCTTAAGCGTCAGCAAATCTCGCAAGGCGGCGACCGGCCGGTCATTACAATGAGTGGCATAAGTTTGATAGTCACGATACTCGCCGCTCACAACCGCCGATTGCAGACTCGTGACCACATCTGGATTGTAAGCGTGATACTCCCCCCCGTGGACGTACTTAAGGAGGCCGCCTTGATCCATCGTTTTACGACGAGATCGGGCGCGGCTCGCCACTTGCCATTGGTCCTTTTCTAACTGCTCAAGCGACACGCCACCTATCCGAGACGTGACGCCTGTGAAGGCAATATCTACCAATTCACTATCGAGGCCCACAGCCTCAAACAGCTGCGCCCCACGATACGAATTAACGGCTGAAATGCCCATTTTAGACATGATCTTGAGCAGACCTTTGTTAATCCCTTTACGGAAGTTTTTCTGGCAGACCTGGGGATCACCCAGCAACTCATTGCGCGCTAGGAGATCTTCGATAACGCTATAGGCCACATAAGGATAAATGGCGGTTGCACCGAACCCCAACAAACAGGCCACATGGTGCGAGTCACGCGCGCTGCCTGACTCGATCACCAGGTTGCACTCAGATCGCAAACCCACTCGGATCAAATGATGATGCACCGCACCCGTCACTAACAGGCTGTGTATCGGTACTCGCGTTTCGGCAATCTTTCGATCAGATAAAACGAGCACTTGAAACCCTTCGCGAATCGCGGCCTCTGCGCTGGAACACAGTGCTTCCACTGTTTCGCGCAAATTGGCTTCACCGGGATCATAGGTCGCATCGATCACCGTGCTGCGCAACCCCGCCTCTGATAGCTCGACAATCGTCTGGAATTTTGCCTGCGACAAAACCGGTGACGTCAGGCTAATGCGCTCAGCATGCTCTGGAGACTCAATAAAAACGTTACGCTCCAGGCCGAGATCCACTTCCAACGACATCACAATGGACTCACGCAACGGATCGATGGGGGGATTGGTCACCTGCGCAAATTTCTGACGGAAAAACTCGTAGAGCGATCGCTCCTGGCGAGACAGCACCGCCATGGGCGTATCGTCACCCATTGAGCCGACCGCCTCATTGCCTGACTCAGCGAGGGGACGCAATACTTGATCTCGCTCCTCAAAACTGACCTGAAACATTTTTTGATACATATCGAGCTCAACACCCGATATCGCGGCTACCGCCTCGCCCGCAAAACTGCCTGAGATGAGCCGGGCATGTTGCCGCAACCATTTTTTATAGGGCTGTCTCGCCTTGAGTAACTCGTCCATGTCCTCGGTGTGCAGCACCTGCCCTGTTTCGGTATCCACCACTAAGATCTGTCCCGGGCCTACTCGCCCCTTGGCAATGACTTGCTCGGGTCGATAACCGTGGGTACCAATTTCTGATGCGACGGTGATGAAACCATCATCGGTCGTCACCCAGCGCGCCGGGCGTAATCCATTTCGATCCAGCAAACAGCAGGCGTATCGACCATCCGTCAAGACAATACCCGCCGGGCCATCCCACGGTTCCATATGCATCGCGTTGTATTGGTAAAAGGCTTTGAGATCAGGATCGATGCCTTCAATGTTTTGCCAAGCCGGGGGAATCAGCATCCGCAGGGCGCGCGGTAATTCAATACCGCCAGTGGTGAGGAGTTCGAGCATATTATCTAAGCTCGAGGAGTCTGAACCCTCGGTGTTGACCAACGGCACCAGCGATTGCAAGTCGGGGAGGAGTGGCGAGGCCAGCTTGGGTGTGCGAGCTCTAGACCAACTGCGATTACCTTCAATCGTATTAATCTCGCCATTGTGTGCCAGCATGCGAAACGGCTGTGCCAGCGGCCACCGTGGTAGCGTATTGGTCGAAAAGCGCTGGTGGAACACGCACACTGCCGTCTCAAGCGAGGGGTCGTTGAGATCCGGATAAAAACGCGCGAGATCGGCTGGCATCACCAAGCCTTTGTAAGAAATAACCCGATCAGAGAGGCTGCAAATGTAAAAATCGGGATCGTCGACGACCGCCATTTCTGCGCGTCGGCGCGCCGTGAATAATTTCCCTGCGCAGTGCTCGTGATCAATACCCGTTGCATCGACAAAGACCTGTTCGATCTGCGGTAACTGGTCGAGTGCGATTTCACCGCAGACATCCGGCTCGACTGGCACTTCGCGCCATCCCAATACCGAGAGACCTTCAGCGCCCAACGCGGAAGCCATTGCCTCACGCGCGTGCGTCTGAAGCGCGGGATCCTGACTGAGAAACAGCACGCCAACCGCATAATGATCGCCGAGATCAGTGCCGAGCGTCTCCTTGGCCTGAGCGCGCATAAACGCATCGGGCATCTGTAGCAATAATCCGCAGCCATCGCCCGTTCGACCATCTGCTGCAATGCCACCGCGGTGTGTCATACAGGTTAATGATTCAATCGCCGTTTGCAGCAGGCGATGACTCACCTCGCCCTTAATATGGGCGATCAAACCGAACCCGCAGTTATCCCGGAATTCTTCGGGGCGGTAGAGACCTCGCGGCGCTGTCGCAGCGCCGGCGTCCGATGTTAAATCATGAGTCATAACACGTTTCGTCTTTGGACCAGCCCGTCAAGCCGGCGAAACGACCCCACACAGGGCCAGAACAAAAGGGGACGTAGTGTACACGCCCTAAAAGGGGCGCTCAATTGCCGTTATATTCGCCGATCAAGCGTCGATTACGCTGGCAATGTCTTCTAGTGAGACGTCTTCAGTCACACACGCTTTACCCAACTCGGTGAGTAAAATATAGCGGATTTTACCCGCAGTGACTTTTTTATCGCTCGCCATGGCATCTAAGAAGCCAGCTGCAGTCATTCCAGCGGGCGGCTTAACGGGCAAACCGACCTGCTGCTGAAACGATAAGAGCTGATCGACCACGTCTGATTCGAGATCGCCTCGGCGTTCCGAGAGGCGCGCTGCCATGACCATACCCGCCGCGACGGCTTCACCATGAAGCCACTCGCCGTAACCTTCAAGGCGCTCAATCGCATGCCCAAAGGTATGCCCAAAATTCAAATGGGCTCGCACGCCTCGCTCCTGCTCATCCTCCATCACAACAGCGGCTTTAATCGCACAACTGCGCTCAATGGCCGATGCCAAAGTCGGTATATCACGCGCCTGCAACGCACTGACCCGGGCCACCAACCAGTGAAAAAAAGCGGCGTCACGAATCAGACCGTACTTAATGACCTCAGCCAGTCCTGCGGCATATTCTCGATCCGGCAAAGTGGACAAGGTGTCGAGATCGATGATGACGTGTTCGGGTTGATGAAAAGCGCCGATCAGGTTTTTACCCATGGGGTGGTTAACCCCCGTTTTACCGCCTACCGAAGAATCCACCTGAGCCAGCAAGGTCGTCGGTATCTGAATAAAGTCCGCGCCACGTAAAAATATCGATGCGGCGAATCCGGTCATGTCGCCGACAACACCGCCACCAAGGGCCACAAAAAGACTTTGGCGTTCGTGGCGGTCCTCCAGTGCGGCATCTAAAATCTGTTGCACTGAGGCCATCGATTTATGCTGCTCACCGGCAGGCAGGGTAACGTGTGTTAATCGTTCAAGCGCTGGTAGCGCCGACAGTAAACGCTCTGAGTACAGCGGACCGACCTGGTCGTCGGTAACCAATACCACGCCGCGCGAACCAATCACCTCTGCCCACAGACGGCTGTCAGTCAACAGCCCCTTGCCAATGGCAATAGGATAACTGCGATCTTTGCCGTTACGGTTGCTGCCATCGGCACCAAGATTAACGTCTACTGTATGAAATTGTTCCGACATCGATGGATCGCTCTCGAATAATCATCATGAGGGGTTTGAAGGCAGCAAATCGCGCTCGACTAATTGCGCTTGGATTTGCTTAGCGACTTTTCTGGCGTTGCCCGACCCCCCAGACACAATGACGTCTGCCAGCGCGCGATACAGCGGCGCTCGCTCTGCCATCAGCCTGGCAAGCGTCTCCGCTCGGTCGCCGCATTGTAACAAGGGGCGGCCTTCGCCTGACCCTGTTCTTTTCCTTTGCTGCTCGACACTCACATCAAGGTAGACCACCAATCCCGAGTTCGACATCAATGTGCGATTTTCCTCACTCACCACTGCGCCGCCGCCGGTTGCAATCACCGCCTGGGGGCGTCGAGCAAGATCTTGAAGCACCGCACTTTCACGGCGTCGAAACCCATCCTCACCTTCCACGTCAAAGATCCAGGGGATGTCGGCACCAGAACGAGCCACAATTTCTACGTCTGAGTCGATAAAGGGGCATCGCAATAATCCTGCCAGATGCCGACCCACAGTCGACTTTCCCGAGCCCATTGGGCCCACCATTGCAATGCCGGAAGGCTTTAGTGCTATCGAGCACCGTCAGTTCACCAACGCTTCTGACAAAATTCTAGGCGTAATAAATATGAGCATTTCCGTTTTTTGTTGTGTGTTGGCAGTGCTCTTGAACAAGTTGCCGAGATAGGGAATATCGCCAAGGAGCGGGACTTTTGCAACCTTAACCAGTTCTTCATTTTTAAAGACACCGCCCAACACCACGGTTTCACCGTTCCCGACAAGCACCTGCGTTGTCAGCTCCGTGGTATCGATAGTGGGAATAAATCCACCGTTACCACTGGGCACCAACGCACCCACCGAATCCTGATTGACAATCAAATCGAGCAAGATGCGATCATCCGGTGTGATATTCGGTGTCACATCCAGTTTCAAAACCGCCTCCTTAAACGCCGTTGTCGTGGCGCCCGACGCGGCTCCCTCTTGATACGGGATTTCAGTCCCCGACTTTATACTGGCCTTCTGTTTATCACCAGTAATCACCTTTGGTTGCGAAACCACCTCACCCTCGCCGGAGGCTTCCAGCGCTGAAAGCTCGGCAGTGAGAAATAGGTCAGTGGAGGTAAATCCGACTGCAAACCCTGATGTCGCCTCAGCAACGCCCAAGTCGACCAGCGGCGCGGTGGGCATGGCAATTGGGTTAGCGCCTCCGATCAACTGATTGTTGAGGCTCGTCACACTGGCGGTATCCCCTGCCACCGAGGTAAACCGGTCGGATCCTGCATTGAGGTAACCCCCTCCCCAGCGGATGCCAAGTTGCTCATTAATATTGGAAGATGCAATCACTATGCGCGCCTCAATCATGACCTGACGAATAGGAATATCGACCTGCTCAATCAGCGCTCTGACCTCCGCCAGCTTGGCGCTGGTATCCGTGACAACAATCGAGTTCGTGCGATCATCCACGACCACCGAACCCCGCTCAGAAATTAAGGCCCCCCCCTCTTCTGACCCCGCTTGAAACAGCCCGACAATATTGCTCGCCTTTGCATAGCGGATACGAATAAATTCTGATTGCAGGGGCGCGAGTTCTGCTATTTGTTTGTTGGCTTCAATTTCCTGGCGCTCCCGCTCAGCCAGCTCCTGGGTGGGCGCCACCATTAACACATTGCCTATCTGGCGACTGTCGAGACCCCGAGTTTTGAGCACCAAATCAAACGCTTGATCCCAGGGGACATCATCTAGCCGCAACGTAATACTCCCCTCCACAGAGTCTGAGGCCACAAGATTTAGCCCAGTGAAATCAGCAATCAGCTGCAGTACCGACCGGACCTCAATACTTTGGAAATTGAGCGAGATACGATCACCCGCATAATCAAACTGATTGAGACGATCCCGCTGCTCCTCCTCGTTGAGCCCCGTTACGGCAAGGGTGTAGGTATTGCCCGTTTGGTAAGCCAGATAATCGAATGGACCAGTTGCACGCAACGTCAGCCGGGTGCCTTGCTCGGTCGTATTGACTTCGATGCCCTGTACTGGCGTTGCGAAATCAGTCACGTCAAAACGCCGAATCAGCGATTTCCGGACACCCGTGTGACGAAACTGCAGCGTGATATTGCCGCCTTCGCTGAACACGCTCGCCGTGACACCTGGATCACTCAAGCTCAGTACTAATAAACCCTCGCCCTTAGCCGATCGCCGAAACGCCAGATCTGTTATTTCCGAGACCACTCGCTCGACTCGGTCAACATCGGTTTGCAAGATACTACTGGTGTCCTGCGCATCCACGTCGACCGCCTCGACCTCCCCTCCCAGCTGCAGTGTCAGCTGGTCACCCGACACCACCGTGTGAAACGGCAGAAGCTCAACAAGATTGATGATCACGCGGGTGCGGTCTTCGGATTCGAGCACTAACACACTGGTGGCGTTGGCTTGCGGAAGCTTGAACCGCTTTTCTCCCAGCAGGCTGCGAGTACCCGGCAAATCCAACACCACTCTGGCAGGCTCCTCGATAGCATAACTGTCGACCTCCGCTAAAAAGGGCTGATCGAACGTTAAAGTCACGGCGAGCTGAGACCCAGGCTGAGGTGTTAAGGCAATCTTTTTCAGTATCGCAGACTCTGCTGACATTGCCGTCACATACAGCAACAGGCAGCCAAACACGTAACTCAATCCCCTCAGCACCGGTAAAGATCGCCCTCTTCTGGCTGCGCTTTCCATTGCGTTATCTCCCTCGCTCACATCCCTGTAAGCTCAATTGTTCTGGGTCGCTCCACCCAGCCATTCTCGGTTCCATCCGAGACGATTTCGGTCACCACAACGAAAGCGTCACCCATCTCAACAACACGACCATGATCACGGCCCAGAAAACTGCCAAGCTGAATCCGGTGGATCCTGCCTTCCGGGTCCTTGATCAAGCTCCAATTAAAGTTATCTCGTTGCAAAGTGCCCACCATGGCCAAGGTGTCTAACGAAAAGCGCTCCAAATAATCTTTTGTCCGGTCCTCATCAGGGTGCACCATCGTGGGCGCCGATAAGGCCGCGAGCTGCCGGGCGTTCATGGGCCGATCAAATGGACTGCGTAAAGTCGCCGCCGCATAGGCAAACGCCTCGTAGGCTTCAAAGGTAGGAATGGGTTGAACAACACCCCCCGGCAGCGCGCGCTTCTCATCCATAAAGTCGTCTAGGTCGGTGAAACTGCGGTCTGCACAAGCCGACAACACCGCGGCCATCAACACCGCTCGGATCGCGAGACGAAGCGGCGCAAGACGATTATCCCGCATCGTCTTCTTCCCGATAACGATAAGTTTTTGCGCGGATTTTCATCTCGAGTAGGGGCGCGCTGGCGTCGTCTCCGAGAATCTGAAAATCGTGTAACGTGACAATACGAGGCAAACTCGCCATACCAGAAATAAACGCGCCTAAGTCGTGATAAGAGCCAGTGGCTTCAATGGCAATGGGCAACTCAATATAAAAATTTTGCGTTTGCTCCTCTAAAAGATCAATACGATTAATACGAAGACCATTCAGCTCACCTTTGCCTGTAATGTCCTCGAGCAGGCCTGGCACCTCGGTCTGAGAAGGCAATTGCGACACTAAAACACCAAAGCGCTTCTCCATCTCTATCAATTGCGCCCTGTAAAGATCCAAATTAGCGGCTTCAAATGCTTTGGTTTCAAATACCTGCTTCAATTCCTGTTCTGATCGCTCGGCATCGGCTAACTGCTGATGGACGTCCCCAACATGAAGATAAAACCCGATGGCGATCGTCACGTCGTACAACAATGCCATTGCCAATGCTTTCGCCCAGACGGGCCAATTACCAAAATTGTCAAAATCAAGAACAGTCAGATCCAATTCAGCCAGATCAAACTCTCTCAGTGTGCGGAGCAGGTCTGTTCGGTTCATAGCGGTTGCTCAACGGCGTCTTCTGGCAGCTCAATGCCCACTGACAGCGTAAAGTGGGTCGCCTGTGTGCCGTAGTCGGGGGTTGCCTGCACCGCATCTAAACTCGCCGCTTGCAGCCAACGCGACGCCTCCAAGCGGCGCATGAGACTAGAGACTCGGTTATTGGATTCTGCAATGCCCTCAATCGAGACGACCTGAGCGTCGGTTTGCAGTGAAGTATAAAAAACCCCCTCAGGCACCGTTCGGACCAGCTGATCCAACAGCCTGACAATGACTGGCCGATTGCCCTGTAACGCTTGTATCACCCTCATACGGTCTATCAGACGATTACGCTTGAGCTGCAAATCTCTGATCTCAGCGACCTCCTGATCAAGCAGTTTAATTTGAGTGGTCAATTTCCGGTTACGCGTCTCTTGATAAGCGATCTGATCGCTGATCGACCGCATCCCAAAGCCAGGCTGACAGCACAGCGAGGAACGCGGCCCCACACAGGCCCGTCAAAAACTGCTGGCGACGCGCTTGGCGACGCGTCTCACGCCAGGGCAATAAATTGATATTAGCCATCGTTGAGTCTCCGCATCGCCAAACCGCAGGCCACCATCATCGCTGGCGCGTCTCTTGCCAGCGCTCGTGCGTTGACACGTGCAGCCACAGACATGCCTGCAAAAGGATTGGCAATGATGGTGGGGGTAGATAGGCGTTTTGAGATTCGTTCTGCAAGGCCCTCCATCACCGCGACGCCGCCACATAAGACGATGTAATCAAGCTCAGCATATTCGCTCGAGGAAAAGAAAAACTGGAGAGAACGACTGATTTGCGATTCAGCCGCCTCCAGGAAAGGCGCTAACACCGCCTCGTCATAATCGTCAGGTTCACAACCATCCGGTAAACCGCCCTGCTTCTTCGCACGACCGGCCTCTTCGAAAGAAAGTCCGTAGCGACTCATAATGTCTTCCGTCAGCTGCATACCACCAAATAAGTGCTCTCGGGTGTAAATCGATTCGTCGCCTGCAAAGACCGACAGCGTCGTCATACTGGCGCCAATATCCACCATGCCAATAGCGTGATGCTGACCCACCGGCAGCTGGCTAGAGAGCAGGGTCATCGCCCGCTCCCGAGCGAACACCTCAATGTCCATGATGACCGGCGTCAACCCTGCTATCGCTAGAGCACCAACACGAGATTCAATAGTTTCCTGACGACAGGCAGCCAGCAAAACGTGAACGTGATTGTCTATGGCCTGATATCGGCCCTAACGTCTCAAAATCGATTGCCACTTCGTCTAACGGATAGGGGATGTACTGATCAGCCTCTAAAATCAGCTGCGCCTCGATATCCACCTCAGACAGTCCCGCTGGCATCGCAATGGTTTTGGTAATGACCGCTGAGCCCGAGACCGCAGCGACCGCACGCCGAGCCTTGGTGCCAGAACGGCCCACTAAGTCACGAATGACCTCTCGCGACGAGCTCGAGTATGATTGACGTTTTTCTCAATAACGGCTTCAGGGGGAATGCGGCGCGACAGCGTAGCTTTCTACGCAATAATCGACGCCTTTGCGGCTTAGCTCCAACAGTTTTACCGTCGTCGAGCTGATATCGATGCCCACCAGTGGAGGCACCTTGGCAAAGCCTAGTTTTGTCAACACGATTCAATCCTTTGAGTGTGTCGATAGCCCAATCCAGAGCTAAAGTATCACAGACACCCTAACACGCCGCGGTTTGGAATTTAAGTCCAGCCAGAATCGGTAAAAGGTCACTTAATACCGTGTGCAATGTGAAAACCCTACAGAAGCGCCGGTGGGTTTCCCTTATAGTTTCTCCACTTGCCCGGCGGCCATTGTCATGGACAGCCGAACGGCTTATCTCGGCATCAACGGCTCGGAGATCCCAGCGTGGTAAAAGCCAGAAAACTCATGCAATACGCTGCGCTACTCGCGAGCGTAGGAGTTTGGTGGTTAGCAGGCCTCTACCTTTACCTGAGCCCTAATCTGCCCGAAGCCGATACGCTACGCAATATCACCCTGCAAACGCCCATGCGGGTCGTCAGCAGAGAGGGCGCGCTGATTGGCCAGTTTGGGGAGCAAAAAAGAAAACCCCTCCAATTTGACCAAATCCCACAAAGCTTTGTCGACGCACTACTCGCCGCAGAGGATGACGGTTTTTTCAGCCATTCCGGTATCGAGCCGCTGAGCCTGGGCAGGGCCATATCAGAGCTGGTGCTCACGGGTAAAAAAGGCAGCGGGGGCTCAACGCTCACCATGCAGGTCGCGCGCAACTACTTTCTCTCTCTTGAGCGAACCTTCTTGCGCAAATTCAACGAAATTTTGCTGGCACTAGAAATCGAACAAACGCTGTCTAAAGCTGAGATTTTTGAGCTCTATGTCAATCGCGTGTTCTTGGGGCACCGTGCCTACGGATTCGAGGCGGCAGCCGAAACCTACTACGGCAAATCCCTTGCCGACCTCAGCCTGCCACAACATGCCATGCTGGCCGGCATACCCAAAGCCCCCTCCCGCAATAACCCCCTGAGCAACCCGGATAAAGGCAAAATTCGGCGGGACTGGATATTGGGCCGGATGGCGAGCCTAGGCAAGATCACTGAGGCCGAAAAGATCGCGGCACGCAACACGCCCGTGAGCGCCGGTTTTTTTGGTCAGGTCGTTGAGGTGGATGCCGATTATGTGGCCGAAATGGTCCGTCAGGAGATGGTT
Organism: uncultured Luminiphilus sp.; assembly: GCA_905182485.1. Classification (GTDB taxonomy): domain Bacteria; phylum Pseudomonadota; class Gammaproteobacteria; order Pseudomonadales; family Halieaceae; genus Luminiphilus. The sequence goes on from CAJJBO010000003.1 coordinate 42,720, forward strand.
GAGCGTTTTGGCAATGCGGCTTACAACGATGGATATGTGGTCTTCACCACGATCGACGCAGGCATGCAGCAAGCCGCACACGACGCCCTGCTAAAAGGTTTGCGCACCTACGACTGGCGTCACGGATGGCGGGGACCTGAGCGCCGTTTAGCCCCGCGTGAAGGGGAGACCGCGGGAGAAACGCTGGCCCGCTGGCACGAGGCACTGCGCGCGATGCCCACGATCGCTGAACTACCGCCCGCTATTGTGACCGAGGTCAGCGAGAACGGTGCGACCGCCCTCATGAAGTCTGGCGACGCCATTTTAGTCCCGTGGCAGGATATATCTTGCCAAGGTCCGCCGCTACCGCTCAATCAATCAAACCGCTGTACCTGAAAAGACCGCCGCCGATTTACTCGCCCCCGGAGATTTAATCCGAGTTCGTTTGGTCGAGGGGCAATGGCGCCTTACGCAAGTGCCGAAAGCGCAATCCGCATTAGTGTCGTTGGACCCAAAGCATGGTGCCATTCGCGCGCTGGTCGGTGGCATGGGATTCGAATTATCTAAATTCAACCGCGCGACCCAAGCGCGGCGACAACCAGGCAGTAACTTCAAACCGTTTCTTTATGCCAGCGCCCTCACTCGGGGCATCACCCCGTCGACCGTGATCAACGACGCACCAGTCGTTCTGGACAACCTAGCGGCGGCAGAGATTTGGCGCCCTGAGAACGACAGCGGTAAATTCTATGGCCCCACTAGGTTGCGGGAAGCGCTCGCGTTTTCGCGTAATTTGGTCTCTATTCGGGTATTACAGCGCGTGGGGGTGAGGACCTTTATCGACTTTGTGGAGGGGCTTGGCTTCAATACCGAAGGCATGCAGGCAAACCTCACGCTGGCTTTAGGAACTCATGCCTTCACGCCTCTTGATATCGCGACGGGTTATACCATTCTCGCGAACGAGGGCTTCAAAGTAGAACCTTGGCTTATCGACCGTATCGAGAATGCGAAAGGCGACATCCTGTACGCCGCCGATCCCCTCGTGGCCTGTCCCGAGTGCACGAATACTCAGCTAGCAGAGGACGAGATGACCCGCATGGAGGATATTTTAGGTACCGCTGTGCCAGAGGTGCGCGCTGCGACTCGCGTCATGGATCCGAGAGTGGCGTACATCGTTGCTTCGTTTTTACGAGAGGCCATACAGCGCGGCACGGGTCGCCGAGCAAAAGTGCTAGAGCGAACCGATATTGGCGGTAAAACCGGCACCACTAACGGACCGAGAGATGCTTGGTTCTCTGGGTTCAACGGTGACTTAGTCACGACTACTTGGCTGGGGTTCGACGACTACAGCCCGCTGGGCCGAAGAGAGTTCGGTGGCACAGCCGCCCTGCCCATTTGGATTGATTTCATGCGCGAGGCTTTGCCGGCACCCCAACCCGATGCCCCCATGCCACCCGGTATTGTGCGACTCAGCGTCGATCGGGACTCCGGTTTGCGAGTGCAAGGCAATCCCAGCAATAGCGTCATGGAGTATTTTTTGGAGGAGTCACTGCCGGACTGGGGTAACAATGCGAGTGAACCGATCGATACTGAAACGCTCGAAGGGATTTTTTAAGCCAAAAAAAAGCCGGCAAAGCCGGCTTTTTAAAGCAATCCTGCGCTCACTTTGAGAGGCTACGCCCACCGAATCGCTTGTTAAAACGATCCACTCGACCACCTGTATCAACCATCTTCTGCTTGCCGGTATAAAAGGGATGGCATTGGCTACAAACATCCAAAGAAATGTCCGCACCCAAGGTAGAGCGAGTCAGATATTTAGTGCCAGTCGAAACATCGACGAAGGCAATAGGGTTGAGCTTTGGATGAATATCAGCTTTCACAGTAGTGTCCTTTCGGAGGTTTCGAGCTATCCCTGACGCGCTTTAAAGCGAGCCTCCACCGATAGCAACATGGAATACGCCCACTCCCACGCTTTAGTACACTAGGGACCATTAAGAAGCATATTGAGTCCAGCTTGACCGACACCGCTCAAAACATCTCCCACGATCAAACGATCTGGCGCTGTGCTGTTCCGACACCACTGAGGCGGCTATTTGATTATCTGCCACCGGAGGGATGGTCGGGCAACATTGAGCCCGGAAGCAGAGTGCGCGTCCCTTTTGGTCATCGCATATTGGTCGCCATCGTGGTGAGTCAAGCCAGAACATCTGACCTACCCTCGGCGCGACTGCGTCATTGCGCCGCTGTCTTAGATACCAAGCCACTTTATTCAACGTCACTGAATCAGTTAGTGCAGTGGGCGGCCGAGTACTATCAGCATCCGGTCGGTGAAGTGTGGCCCTTGGCGCTGTCACCCGGTGAGCGGCGGGGTCATCCCGAGCGTCCCCTGGGGAGTCCCGGTATCAAACTCACCCTTCGGGGCGGCGGTTTGGCACCCAACACGCCCCATGGCGCACCAAAACAAGCGAGTTTGATCGACTTATTGCGAACAGACCCCCTAAAACTGGACAAAGCCAGAGCACTGGGTTTTCAGCGCTCGGTGATCAACGCACTGATCGAAAAAAACCTCGTCGAAACCTGTGAGATCGTCCGACCGGAGCCATGGCAGACAAAAACAGCCCCCTTGCCTGCCAATCCGGAGCAGCAGTCGGCGATCGATAGCGTGCGGTCGTCTTTACATCACTTCCAGGTTCACCTGCTTTATGGCATTACTGGTAGCGGTAAAACCGAGGTCTATCTCCAAACGATTGCCACCTGCCTTAATCAAGGTCGGCAGGCCCTCGTGTTACTGCCTGAAATTGCACTGACACCACAAACCCTAGCCCGGTTCGAAGCGCGGTTCGAGGCCCCTGTGGTTGCCTTGCACTCTGGGATTGGCGACGCAGCGCGAGATCGCGCATGGGCCGCCGCACGTCACGGCCATGCCGCCATCATTTTAGGAACACGGTCTACCGTATTTGTCCCGATGAACCGCTTGGGTCTGATTGTGGTCGACGAGGAGCATGACGCCGCTTTCATACAACAAGATGGGCTGCGTTACTCCGGATAAAGCGTCGCCATTAAACGTGCTCAGCTTGAGGGATGTAACGTTCTGTTAGGCAGCGCCACACCGAGTCTGGAAAGCTGGCATAACGCTGAAAAGCAGCGCTACCAGCGCCACGTGCTCTCTCAACGTGCGGGCAACAGCCAACTGCCAGAGCAACGCCTCATAGACATCAGTGGGCTGGAGCTGTCCGCTGGATTATCTGCCGAATTGATCAGTCATATTGAGCAAACACTGATTAACGGGGAGCAGGTACTGGTTTTTCTCAATCGCCGTGGCTTTGCCAATGCGTTGCTGTGCCATGACTGTGGCTGGAGCAGTGACTGTCCCGATTGTGACGCACGTATGACACTCCATAAAATACCCCCGGCTCTACATTGCCATCATTGTGACCGCCGTAATCCCCTCCCAAGCCACTGCCCTGCCTGCAGTAGTAGGCGCTTAGTCGGCACCGGTATTGGCACACAGCAGACGGAGACGTTCCTGGCTGAACGCTTTGCGACTTACCCAGTGGTTCGAGTCGACAGTGATACGGTGACCAGCAAAGCTGCGATACCAGAGCTGATCGATCAACTCGCCAGCGCTGACCCTATTCTCATGATTGGCACCCAAATGCTCAGCAAAGGTCACCACTTTCCCCACGTGACACTGGTGGCAGTCGTCGATGCAGACGCGCTGCTCTTCAGCCCCGACTTTCGTGGCGAAGAACGGCTACTGCAGCTGTTAACCCAAGTCGCTGGCCGAGCTGGTCGGGACCGCAAACAGGGGCAGGTCATTATTCAGACTCGACAGCCCGAGCACCCTTTAATACGGGGGCTTGACGCGCCCTACCATAGCTTACTTCCCGACCTGCTGAGGCAGCGAGCACAGGCCCATTTGCCACCCTACGGCGCCCTTGCGGTCATCCGGTGTGACAGCCACAGCAAACAAGAAGGCCTCGACTTTCTTCGCGCATTGAAGGAGGGGACACCGGCCATTGAGGCCCACTACATTGGACCCCTGCCCGCGGCAATGGCGCGACGAAAAAATCGCTACCGCAGCCAATTGATTATCACTGCCAAAACGCGGCCCGCTTTAGCGCATACTGTTGCCGCACTCGTCTCTCAGGCAGAATTGGGATCGCGTCCGCGCCAGTTCAGTTGGTCAGTCGATATCGACCCCTATGAAGCCTTGTGAATTCCTTGGCTGGAGCAAGCCCAGTGGGTCGGCGATAATGTGCGGCGAGCCGTGCGACCCGCGCAGCAGAACATAACGTTAACAGGACAACCATGAAATCTGAACTGGCTACGCTGATTACTTCAGGGTTACAAAAACTCGTCGCGGAGGACGTGCTGCCGGTCATGCCCGATGTCGCGCCACAAATCGACCACCCAAAAGATACCGCGCATGGCGACCTGTCCTGCAATATCGCCATGGTATTAGCCAAACAAGCGAAAATCCCACCGAGAGATCTAGCGACACAACTGATTGCCGCACTGCCCAATAACACGCTGATTGAGCGAACCGATATTGCTGGGCCTGGGTTCATTAACTTTTTTATTAGGGCCAATCAGCACACCGCTATCATCGGCACCATCTTGGGAGCCAAGGATCAATATGGTCGCTGTGACATCGGCCGCGGGCGGCGAGTCCAGGTGGAATTTGTCTCGGCGAACCCAACCGGGCCACTTCATGTTGGCCACGGCAGGGGCGCCGCCATTGGAGATTCTCTCGGGCGCCTGCTCACCGCGACGGGTTGGTCGGTTCAGCGAGAGTTCTACTACAACGATGCCGGACAACAGATTAATAATTTGGCGCTGTCAGTTCAGGCCCGGGCAAAAGGCAAAGGGCCCGAGGATCCAGAATGGCCAGTAGACGGGTATCGCGGCGAATATATTCAGGATGTTGCCACTGCTTATCAAGCGGGCGATACCGTGCACGCTGCCGACCGCACCATTACTGCGGACGGCGACCTGAATAACCTTGACGCTATTCAGGCATTTTCCGTTGCCTGCCTCCGTCGTGAGCAAGATCAAGACCTGCGATCATTTTCGGTCCTGTTCGACCGCTACTTTCTAGAGTCCTCGCTTTACGAGTCAGGTGCAGTTGCTACAACCGTGAGGGCATTGGAGGACAATGGTCACACCTATGAAGATCAAGAGGCACTATGGCTCAAAACGACTGATTTTGGCGACGACAAAGACCGGGTCATGCGCAAGCGCGATGGCGGTTATACCTACTTTGTACCCGATGTCGCTTACCATCATGACAAGTGGCAACGCGGCTTTGAGCGTGTCATCAATGAGCAAGGTGCCGATCATCACAGTACCATCACTCGGGTCCGAGCCGGGTTACAGGGCCTCGACGTAAATATCCCCAAGGGGTGGCCGGAGTATGTGCTTCACCAAATGGTGACGGTGATGCGAGACGGCAGTGAGGTCAAACTATCGAAGCGTGCTGGCAGCTATGTGACGCTGCGGGACCTCATCGAGTGGGTTGGGTGTGATGCCACGCGTTTTTTCTTAGTCGCTAGAGCGCCGACCTCTCAACTGACATTCGATATCGACTTAGCGCTTGCGCGCAGTAACGAAAATCCGGTTTATTACATCCAGTACGCGCACGCACGCTGCGCCAGCTTGCTCCTCAAAGCAGAGACATTATTAGGCGACGAAGGCGCCATGGCCGGACTGCCTCACATTGACACCCTGACTGAGCCAGAGACATTAGGACTGATCATCAACCTCACCCGATTCCCCGATGTGGTTGTCGCTGCCGCTGAACGACTTGAGCCACATGATGTGGCGAATTATCTTCGCCAAGTCGCCGCTGACTTTCACAGCTTCTACAACGCTCACAAGATTCTCGACGCAGCGCCTGACACCGCTCTTGCGAGACTCGCACTGGTCGCGGCAACCCAGCAAGTCATTGCTAGCGGGCTTGATCTACTGGGTGTCTCGGCACCTGAGTCAATGTAATCATGGCTAGATCACCACAAAAACCAAAGCCAAAATCCGCTGCAACGCGCCATAACGCCGGGCACGACACTCACAACGCGCCGCCGACACTCACCAAAGCGCATCTCCACGGTGCGATGGCGGGCGCGCTAGCCGGGGTAATGGCGACGCTCAGTATTAGCCATTGGTTAGCGCAACCAGACCCCAACCTGGTGGCAGAAACAATGCCGGCAGCCACCACGGTTGTTGAGCCCGCACCCCGCTTTGTTTTTGATACGGTTTTACCAAATGAGGAAGTCGATTTAACGCCTGACATTGAGCCCGCCGAGTTAACCACTGATGGCACCCATACTGCTGACTACCTGCTGCAAGTAGGCTCTTTCAGGCAGGAGGAAGATGCCGATCGGCGGCGGGGTGAGCTCGCGTTACTGGGACTAGAGGCCGCGGTTGAGCTCACTAACGGAGATAACGGTCGCTGGTATCGGGTCTACATGGGGCCTTTTGCGAGCCGCTCTGAAATAGCGCGTGCCCGCTCTATGGCGGCGCAAGCGAATATGGATACGCTACTGCTGAAACGGGAATCGCCATGAGCGTCACAACACCACAGCGCGTTACCCGACTACATTACGCACGCAGTCGGCGAAAACTCGAACTCACGTTTGACGATAATGCCGCATTCGAACTCAGCGCGGAATACTTGCGTGTTTTTTCTCCCTCCGCAGAAGTGCGAGGCCACGGCGCTGGGCAGGAGATCTTGCAGACTGGCAAATCATCGGTGGAAATTGTGGCGATTGCGCCCGTCGGACACTATGCGGCGCAAATCACGTTTGATGACGGACACGACTCGGGCCTGTATAGCTGGGCCTACCTGCGCGATCTGGCCGAACAGCAGGACCAATATTGGCATCAATACTTGCAGCAGCTTGCCGCGGCCGGGAAATCTAGGGATGCGGACTCACAAGTGCTACATTTTCAGCCCTGAACAGACACTCGCTGCTCAGGTACACTGGCCGGTCCGTTAACGGAGTTGCCACAGGGCAACAGTGAGCACCCGGATATGACAAACGACACCACCAGCACGCCTCACGACGAGGACAGCACGACCGACTTTGGTTTTAACCGGGTTAACCGGGGCGATAAGGCCGGCATGGTGCGAGGAGTCTTTGATTCCGTTGCGGGGCGCTATGACCTAATGAACGATCTCATGTCGGGGGGCATTCATCGCATTTGGAAACGATTCACCATTGAACTCAGTGCCGTGCGGCCGGGGCAAACAGTTTTAGATATCGCTGGCGGCACAGGGGATCTGGCGGCCAAATTTTCTCGCTTAGTGGGGCCAGAGGGCCAAGTTATTTTGGCGGACATCAACGCGGCAATGCTCGCGGTGGGACGCGACCGACTCATCGACAAAGGCGCGACCGGTAATGTCCAAGTCGTTCAAGCCGACGCGCAACAATTGCCTTTTGAAGACAATAGTATTGACTGCATTACGATTGCTTTTGGTCTGCGTAATGTCACCGATAAAGACCATGGCGATGCGCTCTATGCTGCGCGTTTTACGGCCAGGCGGTAGGTTACTGGTGTTGGAGTTTTCCAAGCCGACCTCAGCACTGCTGGGCAAACTCTACGATCAGTATTCGTTTCAAATATTACCCGCGATGGGCCGACTGATAGCACAGGATGCAGAAAGCTATCGCTATTTGGCAGAGTCTATCCGCCAGCATCCTGATCAGGAAACGCTGCTGGAAATGATGGGGACGGCAGGATTCGCCAATTGCCGTTACCACAATATGACAGGGGGCGTCGTAGCGCTCCATCAAGGTTTTAAAGCGTGACCCAGCACGACCCTGCGTTATTGAGTGCTGCGCTTGCGGGTATCGAACGGGCACTTAACCAGGCCATTGCGTTGTCGCCCACCTCGCATGGCGAACTCGCTGAGCTTGCTGGAACCGTGCTGGGTGTCGAGGTCACAACCTTTGATTTGACAGTCTATCTCGACATCACTTCTGGCACTGAGGCGAGGCTTTTAACGCACTGCGAGCTGCCTACGGCTGCTTTTGTGCGCGGTACAGTCGAGGACTTCGCATCACTAGCCTCTTCGAAAGATCCCGCGGCAGTCCTCATCAATAGCGGCATTGAGCTAGAGGGCAATAGCGCCAGCCTCATTGCGTTACAGCAGGTTATTTCGCGCATGGATATCGACTGGGAAGCGCCGTTAGTCGCCACACTGGGTGACGTCATGGGTCACCAAATTGCGGAAACACTGCGCCGTATTTTTCGCTGGGGAGAAGGCGCTCACGCCAGTTTGCGGCGACAGGTCTCGGAGTTTGTATTAGAGGAGGCGCGCTTAACCCCACCCAAAGCCGAGCTCGAATATTTTTTTGACGCCGTACAGTCCTTATCGATGCAAGTCGATCGCGTTCAAAGTAAATTTGAAAAATTACGCGCCAAAGTCGAGCAGAAGCGGGGGCAGGCATGAGGCGTTTAATTGCGCTCTATCGCACGGCAGCGCGCTACAGACTCGATCAGCTCTTACCCCCAACGCAAAGACCGAGGCTACTGGTTTTGCTGTTGCGCGTTTTCCCCGTCGCGTCGGTCGCCACGAACACACCCAGAGGGGAGAGGCTGCGGCGGGCATTAGAAGATTTGGGTCCTGTCTTTGTTAAATTCGGGCAACTGCTGTCGACTCGTCGAGATTTATTGCCACGCGATATCGCCGATGAACTGGCATTACTCCAAGATCAGGTTGCCCCCTTCCCCGCCAACGAAGCCATTGAGCGTATCGAGCACGCACTGGGTAAACCCATTGCTGAGTGCTTCACCGAATTTGATGCGAATCCGCTGGCCGCTGCGTCAGTGGCACAAGTCCATGGCGCGCGTCTCGCAGACGGTACCGATGTTGTCGTAAAGGTCTTGCGTCCCGGCATTGAACTGACCATTGCTCAGGACCTTAAAATTCTCCACCACGTCGCGACACTGCTGGCTCGTTGGTCACGCAACGGCCGGCGGCTTAGACCCGTCGAAGTGGTGGCGGAATATGAGCGAATCATTCATGGCGAGCTTGATCTGCAGCGTGAAGCCGCTAATGCCTCCCAGTTAAAACGTCATTTTCAAGCCGGTGATCTGGTCTATGTGCCCGCGGTTCACTGGCCATTAACCACTCAGCAAGTCATGGTCAGCGAGAGAATCTATGGCGTCCCGATCAGTGATATTGAGGCGTTGGGCGCGAAGCAGGTCGATGTGAAACTGCTTGCAGAGCGCGGGGTAGAGATTTTTTTCACTCAAGTATTTCGCGACAGTTTTTTTCACGCGGATATGCATCCCGGTAATATCTTTGTTGACTGCACGCATCCAGAAGATCCCCGTTATATTGCGGTGGACTGCGCGATTGTCGGTCAACTCGACGACCGAGATCTGTATTACCTCGCACGCAACCTACTCGCGATTTTTCAACAAGATTATCGGCTCTGCGCCAAACTTCACATCGAGTGTGGCTGGATCTCAGCCGATACCCCGGTCGCTGAATTTGAATCCGCCATGCGCACACTGTGTGAGCCGGTATTCGAACGCCCACTGGCAGAGATTTCATTCGGTCATATGGTGGTGAACTTATTCCGCACCGCGGGACAGTTTGATATGCAAGTGCAGCCACAGCTCGTGCTTCTGCAAAAGACCCTGCTCAATATCGAGGGGCTAGGTAGGCAGCTCTATCCAGCATTAAATCTGTGGGACACCGCCAAGCCGTTCCTTGAACAGTGGGTCTCAGAGCGATATTCACTGCAGACGGTGAGCAAGCGATTGCAGGAGGATGCGCCGGCTCTGCTGGAGTCGCTTCCGCTATTACCCGATCTGGTACTGGCACAACTCCGACAGTCTAAAAAGCAACCGGTGCAGGTTGCAACGACACCACGGTGGGTATTGCCCTTAACCGGGCTGGGCGCATTGGCACTCGGTTTTGGCATTGCTCAGTCGATCGAGGGGCTAGGCTGGCTGATTCTGGGTGGCGGCTGCCTACTTTGCGCGATCGTTTTGCGACACCGATAACCCCTTAAGACCTCTGGCATACTACTCACATGACAGCACTTGACGCTCAGACCCCAACAACGATGACCCCTCGGTGGAATGAGCAGGGTCTTATCCCCGCCGTCGCGCAAGATCATGAAACGGGTGAAGTGCTTATGGTTGCTTGGATGAATGCAGAGTCGTTGGCGTTGACACTGTCGCAACGGCAGGCAATTTATTGGTCACGATCCCGGCAAGCCTTATGGCGCAAAGGAGAGACCTCTGGTAGCACTCAGGAACTCATCGATATCAAACTAGACTGTGATGGCGATACACTCTTACTACAGGTGCAACAAAATGGCACGGGGGCTTGCCATACGGGACGCCGAACTTGTTTTTTTTACTCGTGCGTCGATGATACGTGGCAGCTAACTGAGGACCAGTGAATGACTGACGTACTCACAGCGCTAGACAGAGTCCTACTAGCGCGAAAAACGGCGGCAGTGGACAGTTCCTATGTCGCCTCTTTGCATGCACAAGGTTTGAACAAAATTTTAGAAAAAGTCGGCGAAGAAGCGACTGAAGTGATCCTCGCGGCAAAAGACACGGCGCAAGGAGGCGAGCGAGCGGCGCTGATCAACGAAGTGGCGGACCTGTGGTTTCACACACTCGTCATGCTCTCACACCTCGATGCTGACCATAAGGCCGTACTAGAGGTGCTAGACAAAAGAATGGGGCTATCAGGACTCACAGAAAAAGCCTCTCGTAACAGCCATAATGACGCCTCAGACGAGGCATAAGGACAGGGAGAAACACTATGGGTCTTGGCGGAATCAGTATTTGGCAACTGCTTATCATCCTTGCAATCGTTGTGATGCTCTTCGGGACATCGAGGCTGCGCAACATTGGGGGCGATTTGGGTAACGCGATCAAGGGCTTTCGAGACAGCATGAAGCAAGAGACACCCGAGTCAGAAACTGTCAGCGCCTCGGTTGAGCGCGAGGAGAGTCCTTCGGATTCTGCTGGCTCGACTGCGGCACGCGAGGAAAGCCATCACGACAAGCCGCCCGCGTAACCGGAGCACACATTCGTGTTCGATATTGGCTTTGCTGAGCTCTTGTTGATTGGGGTGGTAGGCCTCTTGGTCATCGGCCCGGAACAACTTCCAGGTGCAGTAAGAACCACACTGGCCTGGGTTAATCGTTTTCGGCGCAGTTTTGACCAGATCAGAACCGAGGTACGGCGTGAGTTGCACAATGACGAGATTTTGCAAAATCTCAAAACTGAGTCACAAGCGCTCGAACAACAATTCAGAGCAGGATCGAACTCCGTTGAACAAGAGGTGCAGTCTCTGACACAACCTGCGACGGACACCACCGACCATCATGACTCGGTTACCCCCCCCGCTGACGAGCCAGATCATTCAGTCGACAACAGCAAAAATAACGCCGGCAGCGCATGAACGACAGCGCTGAACAAGATCCGCCCATGTCACTGATTGCACACTTGACTGAGTTGCGGGACCGCTTATTGCGCGCCGTCTTGGCTATCGTCGTTGGATTTGTCGTGCTATTCCCTTTTGCCAACGAAATTTACGGTTTTGTCTCGGCACCGCTGCGAGCGCTAATGCCCGCAGGTTCGACCATGATCGCCACCGGGGTGGCATCGCCCTTTCTCACCCCTTTTAAGCTCAGCCTAGTGCTGGCGATTTTTCTCGCTATTCCAGTCATTCTGTTTCAGATATGGGGTTTTATCGCGCCCGGGTTGTACCAAAAGGAGAAGCGAATCGCGGTTCCGCTATTAGCCTCTAGCGTGCTGCTGTTCTATACAGGAGCAGCGTTTGCTTACTTTGTCGTTTTCCCCCTGATCTTTGCCTTTTTCACCAGTGTGGGTCCCGACAGTGTCCAAGTGATGACCGACATCAACAGCTACTTAGATTTCGTATTAAAGCTGTTTCTGGCCTTTGGCATTGCTTTCGAGATGCCTATTGTGGCGGTGGTCTTAATTTGGACAGGCACAACGACCGCAGATTCGCTGGCCGCCAAACGGCCTTATTTGATTCTGGGGTGCTTTGTATTTGGGATGTTACTCACCCCACCCGACATCATTTCACAATCACTGCTGGCCATTCCAATGTGGTTACTCTTTGAATTAGGCGTATTTTTCGGCCGGCTATTGGAGACAAAGCCCGACCCCACTCAGAGCGATCAATGATCCTCCCGGAGGAAAGATGAGACTGTTTGTTTTTGCCTGCCTATTGACGGTGACCAGCGCACTCATTGCGACCCCAATTAACGCCGAGGAAACCGATAAAGGGGCCATGGCGGCCAATGCCGAAATCAAGCAAAACAGCGGGCTCACGGCCGCGCAACTGATTGAACGCACCAAGGAATTGAATCAGGCTTTCGAGACGACCTTGTTGGCCGGTTTTGAACCGGGCAAGGCGCAAACGCCCCAACAAGCACTGTTTGCCCTGCGTAACGCCTTTCGCCAAGGCGACCCGCCTTCAGCAGCGCTATATCTCGACCTTCGCTATCTTCCCTCAGACATTGCAGAAATTGATCCCATCTCACTGGCGCGCGGATTGCTCTTTATTTTTGCGCAACAAAACGTACTCGACCTGAGTTTGGTGAGTAACGATCCTCGAGGTAATCGAGAAGATGGGCTACCCGATGATCTCGAGCAGGCGGGCACCGTTACGCTGAGCGAAGAGGTCATTCCTATTTATCTACAGCGTCTGGAGGAGGCAGACGGCACGTATTCTTGGAAAATTGCTAACACTTCCGTCATTCGAATTCCTGATATGTGGGATGAACTCGGTTATAGCGATCTGGCCGTCTGGCTTTCGCGGACATTACCCGAATTTTATATCTTGAGTATGGGCAATTGGCAGTTTGCGACTCTGCTTTTTACGTTAATTGCCGGGTGGCTCGCAACAGGCTGGGTCAGCCAGCTCGTCAGCCGACTGATGCGCCGCATCGCTAACCCCTGGGGGCATGCGCTACGGCGCTTTTTGCAAACACCTCTAAGACTGATGTTGTATGTACTACTGATTCGCATCGTCATCGCACAGCTCGGTCTATCGGTGATGGCTCGCGCGTACCTGCAATCCTCGCCACTTGAATATATTGTTGCGGTGATTTTCGCCTTCGGCTTACTGAACCTCTACCGCGATTACAAAATTCGACAGCTCGAATTACTGGGAGAGATCGAATATGTCGCGCTCATCAAGCCCATTATTGTCATTATTCGCATCATTGTTGCCACGACCGCCGCACTCATGTGGGCTGATCAGGCGGGCTTTAATGTATCAACCTTGATAACCGGGCTAGGCGTAGGCTCTATCGCCATCGCGCTCGCGGCACAAAAAACATTAGAAAACGTCATCGGCGCCATTACGCTGTATGCCGCGAGGCCTATTCGGCCTGGCGACTGGTGCCGCTTTGGCGACACAAAGGGCATGGTCGAAGAGATCGGCCTGCGCTCGGTAACCTTGCGAACAGCGGATCGCACCTTGGTCACCGTGCCTAACTCTATGTTTTCGTCCGCAGACATTGAGAATTTCTCAGTACGAGACCGAATCCGGTTTTTTAAACTACTCGAACTACAGATGCCAACACCCGATCAACTTCGCGCTATTTTGGGTGAGTTCCGGGCACTATTTGCCGCGCACACGATGGTGAAACAAGATTCGATCAGTATCAGATTATCCGACATCGCCGCGGCAACCGCTGTCATACGGCTTGATGCAGAAATCACAACTAGAGAGTACCAAGAATATCTCGCTGTCGCGGAAGACCTCAACCTCCGCATTATCGAAATTGTGCATCACAATGGCGCCATCTTTTCTGGGCCAGGGCAAGTGCTACAGCTTCGTGATTTTCAACAGGCCTCGGTGGATAAGCTGGCAGAGGTCAATGCGAAACTAGAGGTTTGGCGTCAGGGTGAAGGCTTACCTTTTCCAGATTTATCAGACAGTGAAAAACAACGATTGAAAAATACGCTCAGCTACCCTGACAAGAGCTGAGGATACTGTCTGATTGGTAACGCTGACTCGCCCACGTCTCACCCAAAAGTCAGTCACAGCAACTGATGGCACTCTTTCTTACCAGATCGACAACTGCCACGGAAGCCGGAACCGGGTCTGAGCCCTACGCTCAGCGGAATCACCCTCATCAAACCACGAATGGCTGAGCGCCAGCGTGCTGAGCTGACCAGTAAGAAGTCGATTCGGCCTGGTCAGGCGCTGATTGTCCGTTACCGCAATAAAGCGGTGATCACGGAGCGCGATGCCAAGGGTAGCCGCATCAGAAGCAATACCAGTCCATATTGATACTGAACGATCTTTTTAGTGCGGGCCCGCGTAAACTAGTTGCAGATGAAGCAAAAGTAACACTCACGCCAGCCTGAAGCGATTAATGTGACTGACAAGACAGCGCCCATCAAACAAGAAATCGACCCTGAGGATCGGCTTACCCGCGCGAATTCTTTGGCGCCGCTACGACAGATGCTGGCCTTTTTATGGCCTCATAAAAGCCGCCTGATGGCTGCAGGCGCCGCGCTGGGGCGCTGCCCAGGGGGCACTTTTGCCCATGCGACCGCGCCGAGTAGAACATGCGGGGTTCTCAGGCGCTGACGCAACAGGGTTATATAAGGCCGTCTCCTTTATCTTGATTATTGGGGTCGCAATGGCGTTTGGCTCCATGACGCGGTTTTATCTGGTGTCCTGGTTGGGCGAGCGTGTGAGCGCCGATCTACGGAGTGCGGTCTTTAATAATCTCGTTCATCTACAACCCAGTTACTTCGAAACAAACCATTCAGGCGAAATCATGTCGCGGCTGACGACCGATACGACACTCCTGCAAACGTTGATCGGCTCGTCCGTGAGTCTTGCAGTGCGCAATGCGCTGACGTTAACCGGGGCGTTGACCTTGATGGTGATTACCAATTTGCAACTCAGCCTGGTGATTTTAATCGCGGTGCCCATCACACTGATTCCGATCCTGATCTTCGGCAGACGAGTACGCAAACTCTCCAATAAAAGTCAGCAGTCGATCGCAGAAGTCGGCAGTCATGCCGGCGAAATTTTTCAAAGCATCAAAGTGGTTCAGAGCTTCAATCGTGAGATCGCAGAAAAAACCGGTTTCGCGCAAGATGTTGAGCGCGCCTTTGTCATTGCGCGATCACGTGTTTGGCAGCGAGCGTTGCTGACTGGTTTTGCTATCTTTTTATTGATGGGGGGCATGATCAGCATGATGTGGTCTGGCGGCATCGATGTCATCGAAGGTCGGATGACCGGCGGCGAACTCGGTGCTTTCGTCTTTTATGCCGTCATGGTGGGCACCGCTTTCGCCACATTGGCAGAAGTCTGGGGTGACCTGCAACGAGCAGCAGGTGCAGCAGAACGGCTGATGGAGCTGCTGCAAGAAAGCAGCACGATTCCTGATATCGGTAGCAATACCGTGACAAGTGGACAGCGCTTGCACTTTGACGCTGTGCAGTTTTTTTACCCAAGCCGACCCGATATGCCGGCGCTCAATGGGCTCAATTTAACGATACAACCCGGTGAGTCGGTGGCGTTAGTGGGGCCTTCTGGGGCCGGCAAGTCAACGGTTTTTGAACTCATCCTCCGTTTTTATGACCCCGCGAACGGGACTATCGAGTTTGGCGGTACGGACCTGCGGGCGCTCTCACTGACTGCCTGGCGTCAAAAAATCGCATTGGTGCCACAACAGCCCGCTCTGTTCTCCGGCGACATTTTTTACAACATCGCCTATGGTGCCGATAACCCCACGCAGGCGTCTGTTGAGTGTGCTGCACAAATGGCGCACGCCCACGACTTTATCGCAGCCCTTCCGGAGGGTTATCACAGCGATCTTGGCGCTCAAGGTGTGAGGCTCTCAGGCGGCCAACGCCAGCGGTTGGCGCTGGCAAGGGCCATTCTGGTTAATCCAGAGCTGCTGTTGCTCGACGAAGCCACCAGTGCACTCGATGCAGAAAGCGAGTGGCATGTGCAGCAAGCGCTCACAGGAATCATGCGGGAACGAACGACTATCATCATTGCTCATCGACTCTCGACCGTCATGAATGCCGATAAAATCGTAGTCATGAATGAGGGGCAAGTCGTCGACAGTGGCCGCCACGAAGACCTCATCACGCGCTGTGATTTGTATCAGCGTTTGGCGAATCGACAATTTCAGTCAGGGGCAGAGGGCGGTGCAACGGGCAACGCATCCTGACTAAACGGCGCTTACCAACAGCCCCCGATCGCGCGACATTGCTAGGATCGGCAATAAACGGGCTTGAGGCCGCGCTGCTCAAAGCGGTCGACCGAAGTGAGTGCGTTATCCCCGCTCCTCAAGCGCCTTTTGTCTTGGCACGCTTCTCTGGGGAACCTGCTTCTGCGGTGCCGTGTTCTGCGGGGCCTTCTTCAACGGGGCCTTCCTTCAACGGGCCGTCCTTAAGACAACTTCCCCCACGTAACGCCTGACCTGACGCTATCACAGCGACTCAAATACAAGGGGGGCTTTGCTGACTGACGGCGGCCTGACACCCCCAAAAGGGTTGCGCGGCTCATAGGCAGTCGATCCTGATTTAGCACTGTTCAGGGGGTAAAAACTCAGGACAAAAAAAACCCCGCTTGAAGCGGGGTTCTCGGCGTTTAATTGAGATTAACTAAACTCTCGAACCAAGGTCGCAATACTTTCCTTGGCATCGCCAAAGAGCATGCGCGTGTTCTCTTTGTAGAACAGCGGGTTCTCGATGCCAGCGAAACCGGAGGCCATGGATCGCTTCAGCACAAATACGGTTCGTGCATCTGCGACATTAATGACAGGCATCCCATAAATCGGGGACGACTCTACTTCACGAGCCGCCGGATTCACCACATCGTTGGCACCAATCACAATCGCCACATCCACCGTTTCCATACGCGGATTAATCTCGTCCATCTCAAGCAACTGGTCATAAGGTACATCTGCCTCAGACGAGAAGGACGTTCATGTGCCCGGGCATGCGGCCTGCGACGGGATGAATGGCGAAAGTTAACCTCACAGCCATTCTTTTCCAATAGCTCGGTGAGTTCTTTCACCACGTGTTGTGCCTGCGCTACCGCCATGCCATAACCCGGAATAATCGCCACATTAGTCGCCGCCTCGAGGATGTAATACGCATCATCAGCAGTGATAGGCTTGATCTCGCCCTCCACCACAGTTTCCTCGTTTGAGACACCCGCCAAGGATAACACTGACAAAGGATCGGTTCATGGCCTTGCACATGATGTAGGATAGGATCGCGCCCGATGAGCCAACAAGCGACCCTGCCACAATCAGAGCGTTGTTGTTAATGGCGAAACCCGCCGCACAAGCGGCTAATCCAGAGTAGGAGTTCAGTAATGAAATCACTACTGGCATGTCGGCGCCACCGATGGGGATAACCGCCATGATGCCGAAGAGCAATGCCAATCCAATGACCATATAGAGCCAATTAGGATCTGTTGGGTTCAGGCAGAACATGGTTGCGCCACCCAGTATGCCCAGCACGACCAAGGAATTAACGATTTGCTGGCCAGAAAAGGTAATCGCGCCACTGCCGATCTTTTCTGACAACTTGCCGTAGGCGATCAGCGACCCTGTCAGAGTGACGCCACCGATCAAAATTGACAGGACAATGGTGACCAGTGTGATCGTACCTGAATCAGGTGACAGCGCTGACCACCCTACCAACAGCGACGCAGCACCGCCGAGACCATTGAACAACGCCACCATCTCGGGCATTGAGGTCATGGCAACAGCGCGTGCCGCAACGGCACCAATAGCACCGCCCACCAACATACCCGCTACAATCCAAGTGAAATCAACGATCCCTTGATCCAGCAAGGCAGCCACAATGGCGATCAGCATGCCAAGAGCCGAAAACATATTGCCGCGCCGTGCCGTTGCTGGTGAACCCAGCATCTTCAAGCCAAAAATGAAAAGCCCTGACGCAACGACGTATCCCAGTTGAGTAATCAATTCGGTCGACATGATCAGCCCTCCTTCTTCTTGAAGAAGCCAAGCATGCGGTCGGTCACTAAATACCCGCCCACTACATTGATACTGGCCAAGGTCACCGCACCGAGTGTCCATATCATCTTTGATGTCTTTGGTGGCGTAGTCTTCGAGCGCCAGCAAACCGCCGATGACGACGATGCCAGAAATCGCGTTCGAAACGGACATCAGCGGAGTGTGCAAGGTCGCCGGCACCTTATTAATCAGCTCGAAGCCGAGAAAGATCGACAACATTAAAATGAACAACAAATACTCTGCACCGGACATATCAGTTGCCCCCCTCAATAATGTCTTTGATCGTCGGATGCACCACTGCACCCCCGTGCGTAATCACGCAGCCGGGAAGAATGTCGTTCTCAAGATCAAGCACGAACTGCTTGGTCTCAGTGTCCCAAGTGTCTTCGACTAGATTAAACATGTTGCTGGCGTACATCTGCGTGGCGTCGCGCGGTGCGAGATTGGCCAAATTGGCGGTCCCCACGATTGTGACGCCATTCAGATCCACCACTTCGTCAGGCGCGGAACCTTCGACATTGCCGCCTGTTTCAGCCGCCATGTCGACAATCACAGAGCCCGGCGCCATGCCCTCTACCATGTCCTGAGTGACCAACACCGGTGGCTTGCGCCCGAACACTTGCGCGGTTGTAATCACAACATCAGAGTCGGCAATCACGGCCTTTTGGGCCTGCTGTTGCATCGCAACTTGCTCGGGCGTGAGCTCTTTTGCGTATCCATCTTGCGTTTGGCCGGTGTCACCGAGGTCAATCTCAAGGAACTTAGCACCCAATGATTGCACCTGTTCTGCCACGACCGGGCGCGTATCAAATGCTGTAACACGAGCGCCCAAGCGCTTGGCGGTTGCGATGGCTTGTAAGCCTGCCACGCCGGCGCCGATGATAAAAACTTTGGCGGGCTTCAAAGTGCCAGCGGGTGTCATCATCATAGGCATGATGCGTGGCATATGATTGGCGGCCAGGGTGACTGCTACATAGCCCGCTAAGTTCGCCTGCGAGCTCAGCGCGTCCATTTTCTGACTGCGGGTAGAACGCGGAATCATTTCCATACTGACCGCGGTGACGCCCTGACTGGCAAAAGCTTTTATCAGTTCTTTCTCGTTAAAGGGGTCGAGGTAAGAAACGTGGATGCAACCCGCCTTAAGTTGACTGATCTCCGCTAACTCTGGTTTACGCAATCGAAGCAGCATATCAGCACTGGCAAGCAATGCCGCTCGATCGGAGCCAATACTGGCGCCCGCGGCCTCAAAATCAGCGTCGCTGAAGCCGGCACCGACGCCGGCCCCCGTCTCAACAACCACCTCGGCTCCGAGGCGCACCAATTTCTTAATCGTCTCGGGGGTCGCAGAGACGCGATTCTCACCCGGCTGGGTCTCACGGGGTATGACTAGTTGCATAGTGACGTTCGCCTGATTTTTTGGGGATCAATAAGTCCCGGTTGTGTTGAAACTGTGCTCGGCTGATTATCAGGGGTCACTACGCCGGCATTGCGCACTTGATCAGCGCCAATAAAGGCAAGTGAGGATCCATCAGCCAGCGTTTAGCTTTATCAGCGGGTTTAACCAACGATGTCGCAAGCGCGTAAAGCGTAATGGAGCATCTAATACCGCCAAACAAATACATTCCTCACCTTCGAGCGCCACTGGCGTGTGCTTATCCCAGCCTTCTCGGACGATAAAATCGCCCGGGTGATACTCGCCAACCTCATCCGAGAACCCGCCACTCAGCACCAGTGTCATTTCACTGCCACCATGTGTGTGCTCCGGAATCTTTCCGCCCTCAGCGATCCTATACAGCGCAAATTCGTGTTCTAGATCGCCGGTTTTCAAGTAACTAATGCTCAGTGATTGCGTCACGCGCTTCCACGCAAGATCCGCATAATCACCGTTGATGAGTCGATCCAATAGGCCCGGAAGTCTGTCATCGGACGCTTCGTTTCGGGCATATCGCAGGGGTTCAGGGTCGTCTAGGCGTGCTAACACGCGATCCAGCATTGAATCTCCCACCGGCTGTGGGTCTAACTGCTCAAAATGAGCCCCTCCGATGTCTTCCAATCTCTCGACAATGTGCCGGCAGCGTTGACAGTAGCTCAAATGCGCTGCCACGCAGGCAGACTGCGCCACTGGGAGCACGCCGGCGGCATACTCGGTTAAAAACTCGGCAGGTGGATGATGTTTCACCATGATTAACTAATCCAAACTATTTTCGTGTACTACACCCTACGAACGGCCTGTGCAAATGGTTCACGCCACAACGCTAATAAACCTGTGGCATTTCAGCGCATCGCAGCCTGCTTCATGCCTCCATCAGGGCCTGCAATTTCTGTATTGCCAGCCGAACGCGCGACTTAACGGTACCCAACGGGAGATCAAGCTCTGCAGCTGCCTCAGAATGCGACTTTCCTTCCATATACACTTTGGCCAAGATTTGCGCCTGATCCGGCGGTAACTCACCCATCAGTTCACGCACTCGCTCTGAGCCACGGCGTGTATGCAGGACGATGAAGGATTCCTCTTCCTCGCTTTCGAGTTCAAAGTCGTCAGAAGCCAGCGGCGTGTCAAATTTTTGCAGGCGACGAAACATGTCCGTGCGGCAGTTCCGGGCGATGGTGTAGACCCAAGTCGAAGCGGCGGCCTTCTCCGGATTAAACCCACCCGCCTTCTGCCAAACCTTCAGCATCACCTCTTGCACGAGTTCGTCGGCGTGGGTCGCAGATAAGCTCGAGCCCGATAGCGCGAAAGCTTTGATCAGCGGGGCAAAATGCCTGAAAAAACCGGGTAAACGCGGCACGATCCTGACTTTCACCCACGGAGACGAGCGCTTGGCTCCACTCGTCAGTCCTTCGCCCCGTTGGCACGTTCCACTTGCCACTGTTTTGTGCTGGGGACGCGGCGCTCTGGGTTGTTTTCTCCACCATGTAGCACTCAAATATCGATCTGATCGACTAGCATACACATAGCCGGACCGCCTTAACACCGTATTGAGGAGAAGATTTCGTCATTGAACTCATTAACACCGGCGCTGATCCGGCTTTCTGCACGCCCCGTAATTACTCGTACCTTCTTCTCCTCCTGATGACCGGAGTTTTGTCAGCAGTGAATATTGCAGTCATTGGAGCGGGCATCTCCGGGCTGGGATGCGCGTATCACCTGGCCAAAAGCGGCCATCGTGTCCATATTTTTGAAGCCCGAGACCGGATTGGTGGCCATACGGCTACCTATGATGTGCAATTGGGTGCGCGCCGTTTCGCGATCGATACGGGCTTTATCGTCTATAACGATCGGAATTACCCCAATTTGGTCAGGCTTTTTGATGAATTAGGAGTCGCCACTCACGACACGTCGATGGGTTTCTCCGTCTGCGACGAAGCGACTGGTCTGGAATATGCGGGTAATAATCTGAATACCCTGTTTGCGCAACGCGGCAATTTACTGTCTCCGAGCTTCCTTGGCATGGTTCGAGAGATTCTTCGCTTTAACAAGCTGGCGGTCAGTGATCTCGACGCGGGTCGCTTGTCACCGCACCAGACCGTGGGTGACTACCTCTCCAATAACGGCTTTGGTGATCATTTTGCCCGCCAGTACTTATTAGCGATGACATCGGCCATCTGGTCTGCAGATGCTGAGGATGCATACGATTTTCCGCTGGAGTTTTTTGTTCGTTTTTTCCGCAACCACGGCCTGCTGTCGTTAAAAGACCGCCCGCAGTGGCGCGTTGTAGAGGGCGGAAGCCGCGAGTATCTCGCACCGCTGACACAGCGCGTCGCTGACTCGATCCGCACGCGGATGCCGGTATCGCGCATTTTGCGGCCGCCAGGCAAGCCTGTCGTGGTGCAATTCACCAATGGCCAGACACGTGAATTTGACGAGGTGGTCATCGCAACCCATTCAGACGAAGCATTGAAAATGCTGGGCGATCCGACCGATCACGAAAGATCCGTTCTGGGTGCCATGCCTTATCGCGACAATGAAGTCATTTTGCACACCGATACTCGCCTGCTACCCAAGCAACAGCGAGCATGGTCCAGCTGGAACTATCGGTTAAAACCGGGGAACGGGCGCGCCACAGTGACTTACAACATGAATATTTTGCAGGGTCTTGATGCACCCGAAACGTTTTGCGTCACTTTGAACGACACCGCTTCCATCAATCCGCGTCACATTTTAGGGCGCTTCAATTACGCGCACCCTCAATTCACGGTGGAGAGCATGCAAGCACAGCAACGCTGGGCTGATATTAATGGGCACAATGGCACGTGGTTTTGCGGCGCTTATTGGCAAAATGGTTTTCACGAAGACGGCCTCGCCAGCGGACTCCGCGTAGCAGAAAGCCTGTGCTCCGCTCGCCAGATGGCGGCGTGAAAGCAGCACTGTATAAGGGTACGCTCCACCACGCCCGACACACCCCAAAGAAACACGCCTTCTCTTACAGCGTCTTCATGCCATTTGTGGAACTGAGTTCGCTGAACGAGCTCACTCAAGCGTTGCCACTGTGGTCCACCAAACGTTGGGCGCCGGCTCGTTTTGTCAGAACTGATTTTCTAGGGGCCGAAGACGTGCCCCTCATCGAGGCCGTTCAAGATCGTATTTTTGAAGAAACGGGTGAACGACACACCGGGCCCGTTTACCTACTCGCTAACTGGCGTTATTTCGGTTACCAAAACAATCCCATCGCGGTCTACTACTGTTATTGCGAACAGAATAAGGTCCTGCAATACCTCGTTGCAGAGGTCACCAACACCCCCTGGGGTGAGCGCCATAGCTATGTGTTACCGGTCCCGGATGACAACGCACCGCTTACGGCAGAGTTCGAAAAAGAACTCTATGTCTCCCCTTTTAACCCGATGAATATGACCTATCGCTGGCATAGCAATGCGCCGGATAATGCGCTGCAGATTCAGATTACGCTGTTTGCGGCTGAGCAGCGCGTGTTTGATGCCCAGCTGTCGCTCACGGCCACGCCACTGGACGCGCGCTCAGCGATGAAAGCGATCGCTGCCTACCCCTTTATGACGATCAAAGTGGTGATTGCAATCTATTGGGAGGCCTTGCGTCTGTTTTTGAAAGGCGTCAGCCTGCATGCTCATCCGAAAAGATCCCACTAATATCACTCTCGACGTCAAACATCTTTGCTGAGGACCCGCATGAGCGAGTATCGCGTTAAGAACATCTCTAAACTCCCCATGCTCTTTGGACAAAAGCAGGGCGGGCTGGCAAGAACCCTAATACTGACAGTGCTCGGGAAGCTTCAGGTGGGCTCGCTGACGATGGTAGAGCAAGATGAGACGCTATTATTTGGGTCAAAAACAGATCCTGCAGGCCCCCACGCCGAAGTGCATGTCCACGATCTTGACCTTTACCGTCGTATTTTAACCGGCGGCACCATTGCGGCGGGCGAGACCTACATAGAAGGCCTATGGAGTAGCCCTAATCTCACGGAGGTCACGCGCGCCTTTAGCGGCAATATGGCGATGCTCGAGGCGATGTCCGATCAACAAAATTGGCTCCTCCGTCTCGCCTTGAAAACAACTCACTGGGGCCGCAGGAATACGGCCGCAAGATCGCGGGAGAATATCGCTGCGCATTACGATTTGGGTAACGAATTTTTTTCACTCTTCCTCGACCCCAGCATGATGTACTCCGCCGCCGTATTCCCAACATCGCAAAGCGATCTCGCGGCCGCATCTCAGCACAAGCTGCAACTCATCTGTGAAGATCTGGAACTGAAGCCCGAGGATCACCTCGTCGAAATTGGGACCGGCTGGGGCGGCATGGCGATCTATGCAGCAGAGCATTATCACTGCCGTGTCACCACCACCACCATTTCAAAGGAGCAATTTGACTACGCCGCAGAGGCGGTCAAAAAACGCGGGTTACAGGACCGCATCACTGTGCTCTTTGATGATTACCGGGATCTTGACGGTCAGTTCGACAAATTGGTCTCTATTGAAATGATTGAGGCAGTGGGGCATCAGTTCTATGACACCTACTTTGGCACGCTGAGCAGGCTGCTGAAGCCAGACGGTAAAGCCGTTATTCAGTCGATTACCATGACCGATCAACGCTATGAACAAGCCAGAGACGCAGTCGATTTTATCAAGCGTTATATCTTTCCTGGCGGCTGCCTACCCTCGCTCAACGTCATCAGCAATGCGGTGGCCAACGTCACAGATATGCAACTCAGTGGCTTACGCGATATCACTCGCGATTACGCTGATACCCTACAAGATTGGCATGACACTTTTCTCACTCAGCTTGATCAAGTTCGCGCAATGGGCTTTGATGACCGATTCATCCGCATGTGGCGATATTATCTGAGCTACTGTGAGGGGGGCTTTCGAGAACGTATTATTGGAACTTACCAAATTACGATGACGAAACCTTATTATCGACCCAACTGACCAGATTATATGCTGCTGTCCTTAGCACCGATCTTATTACTCGTAGCGCTGCTATCGACGTCGGTTGCTCTGTTCGGGTCTGATGCGTCTTATGGCCCCAATCAAGTCGCACTCGTCGTTGCGGCAGGGGCGACCATGCTGGTCGGATGGCGGCGCGGCATGAGCTGGCAGCAGATCCAAGACGGTATGGTCGGTGCCATTACCGTATCGATTATGCCAATGATGATTCTGCTCTCCGTTGGCGCTTTAATCGGTAGCTGGATCATCAGTGGCACCGTCCCCGGCATGATTTTTTACGGATTGCAGTTACTCAATCCTGATATTTTCTATGCTGCATCAGCCGTTATTTGTGCACTCGCATCATTGAGTCTGGGCAGCTCGTGGACAGTTGCCGGTACTCTGGGCATTGGCCTCATGGGCATTGCGACAACCTATGGCTTATCCCCCGCCATTACCGCCGGCGCGATTATCTCGGGCGCTTATTTCGGCGATAAACTATCGCCGCTCTCGGATACAACCAATCTTGCTGCAGCAGCCGTTGGGGTCGACCTATTTGAGCACATTAAAAATATGCTGTGGACGACCTTGCCGGCGTTTGCGTTGGCCCTGCTCTTTTTTGCCATTATTGGCAGTGAGGGGGCGGCCGCACCCGATGACATTACTCGTATCCGAGCCGCACTGTCTGATCAATTTGCTATCACCCCCTGGGTGCTGTCGCCGCTGGTGCTGATGCTGGCAATGATTTACTTCAAGATCCCCGCTTACCCCGCCATCTTACTGTGCACGCTTTGCGGTGCCGCTTATGGTGCGGTTTTTCAGCCCGAAGTAGTGCGCACCATGGCACTAACAGCGCATCCAGAGTCGCCTGCACCCCTGTTACAGGGGGTGTGGATGGCGCTCTTCTCAGGAGATGATTCGCCGGCTGGCATGGATCAAGTACTAGCTGCTCGATAAGGGTGGCTTGGCCAGCATGCTCAATACCATCTTCCTGATTCTTACTGCTATGACCTTTGGTGGGTTACTCGATAGCACCGGCATTTTGCGACAATTGCTCGACTTGGTTTTAAAAGGTGTAAAACGGACGGGCGACCTGATTCTGGCAACGGTAGGAGGTGGGATCATTACTAATATTTTAGCGGCGGATCAATTTCTCGCGATCACCTTACCCGGGCGATTGTTTATTTCTGCGTACGATGATCGTGGACTGAGCCGCCTGAGTTTATCAAGAACACTCGAAGATTCGGCAACACTCACCTCCGTACTGGTGCCCTGGAATACCTGTGGTGCTTTTATGGCGGCAACATTGGGGGTGGCTACCTTCACCTACGCACCCTACGCTCTGTTTAACCTGATCTGTCCGGTCCTCGCGGTGCTTTTTGGCTACCTGATGATTGCCCAGCCACAGCAGACCGCAGTGAATTCATGAACTGGGATTATGATCAGCCGTTCACCCTCGCAGTAACCGTTAAGCCTCACCATATTGACGCACTGGATCACACACGCAACACCCATTACGTCGACTGGTGCATGGAGGCTGCATGGGCTCATACCTCAGCCCTAGGGTTGGGTCCAGAGGAATACCGGCGGCTCGACCGCGCAATGGCGCTGACGCATGCCGAATATGATTATCTCAAAGCCACGCGATCGGGCGACGAGTTACTCGTTGGCACGTGGATTACCCAATGGATTGGTAAGATAAAGATGATTCGCCGTCTTCAAATCCACTGCCTGCGTTCTGGCGATACCGTTTTCCGAGGCCATTTGGAATTTGTCTGTATCGAAATTTCCTCGGGGCTCCCGAAAAGACCTCCTAAGGCGTTTATCGAGCGATATGGGCAAGCTTTGGTCAGCAACGGATAACAAGTCGGTTAGTGAGGCGAGTCAGCCAAGGATTGGCCTCATCTTTAGGCACGATGCCAATCAAAACTGAGTGTCTCGGCCAGGCTACTCACGCCTGTCTGGAGGGCTAATAGCCGATCGACCCCCAAGGCAACACCGGCACAATCGGGCAACCCCTCGGCCTGAGCGGCAAGCAAGCGCTGGTCGAGCTCACGCATGGGTAGCCCCCTTTGCTGTCGCTGCTCGTTGTCTGCTAAAAATTGCGCGGTGAGCCCAGCAACATCACATTGTTCCCAGTAGCCGTTGGCTACTTCGCATCCATCGACGTAACACTCGAAGCGAGCGGCAACAGCACCGCGATCGACCGCCATCGTTCTGGCCAGAGCAGCTTGCGATACCGGAAATTCCGTCACAAAAACAACACCCCAGTCACTGATTTTAGACTCAATACAATGGCTCATTAACAACGCCAAGGCAGCGTCGTAATCGAGATCAGGAGGAATATCACCAATGCGCTGATGGGCAACGTCAAGTAATTGAGGACGGCCAATGCCGGGGTCAAAGAGGTCAACGCTCAGGTGCTCTTGAAACAACGCGCGATACGTCCATACCTGCCAGCCAGTCCGGCCCAGCATCTCGCATATCAATTCAGCTACCTCACGAATTAACATCCGATGGTCCCAGTCAACTCGATACCACTCCAGCAGTGAAAACTCAGGATTATGATGACGACCCGACTCTTCTTTTCGAAAGGCTTTGCTGATCTGAAAAATATCGCCTGATCCAGCCGCGAGTAACCGCTTCATCGCAAACTCCGGTGAGGTTTGCAGGAACCGATAAGGGCTCGCGCCCATAACATCGGTCGAGACTGCAAACACCTCAAGATTAGGATCAGGAACGGTTGCCTGAGCAAGCAGTGGCGTCTCCACCTCCATCACATTTCGCGCTGCAAAAAAGTCGCGAAGCTGATGCAGTAATCTCGCTCGGGCCGCGATCGTATCGAGCGACGCAGAGGGTCGCCAATCGCTCATCGGTTAGCTTTTGCTGGCGCGACTCACGTATTCGCCACTTCGCGTGTCAATACGAATCACTTCTCCCTCGGTAATAAAAAGCGGCACTCGCACCACGGCACCGGTACTCAACGTCGCGGGCTTGCTCCCACCTTGTGCAGTATCGCCTTTCAAGCCGGGATCGGTTTCTGTTATGGCCAGTTCGATAAAGTTCGGTGGAGTGACCGCCAGTGGTGCGCCGTTATACAACGTCACTTCGTATTGCTCCTGTTCTTTAAGCCACTTTTCAGTCTCTGCCACAGCGTCGCGATCTGCAGCGAATTGCTCGTAGGACGCGGGGTCCATGAAATACCAAAACTCGCCATCGGTATACGAGTACTCAAGCGTCATATCCATGACGTCTGCTCCCTCGAGCGAGTCACCGGACTTAAAGGTACGCTCCCAAACCCTACCCGATTTCAAGTTGCGCATTTTCACACGGTTAAATGCCTGCCCTTTACCCGGCTTCACGAACTCATTTTCAAGGATCGAGCAGGGGTCGCCATCCAGCATAACCTTCAGGCCAGATTTGAATTCATTCGTCGAGAAGTTTGCCATTATCGGGGACCCATTTGGTAAAGAAGACTATGATACCGCAGGCAATTACCAAGGTGCATCTGCCGATTTTCACGCCGCTGCAAATTCACCTTCGTGACCCATCAAATAGCAGACACCATCGAGACCGATATGCGTGATTTCAATCGGGCTTGCTGCTCGGACCGCAGGCTTGGCGTGAAACGCGACGCCAAGACCGGCAAGCGCCATCATAGACAGGTCGTTTGCACCATCACCCACAGCAATACAATGCTCGGTGTGAATGCCCAGCCGACTTGCTAGAGCGCCTAATGCTTCCGCCTTGTACTCTCGGTTCACAATGGGAGGGACAACTCTTCCCGTCACTTTACCGCCTCTAATCTCCAGCTCATTCGCAACGACATGATCAAATCCATAATCGTTTTTTAAACGCTCCGCGATCGGAATAAATCCGCCGGAAAAAATCGCCAGCTTGAGGCCACGCGCTTTTAACGTTGTCGCCATCTCGCTGAGACCCGATTGCAAGGGCAGTTGATCGGCTAGCTCGTCGACCACCCCCGCATCTAGCCCTTCTAATAATGCTAAACGCGTGCGAAAACTCTCGTCGAAGTCGAGCTCACCGCGCATGGCGCGGTCTGTAATCTCTGCCACCTGGGCACCAACGCCAGCAACTCGTGCCAACTCGTCGATGACCTCACAAGAGATGAGTGTGGAATCCATATCGAACACCGCTAGCCCGTAAGGGCGACAACGGGATAAGCGCGACTGCAGAGCGATATCGGCACCGTGTTCATCAGACAACTGTCGTAACTGGGCCGATAACCTCTCGGGATCAGGACAATCAATCAGAAACTTGATCACCTCCCGGTGGTCGGCGAGTGATACCGGTACGGCTACCCTACGGGCTTCGACAACCTGGCCCTGAACGGCGGATACGGCATTTTCGATCAACATCCGATTAACAAGCGCCCCTGAGGGAGCCATTACCACGATCACATGCATCTGATCTGTCACAAAAAAGTTCCTGAAAAAAACGAGGGCTAGGGCAATCTGCTCCCTAGGATCGGTCTGTTAGAGTTTATACTGAACGCGGTGTCAATGGAGGCATCCTTTTGCAGCAGCTCATCCAACGATTACGCAATCAGCCCCTGTCGCAGCAGCTCGCGCTTGCGGCGACAGGCTGGTGTCTGCTGGCCACGCTGATACTCGTCGCAGTCGCTGCGAAATCAACCCAGTCGATTCAACATCAAACACTAACCCAGCACGCTCACGCCGCAGCCCAGCAGTTGGCCGCCAGAGCGAGTAATGAGCTGGCGACAGGGGATCGACTCGGCTTATCAGCCGAACTGCAGTTTTTCACCGATCAAGCGTTATTTGCCGGCGCAAGGGCATTGGATATCGAAGGCACGGAGCTGGCGATATCGGGCTTTATACCCGCGGGTGCCAATGCTTATGAGCAAACAATGTCCATTGATGGCAATACCGCGGGCACGGTCGCGCTTTATTTGGATCTGAGCAAACAACAAACCGCCAGAGAGACCCTCATTTGGGGGCTCATTGCACTCTCTGTGTTACTCAGCACCGCGGTCTATGCGCTGACACGCCCAATGGGACAGCGCCTCGCCCGAAATATTAATGACGCGGTGGCACAACTTGATGCCATCAGTGATGAAGCCTCGGTGTCGGTCAACGAAGTCGATAAACTGAAAGACCGCATCGACTCGCTGCCACTTGATTTACTGCGATCCCGGGATATCCAGACCCAAGGTGACGAGCATTATCACGATACGGCTATTTTATGTATCGCGCTGAAAACCCTGCCAACCTACCTCGAGACGCTCGATGAAGTCGCGTCTGCAGGCGTACGTCTCATCTCTCCACCGGATGGCCTACGGCAGCGCCGGATTTTACGGAGGCGAGCTCTCGGTCATTCGGCAATTCGGCTTGGCCATTTTCTTCACCGGATCACTCTCGGTCGGATCACCCGTGTTGCGCGCCGCCAGTTGCGCGTGGCTTTTATCGCGCTGCAGTGAGCTCGCAGAAAAACAGGAGCGACTCTCGTTCATGCCAGGGATGGCGATTGGTGTCAGTGAATTAGGTCGCGGTAATGACAAGGACATCTATCCTGGTCTGTACACGCAGGCAACGCTGGATGACCTATTGGCGCTGGCGAATCTCGACCTAGACGCCATTCTTCTCTCATCACACGCGGCGGAGGATGACGGTCTGACGACCTATATTGGCGTCGACGTGATTGACGAGCAATGGATGGCTATCGGGGACATCAGCGGCAGTCATCTCGACCTCCTGACGCGCCAACTCCACATTCTCCAGCGCGCCATCGCGCCCAGCAGTGAGGACACCCCTCAAGGCTTTTTGCCGTTTTAAGCGCTGTGGCTTACTCCACAACGGTCAAGCGTGTCACCCGTTGGTAACCCTTAGGTAGCTTGCTGCCTCGCCGGCCACGGTCCCCGCGAAAATGCTCTAACTCCGACCACTTAAAGTTGCGATAATGGCCGCCTGATGTCACCTGCAGCATGTCACCCTCGGCGAGCACGCAAAGTCCCGCCACAAATTCCTCTCGCGATGCCGAGCGAGCAGAGGGAATACCGATCAATTTATTGCCCTTCCCTCGGGACATTTCTGGCAGTTCGGACAAGGGAAATACGAGCATTCGGCCCTCATTGGTGGCAACCACCACGAAGGGCTCAGCGTCGCCGGTCACGGCAGCTGGCGGCAGCACCCGAGCGCCTTGTGGCAGCGACAACAACGCTTTTCCCGCTTTGTTCTTGGCCTGCAACTGCCCAAATTGCACGACAAAACCATAACCAGCATCGCTGGCCAGCAAGAAACGATCCGTCTCAGAACCCGTCAATAAGCCCTCAAACGTGGCGCCTGATGGCGGGCTGATTCGACCCGTCAAAGGCTCTCCCTGCCCACGCGCAGAGGGCAACTGGTGTGTCGGTAAGGTATAAGCGCGACCGGTAGAGTCAATGACCACCGTCGGCAGATTTGATTTGCCGAGCGCTGAGAAGCGAAAGCAGTCACCGGACTTAAAGCTCAGTGATGAGGGGTCAATGTCATGTCCCTTTGCGGCACGGATCCAGCCCTTTTCAGACAACACAATAGTGAGGGGGTCGACGCTAGCCAACTCGAGTTCGCTAAACGCCTTGGCCTCCTCGCGAGCCGCCAGTGGTGAGCGGCGAGCATCGCCGTGTTGCTCGACCACCGCTTTGAGTTCGCGTTTGATGAGCGTCTTCAGCCGGGCGTCGCTGCCTAATGTTTTCTCAAGCGTATCCCGCTCCTGCCGCCAGCTCGTCCTGCTCGCCTCGAATTTTCATTTCCTCAAGCTTGGCGAGATTGCGTAGCTTCAAATCCAAAATCGCTTCAGCCTGAACGTCAGTAATCGCAAATCGTTTCCATCAAGATAGGCTTTGGACTCTCTTCCTCTCGAATGATGCGAATGACTTCATCGATATTCAAAAAAGCAATCAGATAGCCTTCGAGCAGATGCATACGCCGCTCGACGCGCTCTAATCGATAAGTAAGTCGACGCTTGACGGTGGCTTTTCTGAATACAAGCCACTCGCTCAGTATCGTCACCAGAGGATTTCACCGCAGGCCGGCCATCGACGCCGATCACATTGAGATTAACGCGGTAAGATCGCTCGAGATCTGTGGTGGCAAACAGGTGGTTTAATAACTGCTGGGTATCCACTCGGTTTGAGCGCGGTAGCAAGACGAGGCGCGTTGGATGCTCATGATCAGACTCGTCTCGCAGATCAGACACCATTGGTAATTTTCGGGCCTGCATTTGCGCCGCAATTTGTTCTAAGACTTTGGCACCCGATACCTGATGTGGCAGGGCGTGAATCACCACTGCACCCTCCTCAATATGATAAGCAGCGCGGACGCGCAGCGCCCCGCGACCCGTTTCATAGAGGGCATTCAGTTCTGCAACCGGGGTGATAATTTCTGCCTCAGTCGGAAAATCAGGCCCTTTGATGTGCGCACACAGATCCGCCACGCTCGCCTTGGGGGAGTCGAGTAGATGTATTGTCGCCGCCACCACCTCTGTCAAATTGTGTGGGGGAATATCAGTAGCCATGCCCACAGCAATTCCGGTGGTACCGTTCAGTAACAAATTGGGCACCTGAGCCGGCAAGACCGTGGGTTCGTCTAACGTCCCGTCAAAATTCGGCTGCCAGTCGACTGTGCCCTGCCCCAACTCAGTGAGCAGTACATCGGCATAAGCGGTCAGACGAGACTCGGTGTAACGCATTGCGGCAAACGATTTTGGATCGTCAGGTGAGCCCCAATTTCCCTGTCCATCAATGAGTGGATAGCGATACGAAAAATTCTGCGCCATCAGCACCATGGCCTCATAGGCGGCGCTGTCACCGTGAGGGTGAAATTTACCGATCACATCGCCGACGGTTCGGGCTGATTTTTTGTATTTCGCGGTGGCTTTAAGGCCAAGCTCACTCATGGCGTAAACAATGCGGCGTTGCACTGGTTTTAAGCCGTCACCCACATGGGGTAGCGCGCGATCGAGTATGACGTACATGGAATAATCGAGGTACGCTTTTTCGGCGTAGTCACGCAGAGACATCTGCTCGACGTCGACGGGAGGCTCCATTAAATCGGACATAGTGGCGAAGATCTCAAAAAGAGGTGGGAGTTCACGCCGCCGTAAACTCTTGAACCGCGCTATGCTAACGCACCCTCATGCGGGAATACCACGAAACTGCGCTTTTCACTTTGCGGCAGCCCTATACAAACTCGCCACGCCTCATTAGGAGACATTCGCCATGGCAGAACAATCAACGATGGACCGTAAAGCACTGGTCTGGCGGTGGCGGCACTTTGCACTATTCAGTGGACCCGAATGGCATCGGTTACTCAGCCTACGCACCGCTATTTTTGTGGTAGAACAGGCTTGTCCTTATTTAGAGGCGGACGAAAAAGACCCCGAGTGTTGGCACCTCGAACTGCTCCATAACGAGCAGCTCATCGGCACGTTGCGCGTAGCACCACCCGGCGTCAGTTACTCAGAGTGCTCGATTGGCAGAGTGGCTGTTCACGCTGACTATCGGGAGTGCGGCTTAGGGCGAGATCTGATGTTACGAGCCCTCGATTTCTGTGGCGCGCGCTGGCCAGAAGGAGTCAGACTCAGTGCGCAGGCATATTTAACCGCGTTTTACGAATCGATGGGCTTCGTGATGACCCATGGGCCTTACTACGAGGACAATATTGAGCATGTGGAGATGCTGAGGGAAACTTACGCGCTGCGCGGCACTGCGCGAGGCGCGTTTACGCTCATGCTCCAACAGCCATTTTTTACGCAAACGAATACTCTCTGGGGTGACCTCTACCAGCTCGTCCTCTTCAATAAACTCTAAAGCTTGCTCCAAGGTGTGCTTCACCGGTGGGGAGAGGGTCAATGCCTCATCAGTGCCAGATGCGCGCACATTGGTGAGTTGCTTCGCCTTAGTTGGGTTCACCACCAGGTCATTACCTCGGCTATGCAGGCCGACTATCTGTCCTTCGTATACCTGAATATTGGGATCTAAAAAGAGTCGCCCACGCTCTTGCAAAGCATGCAAGGCATACGCGAGGCTTTTACCCGTCACCATCGATACCAACACCCCATTTTGTCGGGCGGCTAGCACAGCGGTCGTCACTGGTCCGTAATGATCGAAGATGTGGGTCATAATGCCCGAGCCTGAGGTCATGGTCAGAAACTGAGAACGAAATCCGATCAAACCTCGAGCGGGAACAATAAATTCCAACCGCACACGTCCCTTGCCATCGAGCACCAACTGAGCAAGCTCCGCGCGACGCAGACCTAGCTCCTCCATGACACCGCCTTGATGCTGTTCATCAATATCGATTACCAGTTGCTCATAGGGCTCACACACGGCGCCATCGATCGTTTTCTGAATGACTTCTGGTCGCGACACGCCTAACTCGAAACCCTCGCGCCGCATATTTTCAATCAGCACGGACAAGTGCAGCTCACCTCGGCCCGATACCTTGAACTTGTCGGCGCTATCACCGGGTTCTACTCTCAGCGCCACATTATGGATGAGCTCTCGCTCCAAACGCTCCTTCAAATTACGAGAGGTCACATACTTACCCTCGCGCCCTGCAAAGGGGGAGTCGTTGACCTGAAAAGTCATGCTAACAGTCGGCTCGTCGACCGTGAGCGCAGGCAGTGCCTCAGGTTGCGCGGGATCGCACAGCGTGTCGGATATCAGCAGACCATCAATACCCGTCACACACACAATATCGCCAGCGTCTGCTGAGGAGACTTCTGTGCGTTCAAGGCCATCATAGCCCATCACTTGAAGAATCTTACCAGGCCGAGTGTCGCCCTCTCGGTTAACAATGGTGACCGCTGTATTGCCTTTCACAGAGCCTCGGGTCACCCGGCCAACGCCAATCACACCCACATAGCTCGAATAATCTAAAGCCGATATTTGCAGCTGCAAAGGGCCATCAATATCCACATCAGGCGCCGGTACATGGCGCTCTATTGCCTCAAACAGCGGCGTCATATCCTCAGCCATCGTGGCTGGGTCGTCACCCGCAATCCCCAATACTGCGGAGGTGTACACCACGGGGAAATCGAGCTGAGACTCGTTTGCGCCCAGCGCATCAAACAAATCAAAAATTTGGTCTACCGCCCAGTCGGGACGGGCACCCTCTCGATCGATCTTATTCACCACTACGATCGGATTCAGCCCTCGCTCAAACGCTTTGCTCGTGACGAATCGAGTCTGTGGCATGGGACCATCCACTGCGTCGACCAAGAGAAGCACCGAGTCGACCATAGACAAAACGCGCTCTACCTCACCCCCGAAATCAGCGTGCCCGGGCGTGTCGACGATATTGATTCGGTAATCGCGCCAGCTAATAGCGGTGTTTTTGGCCAGAATCGTAATACCGCGCTCACGCTCCTGATCGTTAGAGTCCATGACACGCTCGGCGCCCGCCATCTTCCGATCCAGCGTACCGGACTGCTGCAACAGGCAATCCACCAACGTCGTTTTGCCATGGTCTACGTGAGCAATAATGGCAATATTACGAAGGGCTTTCATAGGTCTCTCACGTTTGACGGCGGCGAATGGTTTTTGCGCGCGCGGGAGTGTACACCAGTGAACATCAAGTGGTTCACCCTATTTCCGCCCGCCCGATAGCACCAAAATAGTGCGCAAAGCACGCCCATATGCACTATAATAGTGCATATTGCGGGCTGCGGTTGTCGGCAATGTCAATAATAATGATTTAAAACAGCAGCTTAGATAGCCTCCCTTCATCACCAAAAGTTGGCATAAGCTTTGCACTGTATTAATCAGCTAGTCAGTGCATTTGCACTATCCGCATTTTTAACATCCCGTCATGACGGGGAGAGACTTCAAAAGAGGAAGAGGACATGTCAGAGCGCACGCTAGAGTTAATCAGCAAAAACGACGTCAGCTGGGTGGATCTTCGATTCACTGATACTAAAGGAAAAGAGCAACATGTCTCCGTTCCTTCTCATACAGTGGACGAGGATTTTTTCGAGGGCGGCAAAATGTTTGATGGCTCCTCGATTTCAGGCTGGAAGGGCATTAACGAGTCGGACATGATTTTAATGCCCGACGACAGCACGGCAGTGCTCGACCCCTTCACCGATGATCCCACCGTTATTTTGCGTTGCGATATCGTTGAACCTGACACGATGCAAGGTTACGAGCGAGATCCGCGTAGCATCGCCAAAAAGGCTGAGGCTTACTTGGTCTCGACCGGCCTGGGGGACACGGCTTTTTTTGGCCCAGAACCAGAGTTTTTTGTCTTTGACGACGTGAAGTGGAATGTCGACATGAGCGGCGCCAGTTACTCGATCAATGCAGAAGAGGCCGCCTGGTCCTCTAACTTAGAATTTGAAGACGGCAATACAGGGCACCGCCCACGTGTCAAAGGAGGCTACTTTCCGGTCCCACCCGTCGATTCACTGCACGATATCCGTGCTGCTATGTGCTCAGCCATGGAGCAAATGGGACTCGACGTCGAGGTACACCACCACGAAGTCGGCACTGCGGGTCAGTGCGAAATCGGTATCAAGTTCAACACATTGGTGTCGAAAGCGGATGAAGTACAAATTCTCAAGTACTGTGTCTTTAATGTCGCTCATGCTTACGGCAAGACCGCAACCTTTATGCCCAAACCTGTCGTGGGTGATAACGGTTCAGGCATGCACTGTCACCAATCGATTGCCAAAGGCGGCGAAAATACCTTCGCTGGTGATGGCTATGCGGGCCTATCTGATACAGCGCTCTATTACATCGGCGGCACAATCAAGCATGCCAAAGCACTCAATGCCTTCACCAACGCCTCGACCAATAGCTACAAACGCTTGGTACCCGGCTTTGAAGCCCCGGTCATGTTGGCGTATTCCGCGCGAAATCGCTCAGCCTCTATCCGTATCCCTTACGAGCCATCGCCAAAAGGGAAGCGCATTGAGGTGCGATTCCCTGACCCGACTGCTAACCCATATCTCGCTTTTGCGGCCTTGTTAATGGCAGGCCTCGATGGGATACAAAATAAGATTCACCCCGGTGATCCAGCAGACAAAGACTTGTATGACCTGCCACCAGAAGAAGCAGCCAACATCCCCACTGTCGCCTCGAGCCTCGAGATGGCACTGGATGCACTCGATGCAGATCGAAGCTTTCTAACCGCAGGTGGGGTGTTCAGCGACGATATGATCGACGCCTACATCGAACTCAAGCGGGAAGAAGTCGAGCGGCTGAATATGACCACCCACCCAGCAGAATTCGATATGTATTACTCCTTGTAAGGGCGACGATGCCAGTGATCGTCACAACTCAAAAGCCCGCCCAGTGCGGGCTTTTGACTCTTTAACCACTGCCCAAATTAGAACGCACCAAAGTAGTGCTTCTTAACCAGAGGCAGACGTGCGTCGAACAGGACATCAAGACAGTTGAAAATGAATGAGGGCCATCGTAAACGTTTGATCTACGCGTCAACTCGACGGTTAACCGCCGTTTTGTGGGCACTCTGTGCTGTTGCCGCTGCGGCAACCCCCGTCTATAAAATCACCGATGAAAACGGCAATGTCGTCTTCACCGACCAGCCTCCTGCGGTGGATGCTGAGTCAGTAGAACAGCATACAATCCGGTCCCTCAATACCGCCGAACCGCTTGCCATAAAACCGGTCGAACCCGCGCCACCCCCCACTGCGGTGAACATCCCCTTTGAGACCCGGATCGAGCAACCAGCTAACGGCAGCACCATCCCGATGGGGCCCGGTAATTTCAGCGTCACCGTTTTGATCAGTCCTCCCCTGACCGACGCTGAGCACCTACAGCTGGAAATGGATGGTGCCCCTTATGGACCGCCACAAAAACAACACCAGTGGTCCCTCAGCAATATTTATCGCGGTGAGCATCAACTACGAGTTCATCGGTTGCATAGCTCGGGGGCACAGATGGATACCTCTGACACCAGCGCAGTCTTTGTATTACGACCCTCGGTAGCTCGTTAATCCCATGTCCAAACTGCCCGCCGACTATAACCTCGAATTGCTCGCCACCAGCGTTGTATTACTCGATGCCGAATTAAACGTCTGCGCACTCAATCTATCCGCTGAAAACCTACTCGGCGTCTCTGCAAGTCGCGCTCGCGGGCATCCATTAGACGCGCTCCTCGATGCATCCAATGAGTGGTACCCCCTTTTACATCAAGCGCTATCGGAAAATTACCCCATGGTCCGCAGGGCCATATCACTGACGACCCGCTCAGGACAACAGAAAACGGTGGATATTACGATCAGCCCAGTCACTACAAAGGCCGGCAGTCACAGCTTGCTGTTAGAGCTCAATATGGTCGACCGATTGCAGGCAATAAGCCGCGACGAAAGCGAGTGGCAGGCCCAGGCCTCGCTGAAAGAAATCATGAAAGGCGTTGCCCACGAAGTGAAAAACCCACTGGGAGGTATCCGCGGTGCCGCACAACTGCTGTCAGCAGAGCTGCCGGATCCCGCGCTCCAAGAGTACACCGACATCATTATTTCCGAGGTGGACAGACTGCATAAGTTGGTGGATCGAATGCTCGGTCCCAGAGAACGCTTAGAACCTCAGCCCACTAATATTCATCAAGTCGCCGAACACGTTCGACAATTAATTGAGGCGGAAGCGGAAGGTGCGCTGCAGATTGAGCGAGACTATGATCCAAGCCTGCCTGACTTTCTCGCCGATGCAGGACAGCTCACCCAAGCCTTACTGAATTTGGTGCGCAATGCTTGGCAGGCTTGCGGCGAAGGCGGACTGATCACACTCCGCACGAGGGTTTTTAGACAATTCACCGTGGGCGGCAGCCGACACAAGTTGGTCTGTGCGCTACAGGTCGCTGACGATGGCCCAGGCGTCTCAGACGAATTAATGCCGGGCTTATTCCTACCTATGGTGACAGGTAATGCCCAAGGAACCGGCTTAGGCCTGTCTATTGCTCAGCGAATCGCCAATCAGCATGGCGGACTCATTCAAGTTAAGAGCGTCCCCGGCGACACCTGCTTCACCCTGCTCTTGCCCATGGAGATGCAACATGCCCCTAACTGAACAGGTATGGATTGTAGACGACGACAGCTCAATTCGATGGGTGATGGAAAAAGCACTCACGCGTGCCGGGCTGACCAGCCGATTGTTTGAAACAGGTCAAGCGGTGTTGGATGCATTGGCAAGCCAAGAGCCGATGGTGGTCGTCAGCGACATTAGAATGCCAGGCATAGACGGTCTTCACCTCCTCTCGAAAATCAAAGCAAAGCTTCCGCATCTGCCGGTTATTATCACCACCGCACACTCTGACTTAGACAGTGCAGTGAACTCCTATGAAGAAGGTGCCTTCGAGTATTTACCCAAACCATTTGATATTGAGGAAATGGTCTCTGTCGTGTCGCGCGCCCAGGCCCAACGTAGCCAGACTGTGACGACGGACGTTGCCATTCCTAACCATAACACGACAGAAATCATCGGTAATGCCGCCGCCATGCAGGAGGTTTTTCGTGCCATCGGACGTTTGGCGCACAGTCACATCACCGTTTTGATTAACGGTGAATCTGGAACCGGCAAGGAATTGGTCGCCCGGGCGCTTCATCGGCATAGCCCTCGGGCCAACAACGCCTTTGTCGCGCTAAACATGGCGGCGATCCCACAAGAGCTCATGGAATCTGAGCTTTTTGGTCATGAAAAGGGAGCCTTCACCGGCGCCAACAATCGCCGAGCGGGTCGCTTTGAACAAGCCAAGGGCGGCACACTTTTTCTCGATGAAATCGGCGATATGCCAGCGGCCACCCAGACCCGGCTATTGCGTGTTTTACAAGACGGTGAGTTTTTCCGCGTTGGCGGCGTTGATTCCATCACAGCCGATGTGCGCATTATCGCCGCCACGCATCAAAATCTAGAGGCCTTGGTTGAGACCGGCGCGTTCAGAGAAGACCTGTTTCATCGACTCAATGTCATCCGGATTCATGTCCCCAAACTCGCAGAGCGACGCGAGGATATTCCACAGTTGCTCGGCTATTTTTTAACGGCAGCGAGTCAGGAACTTGGCGTCGAAACGAAAAGCTTATCCAGCGCCGCATTGGACTTTTTGACTCAGCTGCCTTGGCCCGGCAATGTCAGGCAGTTAGAAAATACGTGCCGGTGGCTCACGGTGATGGCGGCGGGACGGGAGGTACTGCTTTCTGACTTACCGCCGGAGTTGATTCAGCAGCCGGACGCGTCACCTCGGAAAGAGACCGATACCTGGCACGCCCAGCTAGCTGATTGGGCGAATCGCCAACTCGCCGAAGGACAGTCAAACGTTCTCCGTCAGGCGCTACCCTTATTTGAATCAATCATGATAGATGCCGCCTTAGAGCACACCGGTGGGAGGAAGGCAGAGGCAGCGGAACTGTTAGGATGGGGGCGGAACACACTGACCCGAAAACTCAAAGAGCTTGATAGGCCGGTGAAGTAATTACCCCCACACTCCCTAGTGCGTTGCGCCCTCAGGGGCCGCGCCAGCTTCATCCGCTGCTTGTTGTGCGACGGCTTGACGATAAAGCGCATCGAAATTGACCGGCGCAATCATCAATGCCGGGAACCCGCCTCTCACCACTAAACTATCGATCGCCTCTCTCGCATAAGGAAATAGGATCGTTGGTGCGACGGTTGATAGCAACTGTCGAAGTGCTTCATCTTCAATACCCGACACGAAGAAAATAGCCGCCTGCTGAACCTCCACAAGAAAGGCGGTTTGCTCTTCAAGCTTTGCCGTAATGGTCAGCGTGAGGACCACCTCGTGGTTACCCTCCTCATCGAGGCGGCTACTCTTGGTATTTAGGTCGACATTAACGTTTGGTTTCCACTCTTGCCGAAACACGTTGGGCGTTGCCGGAGACTCAAACGAGATATCCTTGGTGTAGATTCGCTGTGTCACAAATTGTTGTTGTGACGCCTGCTCCTGTGCAGCGGCCTGTTCTTCAGCCATGGTCTTTCTCCTTACTCAAAGTATATGGGTGGTCGCGCCGAGCCATCACGCCAATAACGGATCTAGCGTGCCGGAATGCTCCAGCTCATACAGCTCATCGCAACCGCCAATGTGTTGTTCACCGATCCACACCTGCGGCACCGATGTTTTACCCGCTTTCAGCGCCATCTGTTGTCGAGCAGCTGGGTCGCCATCAACTGGAATTTCTTGGTAGCTCACTCCTTTTCGATCAAGCAACGCCTTTGCCTGAGTACAAAAAGGGCACCACCGGGTGGTGTAAATCACGACGCCAGTCATTGTGTCACGACAGGAAGTTTCTGTGCATCCCACTCCATCATGCCGCCGGTCAGCTTTTGAGCCCGCGCGAACCCCTCTGCCCTGAGCGCTTTAGTCGCGCCTGCAGCAGACTGGCCCATTTTACACACCACCACTACCGGTTTTTCGCGGAATTTTTCGAGTTCGCTCATCCGGCCAGCCAGCGCGGCCGAGGGGATATTCACCGCGTTAGTGATGTGGCCTCGGCCGAAATCCGCTACATCACGAACATCGACAAAGATACCGCCCTCGGTATTCACCAGTTGCACCGCCTCGTTGATCGATAAGGCAGGCCCAGCTTTTCGCGTTTCGTGAAACACCAGCATCATCAGCGTCACGGCGAGTGCTGCAATGAGCACCCATTGTTCAGCCATAAATGGCACGATTAAGCTTGTCGACACGTTACCCCACCTCTTATCGTTACCCACTCTTCATTTAGCGGGCCAGCCTTTTGGCTTGTCATTGCGCCAGCTTTGGTCTGACTGCCGCTCCCGCGACAACTGATCGGCGGCCGGCGAGTATATCCGTTCAATCAATGACCCTCCAGTCAAGACGTG
The DNA here is from genome assembly GCA_905182485.1 of uncultured Luminiphilus sp. GTDB lineage: Bacteria > Pseudomonadota > Gammaproteobacteria > Pseudomonadales > Halieaceae > Luminiphilus. The sequence continues at coordinate 83,967 of CAJJBO010000003.1, forward strand.
AACCCTTGTCAGAACGGGGGGCATGACGGGGCCAGCTGGCCGCCAGCAGCCTAAGCTCCACCGCAATACGACCACAACAAGTATGGGGAACCTCAGAGGGGCGATAGAACGTCTCATCTGAGTGCATTGCTCACGGTATAGGGTGTTTAAGCCGCACCAACAAGGTCTCGTTAAGCACTCAGTGCCTATCGATCGTCGTTATCATCGTCGGTATAAAGGTGTTCAGTCACCGCCACCGCGTTACACTATTGGGATGTTTTCTAATTGAGTCCAATCGACCGTGGCCCCAGCAAAATCAACAACGCTGCTCATGATCCTTGATGGTTTCGGTCATCGCGACGCAACCGAGGACAATGCGATTCGCGCAGCCCAAACGCCCCACCTCGATCAGCTGTGGCGAGAAGCACCCCATACGTTAATTTCGAGCTCGGGTCCTGATGTAGGTCTGCCCGAGGGGCAAATGGGCAACTCCGAAGTGGGCCACATGAGTTTGGGTGCGGGCAGGATTGTGTATCAATCGATAACGCGGATTGACCAAGCACTCAGCGAGGGTGATTTCGATAACAACCCCGAGTACTGCCAAGCGATTGATGCCGCTGTTAAGGCCGGTAAAGCGGTCCACATCATGGGGCTCCTCTCTCCCGGTGGCGTCCATAGCCATGAAGCGCACCTTTTCGCTGCTTTAAGACTCGCAGCTGCGCGCGGCGCACAGCAGTTATATTTGCATGCCTTTTTGGACGGCCGAGATACGCCTCCCCGAAGCGCTCGAGCCTCCCTCGAAAAAGCCGAGGCAGTATTTGCCGAGCTCGGGGTGGGACGGATTGGCACGGTGCATGGCCGATACTGGGCGATGGACAGAGACAACCGATGGGATCGGATCCAACAAAGCTACGATTTATTGACACAGTGGGAGGCCCGTTACTTCACCCCATCAGCAATACTGGCGTTGTCTAACGCATATGACCGGGGAGAAGACGATGAGTTTGTGGCCCCTACTGGCATCGGAGATCGTGCCGCCTTGGCCGATGGCGATGCGGTGCTATTCATGAACTTTCGCGCTGACCGCGCCAAACAGCTCACCCAAGCCCTCACAGCAGACGATTTTCAAGGCTTCGATCGCCCTGCTAAACCGGTATTAGCGCTCATCACCACCACTGAATACGCCGCTTCGCTGGGCTGCACTATTGCCTTTCCCCCTAAACGTCTCGATAACAGCTTGGGCGAGATACTGGCGGAAAAAGGGCTAACACAACTGAGAATTGCCGAGACTGAGAAGTATGCCCACGTCACCTTTTTCTTCAGTGGGGGTCGTGAAGCGACATTCTCTGGCGAAACTCGGACACTGATACCGTCCCCCGACGTGGCGACCTACGATCTGCAGCCCGAAATGAGTGCGCCTGAGGTAACCGACGAATTAGTACGCGCCATTGGTGCTGGAGAGTATGATTTTATCGTCGTCAATTTTGCTAATGGCGATATGGTCGGGCACACAGGCCAGTTCGACGCCGCCGTCGCAGCAGTTGAAGCCTTAGACAAGTGTATTGGCAGGGTTGTGTCCGCGCTTCGAGCGCACAACGGCGAGGGCCTGATCACTGCTGACCATGGCAACTGTGAGCAAATGAAAGACTACGCGAATGACCAACCTCACACTCAACATACCACTGAGCGCGTGCCCCTCATCTACCTTGGCACGCGCTTCCGGGACTTGGATCCTACCGGCGGGATTCGAGCCAATGGAACGATTCTGACGATGATGGACTTAGAGATTCCCTCCGCCATGTCGGGTCGCAATCTGTTGACCCGCTGAGCCCGCTCTCTATGGCCCGCCATTGCGTGCCCCGCTATCAGCCCACCACCGGGCAGCTCTGGTACAGATTGCTCCTAGGTCTTTGGTATCTCGCCACGCCGTTGCTTGCTTTAGCCGACACTGCCGAGACTGTCTCAAAACAAAAAGAGACACGGGAGCAAATTACCGTATTAGAAACCGATATCGTTGCAACACAAATACGCCTAACCGAGCAATCAGCGGCGCGAGACGCCTTGCAGGTGTCTCTGCGCGACACTGAACGGCTCATTAGCAAAACCGATACACAATTATCAACTCTAACCGCCAAGCGATCAGCGCTCTCACAGCAAATAACGGCACTCCAAAAAGAGGGTGCCGAACTGCAAACTCAACAAGCTGAGTTAGAGCAAACGATGGCAATGGGTATTCGGCAGCTGTGGTTGTTGCACCAAGGGGGCGGATTGCGGGTATGGCTCAGCGATAAACGTCCTGACGATATCGCTCGTCATCTCGCCTACTACCAACTGGTGTTAACAGCACAAAAAGACACCGTCACCCGCTACGAAGAAGGGCTTAAAACATTAGAAAATAATGCTATCACTCTGCAAAAAGCAGAGGGCAAAGCCAGTCAGCAAACGACTGCTATCGCCGACTTAATCGATCAACTCACGTCACAGCAGGCTCAGCGAGAACAGACGATCGCGCGACTTAACGACCAATTGAAAAATGACCAACAACGCTTAGCCGTGCTCGCAGAGGATAAGAAAAACTTGGATACGCTGCTCACGGAATTGGCGTTAGCAAGACAGAGCGCGTCCATGAACCGGCTCCCCTTCTCCGAAGCAAGCAGCGCACTTGCTATGCCGGTCAATGGCAAGCCAAGCAATCGATTTGGCGCCAGACGCAACACGGATATTCGCTGGCAAGGTTGGCTCATCCCCGCACCACAAGGTGAGCCGGTCAGCGCTATTTTTGATGGGCACATTATCTTTTCGGATTGGTTACGCGGCCAAGGCCTGATCATTGTCATCGACCATGGAGAAGGGTGGCTTTCTCTCTACGCACAAAACCATAGCCTGCTTCGCAGCGAAGGAGAGTTTGTTCGTCAGGGTGACATCATCGCCAAAGTCGGGGCGAGCGGTGGCGGCGAGCGAACCGGGCTCTACTTTGAAATTCGGCAACAGGGGGATCCGGTAGATCCTGCCGATTGGATTCAACGCTCAGCGCCTCAACGATAATCAGTTAATATTCATCTTCGATTGTTTTTAGGATTCCACCATGGAAGCGTTCCTCCGCCCGTTTGGACTCGGACTTGTTATCACTGCACTGGTGTGCCAGCCCATTAGCGCGCAAGAAGCAGCAGAGGTTTCCGACGATAATCCTCACCAAGCGGGTCTTGAGGAACGCCAATCTCTGCCCCTTGAAGAGCTACAAATGTTTGCCGATGTCTTTAACCAAATCCGTCAGGGCTATGTTGAGTCGGTGCCGGATAGCAAACTGTTTGAAATGGCTGTGCAGGGAATGCTGTCCGGCCTAGATCCACACTCTGTGTTTCTAGAGGAAAAAGCCTACGACTCATTGCAAGAAAACACACAAGGCGAATTCAGTGGTTTGGGCATCGAAATAGGACAAGAGCGAGGTTACATCACGATCATCGCGCCCATCGACGGCTCTCCCGCCGAGGCAGCAGGGCTGAAAGCGGGAGACGTGATCCTCAAAATCGATGGTGAATCGATTCGCGATCTTCCAGTAGACCGATCCGTAGACCTGATGCGCGGGCCAACCGGTTCCGAAGTGCTGTTGACGATTGGCAGACGCGGCACCCAGGATCCTTTTGATGTCACGGTGATTCGCGACATCATAAAAGTGCCCAGTGTCAGAAGCCGAGCATTGATGAAAGGTTATCTCTGGTTGCGCGCCGCCCAGTTCCAAAAAGATACGGGTAATGAAGCCATTGCGGTACTGCAAGAGGCGCTGGCAGAGGGTGACCTCAAAGGGGTGGTTCTAGATTTGCGCAACAACCCCGGCGGTGTGCTTGGTGCCAGTGTTGATATGGCTGGCGCATTGTTAGATGGCGGACTAGTGGTCTATACCGAGGGACGTCACCCACAAGCGGCTGAGCGCTTCGAAGCCTCACCTGGGGATATGCTGGACGATCTCCCCATCGTCGTATTGATCAATGGCGGTTCCGCTAGCGCGTCAGAAATTGTGGCAGGTGCATTACAAGACCGCCGCCGCGCCATCATCATGGGCACCCGAAGTTTTGGTAAGGGATCAGTGCAAACCATTTTGCCGGTAACTGAGACCCGTGCTGTCAAATTAACCACGGCGCTCTATTACACCCCTAACGGTCGTTCCATTCAGGCTGAGGGCATCGTCCCCGATATCGTCGTGGAAAGAGCAGAGGTGAAGAGCGTTGAGTCGGCTCGGAGAACGAAAGAGTCGGATCTGCAGGGCAGCCTCAGCGGCGGCGATCCAGTTGATACAGAGGCTGAAAGCGAGTCGCTGACCGAGTTGCGGAATTCAGATAACCAACTCTACGAGGCTTTGACGTTGTTACGCGGTATTAACCTTCTCAGGCCGAACACGATGCCCGAGCTCCCCATTGATCAAACCACCGCCTCAGCCGCGCCGGCATCCCAGTAATCTCGTCGTGCGCCCTTTGAAGGCCTCGCCTGGCCGCGAGAACAAGCGGTCACAGGCGCATTGGAATGCCTTCTGAGAACATAAACTGCTTGGCTTCCCGGACCGTGTATTCGCCGAAATGAAAAATACTGGCCGCTAAGACCGCATCGGCACCTCCCTGTGTCACCCCGTCGGCCAGGTGTTGAAGTGTGCCCACCCCACCGGATGCAATCACGGGAATATCAACGCTGTCGGTAATCTCGCGCGTGATGGTCAGCTCAAACCCATCACGGGTTCCATCTCTATCCATACTGGTGAGCAGCAACTCACCCGCACCCAATGCGGCCATTTTCTTCGCCCAAGAAACCGCCTCAATGCCGGTCGATTTGCGGCCACCATGTGTGAACAACTCATATCGCGGTGGCGACTCTGGCTCAGAAACGCGCTTTACATCGATCGCTACGACAATGCATTGTGAGCCAAAACGCGCCGCAGCAGCACTCACCAAGTCGGGATCATGAATCGCCGCCGTATTGATGCTGACCTTGTCGGCGCCGGCGTTCAACATCGTACGAATATCTTGTAGCGCGCGAATGCCCCCCCCTACGGTAAGGGGAATGAAGACCTCACGCGCAATTTGCTCTACCGTTTGTACCGTGGTGTCGCGTTCTTCATGGCTAGCAGTAATATCGAGAAAGGTGATTTCGTCCGCACCTTCTTCGTTATAGCGACGCGCGATTTCGACGGGATCACCGGCGTCCCTGATCCCAACAAAATTGACGCCCTTAACGACACGCCCCCTATCGACATCAAGGCACGGAATAATGCGCTTTGCTAGGGCCACTAATCGACGCCCAAAAATGTATCGACCATTGCTTGGGCAGCACTGAGATCAAGTGTTCCCTCGTAAATGGCCCGGCCGGTAATCGCGCCAGTGATTCCTGAATCGGCATAGTGCATCAACTGCTCAACGTCTTCGATACGACTGATGCCTCCCGAGGCAATCACGGGCAGGCCCGAGGATTGCGCTAGTGCCACCGTGGCCGCCACATTAACACCCTGCATCATGCCATCGCGATCGATGTCGGTGTACACCACAGCATGCACCCCTACGTCTGCGAATCGTTTCGCGAGATCGGTCGCGTCGAGCTCACTGTCACTGGCCCAGCCCTCTACCGCGACTCGCCCACCTCTTGCATCGATACCGACGACGATATGACCGGGAAATGCCGCACAGGCGGCTTTCACAAAGTCAGGGTCTTTCGCGGCCATGGTACCAATAATGGCGTATTGAACCCCTGACGCCAGATACTGTGAAATCGTCTCGAGGTCACGAATACCGCCCCCGATCTGAATCGGCAGCTCAGGTAACGCCTCGGCGATACGCTCGATAATAGGGGCGTTAACGGGCCTGCCTGCAAAGGCTCCATCTAGGTCGACCAAATGGAGTCGGCGCGCCCCCTGGGCATGCCACTGCTGTGCCATGGCAACGGGGTCATCTGAAAAGACCGTACTGTCCGACATGTCTCCTTGACGTAAGCGAACACATTGACCTTCCTTCAGGTCGATGGCGGGTATCACTAGCATGTTCCATCCCAACTCAAAAAATTCTTCAGTAAAGTGAGTCCTGCTTGGTGGCTTTTCTCCGGATGAAACTGCGTAGCAAACACGTTATCTCGCGCCAGCGCAGCGCAGCCAGAGAGACCGTAATCGAAGGTACCCGCCACCAGGTCAGGGTCATTCGGTACCACGTGGTAACTGTGGACGAAATAAAAATGGGTGCCCGACTCAATGCCGGCCCACAAAGGATGGGCTCGCTTCTGCACCACTTGATTCCAACCCATGTGCGGCACTTTTAATCGAGCTCCGTCCGACGCTAGATGAGGGCTTCCAAAAAACGTCACTTCACCAGGCACCTGGTTCAAGCACGCTACCCCGCCGTTTTCCTCCGAAGTCGTCATTAATGACTGCATACCCACACAGATAGCGAGCACGGGCTTTCGTTCTACTGTGATCGCCTGCTCCAGCAGTTGGTCGCATCCAAGCCCCCGAATCGCGTCCATGCAATCACGGATCCCCCCCACACCGGGAAAGACCACGCGATCGGCTTTCGAAATCACTGCATGATCGTGAGTAACGATCACTTCGAGGGCGCCCGCGTGCTCCAAAGCACTGGCAACCGAATGTAGATTGCCCATGCCGTAATCGATAACGGCTACCCGCTGGGTCACAAGCTATAAAACCCCTTTGGTAGAAGGACTCGCACCCTTAAGCGCCGCATCTCGGGTAATCGCCATGCGTAAAGCGCGTCCGAATGCCTTAAAAATAGTCTCTGCTTGATGGTGTGCATTGTGTCCGCGCAGATTATCGATATGCAGGGTGACATTGGCATGATTCACAAATCCCTGAAAAAACTCGATCACCAGATCAACATCAAAGTCGCCCACTTTGGCGCGGGTAAAAGGCACATGAAACTCCAGCCCAGGCCGCCCACTGCAGTCGAGCACAACGCGTGATAACGCCTCGTCTAACGGCACATAGGCATGGCCGTATCGGATGATGCCGGTTTTATCGCCAATCGCCTCGTTAAATGCCTGACCGAGCGTAATCCCAATGTCTTCAACCGTGTGGTGTGCATCAATGTGGAGATCGCCCTTGGCAACGATGTTGAGATCAATTTGACCATGCCGCGCGATTTGGTCGAGCATATGCTCAAGAAAGGGCAGCCCCGTGTCGAGTTCACATTGACCGCTGCCATCCAGACACAACGCCACCTCGATTTGCGTCTCCAGTGTAGCTCGGCTAATTGTTGCCCGGCGCTCGCCGGTTTCGTACTGACTCATGCTATTTTCTCCGGTGTGCGCGACCAAACAGGGCTGTGGCCGCTACACTAGGGCCCTCATTGTATAGAAAGAGTCTCCGTACTTCATTGCGAAGCTTTACCACTCTATGACCGCCACCCATGCTTTTGCTGACGCATTACTCCACTGGTTCGACCAGCACGGACGTTCGCATTTGCCCTGGCAACACAATCGCACGCCTTATCGGGTTTGGGTGTCCGAAATCATGCTGCAACAAACACAGGTCATGACAGCCATTCCTTTTTACGAGCGGTTTATGGCCGCCATGCCCACCGTGCGCGATCTCGCTGAAGCGCCTGAGGATGCCGTTTTGTATTTATGGACCGGTCTCGGTTACTACGCCCGCGCGCGTAATCTGCACCGAAGCGCCAAACTGATTTGCACTGACTACGACGGCCGTTTCCCTGACAATCTAGATGATTTGATCTCGCTCCCGGGCATTGGCCGCTCCACCGCAGGGGCAATACTGTGTCTCGCGATGGGCGGGCGAGCCCCTATTCTCGACGGTAATGTGAAACGCGTGCTGGCGCGGTACTACGCTATCGATGGCTGGCCAGGACAGCGCACAGTAAGCGATCAATTATGGAGCTTAGCCGAGCGCAATACGCCTCATGAGCGCGTCGCGGATTATACGCAAGCCATGATGGACCTCGGCGCCACCTGCTGTAAGCGAACCCAGCCCAGCTGCACCACCTGCCCGGTGCAAACAAAGTGCCGCGCACTCGTAACTCAAAGCCAAGCGGCCTTTCCCGGTCGCAAACCGCAAAAGCCTAAGCCCTCGCGGCAACGCTGGTTTGCCATTGCCATTACATCATCGGGCGAGGTGCTGCTGCAGAAGCGTCCGGCCAAGGGCATTTGGGGCGGATTATGGGCGCCACCCGAATTTTCGGATGAGGCCTCGGCCAAAGAATGGCTGCATGATACCGTGGGTGTCAGTGCGGGCAACTGTTATCTTGGAACCCCTTTCCACCATGTTTTTACGCATTTTAAGCTCGAAGCCACGCCAGTTTATGCCCAATGCAGTGAAAACCAACTGGTTTCGCCCGCCGTAAACATTGACGAAGAGAATGTGCGGTGGTTCAGTTTGCGTCCGGTACCATCGGTAGGACTGCCCGCCCCGATCGTGCGTTTGTTAAACACATTGGGCAACGACGCCTAGCGCGAGGAATGGTTCATGACAAGAATGGTCACCTGTAGACGATACCAAGAAGAGCTAGAGGGCCTTGACCGCCCCCCGCTGCCCGGCGCTAAAGGGCAGGATATCTTTGATCATGTATCAAAGAAGGCGTGGCTCGAATGGCAAAGCCACCAAACTATGCTGATCAATGAAAAGCATCTCAGCTTGATAGATGCTGACGCGCGCCAATACCTGATGGGTGAAATGGATAAATTCCTCTCCGGTGAGGCTTTCGATCAAGTCGAAGGCTACGTGCCACCCAGTGAATAACCAAGCTGTAGCCACGGCAACACAGTGCCTGCCAAGCCACCAAGGCGCCCAGAGGTGAAATGGCGAGCTTGGCTGATAACAGCGCTGTCTTGCTTGACGGTGACAGCGGTATTGGCCGGCGTGAAGTACTCACAGATTGCTCAGGCCATGGAGCTCATGGAGAGTTTTCCGCCGCCGAGTGAAACCATTACCGTCGCGCAGGTGCGACCTGACAGCTGGGCACCCACGCGGTTGCTCAGTGGGACCGTTCGGTCCCCCGAACATTTAGTCATTGCAACAGAGATACCCGGCCGGGTCGTCGAACTACCCTTTCACAGTGGTGATACGGTGCCCAAAGGCGCAGCCATTGTGGTGCTCTTTAACGATGATCTAGAAGCGCAGCGTACGGCGTTGCAAGCTGATTTGAACTTGGTGAATACCCAACTCGAACGCAACCAAACCCTGGAAGCAGATGCGTTGGTATCTCGTGATCGACTCGATACGCTGACCGCACAAACGCTGTCTCTCACAGCACAAATTGCGGTATTAAATGCGCGCCTAAGCAGAACAACCGTGCGAGCGCCCTTTACCGGCACCTTAGGAATTTACCCTCAGCGCGTCGGTGATTTAATGCATCTCAGCGAAGTACTGACCACCCTCACAGGATTAAATGCTGAGCGTTGGATCGACTTTAAAGTGCCCCAAGGACTTACTGAGCTGAACGTGGGAGACACCGTCAGTATTCGCGATATTGCGGGCCACGCTGTCGGTCCTGCCACCATCATCGCGGTCTCTGACGCCTTTGCCGAGGGGACTCGTACCTATGACGTGCGGGCAGCATTACAAGCAGCAGGACTCCGCCACGGTGCATTAGTGCAGGTAGCAGTGAGCACAGGCCCCAGAGAAAACGTGTTGTCAGTGCCCGCACGCAGCGTCCGCTGGGACCCTGAAGGCGCTCATGCGTTTGTGGTCGAGCCCTCTGAGCCGGGAGCGCACCTTGCCCACAAAGCATCATTGCGCAGAGTCGAGGTGCGGGGTGAGCGGGACGGTCGCTTTTTTATCTTGGGAGCGCTCAGCACTGACGATCGCGTCGCAGATAAGGGTGCGTTTAAACTGAACGATCAGATTTTATTGCGGGTTCAGGCAGGGGCGCCACGAGGGTGACCTCGCCTAAAAACCGACCGCGCTGGACTGATATTTTTATCGAGCGGCCCGTAGTGGCGGCGGTCTTTTGTCTCGCACTGCTGCTGGTTGGCATTCGTTCAGCCATTCATTTACCGGTCATCTCGTTTCCGGTGATTGAAAGTTCTTCCATCGCGATCTCAACCGTTTACCCCGGCGCCAGTGCCGAGACGGTGCAAGGCTTTGTGACAGAACCCATCGAGCGCGTAGCCAGCAGTGTCCCGGGGTTGGACTACGTCGAATCGGTTACGACCGCCGGAGTCAGCACCGTCACGTTGTGGTTACAACTGAATCAAGATACCACCAAGGTATTAGCAGAGCTGTCGACACGACTGAGTCAAATCCGGTTCGAACTACCTGAGGGAACTGAGGACCCGGCAATTGAAATCAGCCGCGCTGATACCCCTTATGCCAGCTTTTATTTGGGAGTGAAGATCCCGCCTACGCGGACCTATTCAGAGGTCACTGACATCATTCAGCGCACCATTTTGCCGCGCTTGTCTGCCGTACCCAATGTGCAAAGAGTAGTCAATTATGGCTTGCCGCAGGCCATGCGCATCTGGCTGGATCCTTGGCGTATGGCTGCCTTAAACGTCGATACCGACGATATTCAACTCACACTGCGCCGTAATAATGTCATTGGCACCTTTGGCCAGGCCGAGAGTGGCTCGCAACGCATCAACCTTCAAACGAACAGCGAAGCGAGGTCGCCTGAAGATTTCGCCAACATGCTGATCCGACAAGAGAACGGAACAGAGATCCGCCTCGGGGACGTCGCCTCGGTCGAAGTGGGTACGATGGAAGTCTCTCGAATGGCGCGCTCTAATCAGGATCAGGTCGTGTTCATACCGGTCTACCCCGAGCCCGGCACCAGCGAAATCGCGGTGGGCAACCTCCTGTATGAGTCAGTTGACGAGATCAACAGCACCCTTCCCCCTGATCTACAGCTCACTATTCCATTTGATAATTCTCGCTACATGCGCGACGCCGTTGCTGAGATTTTTCTAACACTCGGAGAAACCGTTTTGCTAGTGGGGCTGGTGGTAGTGGCGCTAATGGGCTCAGTCAGAAGTGCCTTGGTGCCGCTATTGACCATACCTATTTCGATTTTGGGCACCGCCGCCGCCATGTCGGCAATGGGGTTTTCACTCAATCTATTGACGATTTTAGCGATCGTGCTATCAGTCGGCCTAGTGGTCGATGACGCCATTGTGGTGGTCGAGAATGTGGCGCGCAATCTGCGCGAGGGTATGAGTAGACGCGATGCCGCGCTGGCCTCCTCTCGGCGGCTACTCTCTCCTATCATTGCTATGACCATCACCTTAGGAGTGGTCTACGCGCCCATTGGCTTTCTAGCGGGGCTATCGGGTGTCCTGTTTAGAGAATTCGCGTTCACACTTGCGGTAGCCGTGCTCATTTCAGGTTTTGTCGCTATGACGCTGTCTCCGATTATGAGTGCCTGGGTGTGTCCGGATCGTGGTCACGAGACGCGTATCACGCGCTGGGTCAATCGTTGGTTTGAAACGATCTCGACGCGTTACGGGCGATTAATCGATTTTTCTCTGCGCTGGCGTCTGCAACTGATTGCAGCAGGCGGGTTTTTTACGCTATTAATCGTGCCGCTTTACCTATTTTCATTACAAGAATTAGCCCCCGTCGAGGATCAAAGCGCGATCAATCTCGTGGTTGATGCAGCACCAGAATCAACCATCGAAGAAACATTACAAGGCTTCACTGAGGCGGTCGATATCTTACTCAAAAGACCCGAGACCAGTTATATCTGGCAGACATTGGGTCCCTCAGGAGGCTACGGTGGGCATGAGTTCGTGCCACCTGACGAGCGAACGCTCAGCACGCACAGTTTATTGCCAACGATTCGATCAGATCTGGCAGCATTACCTTCAGTACGGGCCTTTCCAGCGACGACACCAGCGCTGCCCACAGCAGGACAGTTTGATGTGGAGGTTGTGATTACCTCTTCAGAGTCCACCCTTAAGATGCGCCCTCATGCGCTAGCGATGGTAGAACAAGCGCAAGCTTCCGGACTGTTTTTGTACTTTGATACCAGCTTACGGCTCGATCTCCTCTCGGTGGAGTATCGGCTGGACAAGGACCGGCTCGCAGACTTGGGCATGAACCTTAATGATGTCACCTCGCAGATGAGCTTGTTTGTATCAGAGGGTTATGTCACGCGATACGACGAGCGGGGTCGCGCCTATCGCGTGATTCCCATGCTGAAACGCAATCTGAAAAGATCGCCTGAAACACTATTGGATACACCCATCACGCTCCCTTCAGGCGACCAGGTGCCCTTTGGCGCGTTCGCCACGCTGGAGCGCAATACCACCGCCAGAGCGCTCACCCGGTTCCAACAAAAAGGCAGTTTTAAACTGTTCGGAGGCGTGATTCCGGGGTACACCAAAGAGCAGGCACTCAGTGAAATTGAGCGGATAGCCCAAGACACGCTGCCACCAGGGTATGTACTGGATTACACCGGGGAATCGCGTGAGATTCGTCGCGAAGGTAATACCATGGTGGGGGTGCTAGGCGCCTCTCTCATCATGGTATTTCTAGTATTAGCGCTGCAGTTTGACAGCTTTCGAGATCCGCTCATTATTTTATTAGGCTCAGCACCCTTGGCGCTATTTGCGGCAATGGTGATTACCTTTACCGGCTTCACCACCATCAATATTTATTCACAAGTAGGGTTAATCACCCTAGTGGGACTGATCTCCAAAAATGCCATCCTAATCGTAGACTTCGCTAATCAAGCGCAAATGGACGGGCTGAGTAAAGTTGCGGCTATCAAAGCCGCTTCAATGAATCGCCTGCGGCCGGTTTTAATGACAACAGGCGCCACCGTATTCGGTCACTTTCCTCTCGTGCTGGTCACGGGTGCCGGCGCAGAAGCCCGCAATAGCATTGGATTTATCTTGGTCATCGGGATGCTCATTGGCACCCTGTTTACCCTGGTGTTGTTACCGGCGATCTACTCTTTGCTCGCGTCGGATCACCACGTCACCTCGCAAACAGACCCAACCCACGGATCCATAGCAACGAGCGACCGGCCCACTCGATAACCCAAAACTTGACGCGTCGGGGGTGCACAGGTTTAATACGCGGCGCTTCGGGCGCTAAACCCGTCGTTGCCCAGGTAGCTCAGTCGGTAGAGCAGTGGATTGAAAATCCTCGTGTCGGTGGTTCGATTCCGCCCCTGGGCACCATCTCCTTACAGCTCTATTTAGAGCCTCGCGAGGGTATTCGGCGTTCATGTGTCGCAGTCGACCCATTATGGCAACCATCAGCTGCGTCTTAACTGCGCCCATGACTACTTAAAGTGGGTACTTAACTCGCTGCTGCACGAAATGACTGCGCCTTGCCTTGGGCCAGCTAACGAACCAGCCATCTTCCAGAAAGAGGGATCTAATGCGTTGTCCTGCTCGTAGAGTATTACAAGAAGAATAGTCATAGAGGATTCACTATGGATTACATGACACTAGCCATTTGTGCCGTATTTTGGGTGATCATCAGCATTGATGCCACGTCTCGGCAGAAACCGCTGCTATTACTCGATCGAACGAAAAGGACACGCTAGCCTAGCGCGGCGATCCCATATGAGCTGGCTTGTGATTGGCTTCTGGGGCTGTGCGGCCATGTGGCTTATCAGTCTGCTGGGGATATCGGCTTGGCTCGCGATGAGCGGGTCGCGCCAGGCATGCAGTGGTTAGCGCTAATCAGTGCACTGCTGGCCTTTATAGGAATGTGCTACTTCGGCGCCGCCGCCAACCTATTTGGTTGGTCGTAGCCGGCTCAGCGTTTACCGCACCCGTCGCCACCACGCCAATCAATTGCGCATCTGTTAGTCGCAGACCGCGGCGCCCAAACGAATTAATCAACCATCGAGCGTCGCGTGCTGTTTTTCATCGCGCGCTCCAAGACCGTTCTTGTGCTAAAGGGTCTTCACTCTACCCCTGAGGAGCCTTGACGCCAGCAGGCCGAGGCCAACTGATAGCCGGTCGAGAGAGCCGCAGCACTCCCGTATTTTTTTTCGTCGGCAGACAGGTAAAATGGTGTCATCACCAGTCGGTAACAGACCCTCGAGGGAGTCCACCACCATGAAAGTGCCAGCACCCACGCTCGATACATGGCCAGAACAAGCTATTCGGGGCGATCGTATTGTCGGATCGCGCTACACCTCCCAGAACTTTATGGAGCAAGAGTGGGAGGGCATGTGGACGCGAGTGTGGTTGCTGCTAGGCCGCGAAGCTGAAATCCCTCAAGCCGGTGATTGGCAAATGGAGCCGGTGGGGCGAGAAGAAATTTTAATGGTGCGTCAGCAAGACAGTAGCATTAAGGCGTTTTATAACGTCTGCCAGCATCGCGGCAATCCGCTGGTCGATGAGCCCAAGGGGAGCAACCCACGTCGTTTCGTTTGCCGCTATCACAGCTGGGCGTTTTTACCCGATGGTGCGCTGCAGTTCGTACCCGACCGGGAAGATTTTCCCGAGGGAAACCCCTGTGGAAAACTGCGCTTAGCGGAACTGCGCTGCGAAACCTTTGCGGGTTTTATCTGGGTCAACATGGATCCTAACTGCCAACCCCTTCGGAGCTACCTTGGGCCCATCTGGGATGAGTGGAACGCTCGAGAGGTCGGCGACTGGCAGCGCACGATGGCCAATACCGTATGGCTCCCCTGTAACTGGAAGGCCGTATTGGATAATTTTAATGAGTCCTATCACGTACCGACCGTTCACATGGGTGCAACCCCCTCGACCGACCGCACTGCCATAGCAGGGGGCATCAATACCTACTTCAAAGAAACGCGTTTCGACCTCGCTGACGAGGGGCATGCACGCATGATCATGAAGGGGGGGTACGGTGCTGGCGTTACGGACGCCGAGGGAAAAATAGCAGAGCCCCTAGCGTCACTACTCGCCTATTGGTCCCTCGACCCCGATCAGCTTCACAGGCAGGCCCGATGACACTCGCGAGGCTTTGCAGGAAGCAAAGCGTTCATTGGGCCCCGAAAAAGGCTACACCCATTACAGTGCGGTACCGGATGAACAGCTAACCGACGCCTTTCATTACACGATTTTTCCAAATTTCGCGGTATCGCTCTGGGCGGACGGCTTTCACTTTTTACGGGCCCGACCGCATCCCAAGCGACCCGGAACAGTGTTTGTTTGATAACTGGTGGTATGCCAGCCCCGCCAGCATTCAGGCCGAACTGGACGACGGCATGAGTGCCACGGATTCACTCATCGGCGACGGGCAGGGCGATGCGCCCGTGCGGTGGCTCAACCTGGACGAAGAGTCCATCGGCCCTGCCATTGAGGATGACGTGGCCGTGCTGGTGACCCAACAGCGCGGCGTGCGCTCCAGAGGATTCACCGGCGCCTACTTATCGGGCCAAGAGAAGCGCATTAGCCGCTACCACGAGCGCATTGATGACTATATTGCGGGCAAGCTGTGACCCTGAGGGAGAAATCGACTATGACCGCAACCGATGACCGTCAACGCATTCAGGACCTGATGCTGGCTTATGCCGCCGCCGTGGACGATAACGATATGGCCGCCTACCGCGACTGCTTCGCCGACGATGTTGAGATCGTGGGTTTTGGGGAGTCGGCCGTTCGCGGTGCCGATCAGTGGGTCGCCTCCGTCAGAGGCTCAACTCGAGGCCTTTTCAGGAACCCAACATCTGCTCAGCCCACCGCTGGCGACCGTGGCGGGGGATCGCGCGTCAGCGCGAACCGATGTCCAAGCGCTCCATTTTCTCAAAACGCCCGCTGACGGGACGTTTACGCTGTGGGCGACCTACCTGACCGATTTCATCCAAACCCAAGACACGTGGACAATCGCGCGACACGAATTAGTGGTCCGCGGCACCCAGCAGCACCCCTAATCGAACGAGCCGTCGTCATTACACTGATCGTCCTTTGCGCTCTGCCATCCGTGATCAACTGCTGTGTTGGCTGCTGAGACCCTGGCCGTTGTGGTGTGTGCCAGCGGTGCGTGCAGCCGCGGCGCCCGTCCCGCAGGTGGTCTCGGCCGACAACGCCAGACAGTGCGACATGCAGCGTTGCGCGCCGCTCGACGGACCACCACCGCGGGTGGCCTAACATTTCCCCTTAACGTGTTCAGCTGGAATGTCCATAAGGTCCAGCAGCCAGCCGTGCTGGATGAATTCGCGGAGTTAGCCAACACCGCGCACTTAATGTTTGTGCAAGAGGCGGTACCGAGTCGCCAACTGCCCAGCCTCGCATTGATCAGGCCTTATGTCCCCGCTTTTGTTCCGGGCTACGTACAAAACGAGACACCGACAGGCGTCCTCACCTTAGCCAGGGCACCACACCTCGTGCACTGTCACCTGCTCGCGCTAGAGCCCTGGTTGCGCACGCCTAAAGCGACCAGCGTCACCCTGTACCCGCTCGCTGACCGTCAGGAGATGCTGTTAGCCATCAATTTACATGCCGTCAACTTCACCTTCGGCGTGAGCGATTACCAAAACCAACTCGCCGCCCTGACTCACGCTGATCGCCAGCGCACGAGGGACCCGTTATTTTTGGTGGAGACCTGAATACGTGGAGCCCCGGCAGGCAGCAGGTGCTGCAACACTTCACCTCCGCGATGGGATTTAGTGGCCGTGCCGTTTAATCCCGACCATCGGGTCACCGTATTGGGAAGACCATTAGACCACCTCTATGTCCGCGACCTGACTTGGGGGCACACCACTACCCGCAAAGTCACGACGTCCGATCACAATCCACTCTCGGCAACACTACTGAGTGATGACTCATGACAATAAAGCGGTTCGTCGCGACACTTATCATAAGCTTACTCATGCTGAAGAGCCTTAGCGTAAAAGGTGCTGACACCACCGAGCGTGAGGTCCGTTTACTGATCGGTGCCGTCGCCGCGAGTCACTGTGATTTCAATCGCAATGGACGTCAACACACGGCAGAAGAAGCCGCGGCGCACTTAGAACTTAAATACGCTAGAGCGGGAAAACACGTCGATTCAGCCGAAGAATTCATTACGCAGTTAGCAAGCAGCAGCTCATTCACGGGAAAGCCTTATCTGATGAGCTGTGGGGGTGGCACGCTGCCTGCAGGAGATTGGATGGTCGATGCGCTAGAGCAGATTCGTGCTCGCACTCATAGTCTCGATAGATCGACTGTTTCTGGCTAGCCCCAAGGGGCCTCGAGGGTGGCGATGACGGACGCCGTCAGGCATCCATGAAGTACTGAACGTTGGATAAATGAGCTGCCTCATCGGGGGGTAACTTATCGGCGCCACACCATAATGCGCGGTTGGCAAGCGCCGTATCGAAGCCCTCTATCAAGGCGACAATACGCCCGTCTCGAATTTTAAAAATATGAATATACTGCTGATCGTAGCGGGTTTCTGCTCGCGAAAAGCCACTATTTTGCGCCATCGCAACGACCACCTCGCCAGTATCAACAATGACCTCATGGGCGGCACAGAATGTGATGTCGTCTGACTCCACACTACCGAAAACATGGGGGGTCACCTCTTCAAAAAAGCGATGCTTGCCGCGATAAACGCCCGACAAAACATGGTCCTGTGTCGGGCAAATTAAACAGAATTCTGGATCGATCAAGGCGTCAAGAGCGGGCACATCACCCGAGCGAATCGCGTCATAGAACTGGTTAACCATCTCACTCATTGCAAACCTCTCCTCAAGAATCAGTAAACCCTAGCTGCCCGACATCCATCCTGTCACCGCAAACTTTAGGTGGCCCGCAGGCTTTGCAGCCCGCGAATAATAAAATGGACGAAAGCAAGCCACAGCGTCACGTAGGCGAGAGAAAAACCCCACTGCCAACCCAGGTAACCCAACACCACCCCAATAACCGGCAACATGGCAAACCAATGCCCCGTTACCCAGGCTGAATGCTTCCAAGAGAAATAAATAGCGGCAATGGCAGCCACTACCATGAGCACAGAAAAAACATCTTGGGCCCAAGGCTTCACATACATTAACGCACCCACAATCACCGCGGATAGCCCGGCGATGGCGTGTGTTACCGCACCCCAATCAATCGCAGACTTGCCCCTCGCAGGCGGTGGTACATCACTCATGTTGACGTCCTTGGTGCCGGTGCACTCTCACGGTGACAGGTCACGAATGTACCCCAGCACATTAGAGTAGTGCGTCACAGAGTTCCCCGTTGCTCGAAGCGCAGCGACTGCCTCGTCAGACACCGCACCGTAAAGCTCGATCGTGAAACCATCTAAATGCGGTGAAACGGCCTCCAGATAAGCACCGAGATCTACGTTGTTGAGGTGAAAGAGTAAAGCCTCACTATCCGCATAAACCTCGGTCCAAACAAACCCCAACGCATCATCAGGATCGGCATCAAAGGTATGAAGCAACATCCCTGGCTCACCGAGCTCAACCTTGGCATCGACGTCTCGCGATAGCGCCACAACCTGCGCGGCGGCATTGGGTAGGGCATGTAATCGAGCGATCAAAACAAAAGGTGACGGCCCTGCGGACAAGGACTCTTGCTCACTGGCCGTGACAGTGGACGCACCAAAGAGCATCAAACAGAGTAATAATCCACGCAGTGTCATACTGAACATCCCCTCTAATGACTGATTTCTGGCTTAGATGAACCGTTCTTTTCCTGAGAAACCCTCGCCACTGAGCGAAGCACACGGTATAAGCTGACACAGCCAAATCGTGGGTTTCGCCCTCCAAACCAATATAACACCCGCGGAAAATACGCCAAACACACGATATCTCGTTATCAGGAGCGTGCATCATGATCGTCAGCATCGGAAATTTCGGGGTCATTTTAGCGGCGATCTTGCTGTCTACCTCTGTGCATTATTTTTTCCTGCGGCACCTCAATGACGGCGGATGGCTGGCCACTCGCTACCCCCATTTACGGCTTGGCTATGGCGTGTTGGTCGCACTCATTGCCCACTCTATCGAGGTGACGCTGTTTGCCATTGCCTATCTTGTGTCCATTCGTCTGGGATTCGGCACGTTGGAAGGTGAGTTTACGGGCACGGTTGCGGATTATGTCTACTTTTCCTACGCCGCCTTCACCACCGTTGGTTTTGGCGACATTACGCCCACGGGTCCATTACGCTTACTCGCCGGGGTCGAAGCGCTAACAGGCCTTGTCTTAATCACCTGGACTGCCTCCTATCTCTACATAGAGATGACGCGCCTGTGGAAGACTCAGCCTTAAGCTTCCGGCAAGGACGTTATCAGATCAAAGCGCGGTACGTTGCCCTCTTGCGTGGTTACCTGCTCTTGAAACATCGATAGTGGACGAACCCAGAGCCCTCGCGCTCCGTATTCAGGCCGATAGACCACCAATGACTCGCCCGTCTCTGAATGTTGTGCAACCCCGATGACGGTATAGGTCTGCCCTTTATAATGACGATAGCGGCCCACAGCGAGGTCGCTCATTCGGCTAAACCGCCAAAAGCCCTCACCATTGCGCTTTGTAGGCCTTCTAAAATCTCACAAAGAATCAAGAAATCAGCGTCCGCCCGGGCTAAGGGATCCTCAATCAGCTCGTCATTGGCCTCACGAATGGCATCAGTAAACTTGAGACGACGAAAAGAGAGATCTTTATCGACTACTGCGGCAACACGATTACCCCACTCCAGAGCCAGCCGCGCCACCTGATGCCCTGAAGACAGGTGCGCGAGCACCTCCTCACTATCGAGCGGAACGCCCCGCACTTTGACCGAGCTTCCCTCCTCGCGCTGATCAATAAAGTCAGCTTCATTAGCCAACTCAACTGATTCGGGCACCGATTGGTGTAACAACCACTGAGTCATGACATGTGCTGGCGCCTTTTGCGTCTCTGGCAGTACCACCGGCAAATTACCGAGTGCTTCTCTTAAATGGTTCAGCACTTCTTCCGCCCGACCTGCGCTGCTGCTATCGACCCAGATCCAGCCCGCACGGTCCGCAATAATCGCTCTCACCGAGGTAGAGCGAGAAAACGCCCGTGGTAACAGATCTTGTGTTACTTCGTCGGTGACCGCTTGTCGCTCTCGGCGACTTACTTTACGCCCCTGTGCTTTGGCGATCTGACTACAACGCTCGTTCGCTTGCTCCCGCACAACCGTCGCAGGCAGTAACTTTTCTTCACGCTTTAAGCGCACCATCCAGTAGGGTCCCGCCGCGTGGACTAACGCAGTAGCAGTTTCATCGAGAGCGGGTACCCAGCCCAAACTGGTCGCCTGAGCGGGCGAACACGCAGTAAAAGGGCGGGACTGTAAACGTCTTTCTAGCTCTTGCGCATCGATGCCGAGACGGCTAGGTAAACGGTAAGGACGCAAAGAACGAAACCACATAAAATAACACTTCCGAGTTGAGTGAAACGCAGGGCAGGCAGTGTATCGTAGTCTCTGCTTTTGAGGGTCGAGTTCACTTAATATCGCGTTCTGAGACAGGAGAATTTGGCCATGCGCTACCTACACACCATGATTCGTGCCGCTAATTTAAGAGCAGACGCTACACTTTTTTATCGATCAGCTCGGGCTGGTCGAGGCCTATCGTTATGAGAATGAGGCTGGGCGATTTACCCTCGTCTTTCTCAGCGCGCCAGCAGACCTCGACAACGCTAAAACACAACAAGCGCCGTTAGTCGAAATCACTTATAACTGGGACCCCGAAACCTACGACGGTGGTAGGAATTTTGGCCACTTGGCCTATCAAGTCGACGATATTTATCACACCTGCCAGCAGCTGATAGACCGTGGGGTCACACTCAACCGGCCTCCTCGGGACGGCCGCATGGCCTTCATCAAATCGCCAGACGGCATTTCCATTGAGCTATTGCAGGCAGGCCCTGCACTTGCCGAAGCAGAGCCTTGGTCATCGATGCCAAACCAAGGCAGCTGGTAACGCCACTACTGTCTTAAAAAATCCAGTATCCAGCGCGCCGCTCGGGCTCCCTCGTGTTTCTCAGATACAAGGCTTTTAAGGCCCTCTGCAGCCCGCTCTTCGCCAATCATATCGTGGCGAAAAGACAGGATTGCTCGGGCATATTCAGGAGTGAATTCAGGATGCCCCTGAAGGGTCAAAATATGCTTCCCCAATACCATACCCGCCACCTCACAGTGCGCATTAGTGGCTATTTTTTTGGCGCCGGGCGGCATCTGCATCACTTGGTCCTGATGTGACGCCAACAGGCACAGATCCTTGCCGTCTGCCTGCCTAAACAGACTGTCGTCCACCGCATAAGTATTAACACCGACCCCCCACCCCTTATTCGATTTTGCCACCGTGCCACCTAACGCTTGGGCAATCAGCTGGTGGCCAAAACAAATACCAATTAACTTACTGCGCGTCGCGTGCAGAGTGCGAACAAAGTCCTCGAGTGATCGGATCCACGCCTTATCGTCATAAACGCTGCTTTTGCTGCCAGTGATAAGAAAGGCATCTGCCACATCGCAGGCAACGGGCAGCTCTCCTGCCTCGACGTCCCAGGTGGTGAAGCGCAAAGCGTCATCTTGCTCTGTCAGCAGACGTGCAAACATGTCGGGATACTGCCCGTGCTCCGCCACCCACTCAGGCCTCACCGAATCAGTCCGTAAAATACCAATGTGCATAGCTCTGCCCTATCTCACACATTCACTTCGCGGTGGCGATGCGCTCGACCTTGGCCCGTGCGCACCAGCCTGCCGCAGCACTCAGCCACTGTCTATTAGGTCATGGCGTAGGGCTAACGGTCTCCCCTCAAGAGGGCGCTCAGCACGCCAATGTAAACGATTTAAATAACGGAGTGCGAACGGTTCAGCAAAACGTCGACGTTCATCGCGTCGGCTGCATACCTTCTGCGGCTCGATCCGACCAGGCCGACTTTGCTGGGCCACCCGCTACCGCGCGCCATGGTACCGCCATTTGTTGTTGGCATCTTTAGAAAGGCACAAGATCTTTTTATGACCATACGGCGGGCTGCGACCCGATGCCATCGCCAGTGGTTGAGCCGCGCTGAGGGCTGTATCTATCGCCGTATCAGCGCGTAAAGTTGGGTCGCCATGATTCCCGAGCGAGGCGCCCCTTAATAAGGGACAGAACTCCGATTTCATTGCAAAGACCATCGACAATAGTCAACACTGGCACAGGTTCAAATGAGTGTTCCAAAATCGCAGTATCAAAACGCTTACGGAGTGTCCCCAGTCAGTGCAACCCCAGTGGCAGTCGCCTTTCGCTGAAGCCAGCATGACCAGCGGCCGACGGCGCGTCAGGCCATGACAGAGTGATGCCGCGCACGTCGGTCGGCGCTGTCTCAGTGCGCCACTCGATTGCTGAGCGCTTTGCTACTGAGCGTCGGGGGTTGCCTCGCCGCCCACGGCCGCGTCAGCAACGCCTGCAATGGTCGCTGATTATGTTGGTAACGGCGCCTGCGCTAACTGCCATGGCCAAGCGACAGCCGACTGGACAGATTCGCATCATGACCTGGCCATGCAGGAAGCCACACCCGACACCATATTGGGTGACTTTGATAATGCACAATTTCACTATCATGGCGTGACGACGACGTTCTCTCGGCGCGGTGATAATTATTTCATCACCACTGATAACGCAGCGGGCGCACTCGAGACATTTCCTGTTAAGTACGTTTTTGGCGTCGAACCGCTTCAACAATATCTGTTGCCACTACCAGGTGGTCGCCTGCAAGCACTGGCCATTGCATGGGATACGCGTCCTGTTCAGGCTGGCGGACAACGCTGGTATCACCTTTACGAAGAAGAGCCCGTTCTGGCGGGCAACCCCCTGCATTGGACAGGTGGCTATTTCAACTGGAATACCAGCTGCGCAGAGTGCCATAGCACTGACGTTAAAAAACGCTACAACGCAGAAACTGATCAGTTCGATACGCACTACGAACAAATCGACGTCGGTTGCGAGGCCTGTCATGGGCCAGGCAGCACCCACCAGCAGTTGGCGCAGAAAGGCGCGTTATCGCCAGAGCAAACCGGTTTTGAAATGAGTCTGAGCGCGCGCGGCGTATGGCAATGGCCCGAGGGCGCTCCTATCGCGCGTCGAACAGAAGCGTTAGATAACACGGTACAAATTGACACCTGTGGAAGATGCCACGCTCGTCGCAGCACGCTCGGTGACTACCACCCGGGCAGGCCCCTACTGGACACCCACCGCCTAGCACTCATCGACACGCCCTTGTATTGGCCAGATGGCCAGATTCGCGATGAAGTCTATGTCTATGGCTCCTTCATCCAAAGTAAAATGCATCAAGCTGGTGTCGTTTGCACCAACTGCCACAACCCCCATAGTAATGAGCTCATTGCCGAGGGTAATGCCGTGTGTGGCCAATGCCACACGACTGCGCAATACGACACCACCTCGCACCACCGACACCCCGCTAAGAGTGCTGGCACTGCCTGTGTCGCTTGCCATATGCCAAGCCAAATTTATATGGGCGGATCAGACGGCCCAGCGGCAAGCGAGAATCACTTCCAATACCACCGGCAAGGTTACCTGCAACGCCTGCAACCAATGCCATACCGAAGAGAGTGCCGATTGGCGACGGAACCGTGGTCACGGGGCGTGCGTTCACTGGTCAGCGA
This sequence comes from uncultured Luminiphilus sp., assembly GCA_905182485.1. Lineage (GTDB taxonomy): Bacteria > Pseudomonadota > Gammaproteobacteria > Pseudomonadales > Halieaceae > Luminiphilus. The sequence continues at coordinate 107,437 of CAJJBO010000003.1, forward strand.
AATCACCCTGCGCGGGCATTTCATGCGGCCGATCGTGGTGATGTTCGTGCCACAGCCAGTGCTCTTAGAGACCGCCAATAACCAAGCCAATAGCGCCCTGTTGCGCGCCTCGGCAATCAGCCACCTCAACTCGCTGACACCCGCACGCACCGTTTCCTATTTGAGCCTCTGGTTGAGCAGCTCGGATCCTCTTATTCGCCAAGCAGCCGTCGAGGCCGCCGGTCATTTGCCTCCCGAACAGCGTCTGCGCATACTCACGCCCGTGCTAGAGGATCCTGTACTAGGGGTTCGCATGACAACGGCGGAACAACTCGCAGATCTCCCAGCTGCAAAGCTAAGTACTCAGGTAGAGCGGGTCGCTGCGCTCAACCAGGAGTATCGTGAGGCTCAGTCACAACACCTTGATATGCCCTCAGTATTGGCTCAATTAAGTCAATTTCAACTGGCGCAAGGAGAAACGCAGGAAGCCGAAGCGGGGCTCTTATCGGCGCTCAAAAAAAATCCACAATCAAGTGTCGCCAGAGTCAATTTAGCCGATCTGTATCGATCATTAGGTGATGACACTGCTGCCCGGGCGATCCTCGAGGCAGGCCTAACACTCAGCGCAGACGATGGCGCGATCTGGTTCAGTAAAGGCCTCTTAGAAATTCGCGACGGCAACCCTGCAAGCGGGACTCAAAGCGCTCGAGACAGCCGCGAGCCCTCGAGGGGACCCCCGGCTATTATCACTACGTCCTCGCGGTGGCACAAAACGACCAAGGCTACCCCGACAAGGCGCTATCTACCCTTGAACAGCTCCATCGCTTGGCCCCTGGGCAACCCAATGTCCTGTCAGCCCTCATGCAATACAGCAATATCGCAGGAGACAGGCCCGCTGCTGAGCGTTATCGAGAAGAACTGCGCGCAACGCTTAAAGCAGCCGGTCTACAATAACCGTCATTTAGACGCTACTCAGACACCATGCGGCCGCTTAGCGCTACTGACGCACCAACTGAAGCCGCACTGTCACAGGGATCACGCGGCTGATTGCATCCAGACCAGCAATACGCTGTAACGCGGCGACACCTGACTCCAAACCAAACTCGGAGGCCGTTAACAGAATAGGCTCCGCACTGACCACGCTGAGCCCTTGCTCGTTAGGTGCCACTTGCAATGTCGCGGTCCGGTTAACAACTTGCCCATGAAGATCAATTGCTAACGTCGTTTCAACGGTTTGACCTTGTGTCGCACTCACTACGCTGGGTGCCAACTGGGCCGTAATTTTCGCCTCTGGAAATAAACCCACCTCGAATAACAGTTCCTTCATGCGGTCATTGCGAATACCCACATTGGTCTCAACCGCATTAAGCGCCACGCGAATATCCACTTGACCCTCATCGCTTACTGTCCCGACAACGGACTCAAACTGACTCAGCTCTCCCACCGCATTATTCTTGATCGAAATAAATTGAACGACTGAGCCGCCGGCAACTTCCCAACTGCTCCAGGCGGGGAATGAAATCAGTAACAAAATCATCCAGCTTATTTTTCTGATATTGCATCTCATGATCAACACTCTCATTGTTTTGGGGCGCGACAAGGTGTGGATTGTTAAAAACGGGTCACGCGTATTGATAAGGGTAACGGAATGTATTGGCGACTGCGAAATGAGGGATCATGGACTTGCTAATTAAACTCTTTTCGCCACTCAGTGGTCGCAACTGTCAGCAAGCCACTCTAAACTTGCTTGAACAACATACTCCTAGTCAACATGACCCGTAAGGCGTTGAGCCAACACGTTACTCAGGGTCAGCTGGCAATATCTGCCAAATCACCTTTCTGCTCCAGCCAGACTTTTCGGTCACCAGAACGCTTCTTAGCGAGTAATAGATCAAACATACTGTCGGTATCGGCCTGTTCATCTAGAACCAACTGCACCAGTCGGCGGGTGTCCGGAAACATCGTGGTCTCACGCAACTGAGGCGGGTTCATTTCTCCGAGGCCTTTGTAGCGCTGCACCGAGGGTTTTGCGCGCTTGTTCTCCGACTCCAGTCGCTCAAGAATGCTGTTCTTCTCCCCTTCATCTAGGGCGTAATACACCTCTTTACCAATATCGATTCGATAGAGCGGCGGCATCGCTACAAAGATGTGGCCTGCGCGCACCAAAGGCCGAAAGTGGCGCAGAAACAAAGCGCAAATGAGTGTCGCAATATGCAGGCCATCAGAGTCGGCATCGGCAAGAATGCAGACCTTGTGCCATAGCGAAGCCCTTCAAGGTCGGTACAATGCTGGATCGATACCCAGCGCAACAGAAATATCATGAACTTCTTGAGAGGCGAGAATCTGACTCGAATCGACCTCCCAGGTGTTTAGAATTTTTCCACGCAGAGGCATGATCGCTTGCGTTCTGACGATTGCGCGCTTGTTTGGCGCATCCACCAGCGGAATCGCCCTCGACTAAAAATAATTCACTACGGCTTGGGTCCTCCGTCGAACAATCCGCTAACTTACCGGGCAAAGCAGGTCCCGCAGTCACCTTTTTGCGCACCACTTTCTTCGCTGAGCGCAGCCGTGCCTGTGCTCTCTCGATACACAGCTCAGCCAAGCGCTCCGCATCAGACGTGTGTTGGTTTAACCACAGGCCAAACGCGTCCTTTGCCGCGCCAGAGACCAATCCAGCTGCCTCTCGCGAGGACAGTCGCTCTTTTGTCTGCCCCGAAAACTGAGGATCTCGAAGCTTGCAAGACAAAACAAAACAGCAGCGATCCCAGACATCCTCGGCGGTGAGCTTCACGCCCCTCGGCAGCAGGTTGCGGATCTCGCAAAACTCTCGCAAAGCATCTGCTAAGCCAGATCGCAATCCATTGACGTGCGTCCCGCCTTGCGCCGTGGGGATTAGGTTGACATAAGACTCCGCGATCACCTCGCCGCCCTCGGGCAACCACTGAATCGCCCAATCTACCGCCTCCGAACTGCCTTCAAAATGGGTCGTGAACGGCTGCTCTGGAATCACCGGGCAATCGATTGTGGCATCAGCGAGGTAGTCTGCAATCCCGTCCTCGTAATACCACTCCGTCGTTTCTTTTTTCTTTTCGTCCGTCAGCGTCACTCTCAGACCTGGACACAACACCGCCTTGGCGCGAAGCGCATGGCTCAGCTTGGGTACCGAAAAAGTCGCCGAGTCAAAATAACTGGCATCTGGTTTGAAACGGATGCCCGTTCCCGTATTGCGCTTGCCACAACTCCCTGACACGGTGAGATCGTCGGTCTTGTTACCCCCAGCAAACGCCATTGAATAAACATTACCGTCACGACGAATCGTGACCTCCAAGGCTTCTGAAAGTGCGTTGACGACTGACACGCCAACACCGTGCAAGCCCCCGCTAAATTGATAACTCTTATCAGAAAATTTTCCGCCCGCATGTAAGGTCGACAGAATGACCTCGACCCCCGGTAACTTTTGCTCCGCATGCAAATCAACCGGCATGCCACGACCATCATCGGTCACACTCAACGCCCCGTCGCTATGCAACACCACATCGATTTGGCTGCAATGCCCAGCGAGCGCTTCATCAACCGAATTATCGATCACCTCCTGAGCGAGATGATTCGGGCGCGTGGTATCCGTGTACATGCCAGGTCGTTTACGAACAGGATCTAGTCCGGTCAGTACCTCGATCGCATCAGCGTTATATTCGGTCATGATCTACCACTGTTGGTGTCTAGTTTGTCGTTACGTTGGCTGTCGTTGCGTTAAATGCAATCTGCTTATTAAGCGATCGACCCTTTGAACGCGTTCTGTCGTAGCCGCTCTGTTTGAGTCGCTCTGTTGAAGCCACTTTGCTTAAGCCGCCCTGTTTGAGCCGCCCTGTTTGAGCCGCCCTGTTTAAGCATAGCCGCGCGAGGTCAGGTCAACCGTAAAGGTCTCATCAACCACTCGCAACACGTCACCTTCCCACTGCCCGTTCTCGTGCAGCGCTAATAGTCGACACCCCGGTGCCATATCATCAACCTGAAATTGAGCAGATCCTGGCGCGAACTGAACACAGGTGGAGGGTGCTGTCAGACATTGTACGCCGCGATGCGCCTGAACAGAATCCTGATGGACATGCCCCGATACCACCACTGCCCGGTTGCCCAATGTGGTTAACAACGCGAGCGCCTCCGACGCATTACGCACGTTTTGTTCATCGAGCCAGGCACACCCCACTGGCATCAACGGATGATGTGTCGCCACGAGCAGCGGTCTATCCGTCTTGATCGCTTGCTGAACCGCCTTGCGCAAAGCCAGTAATTCCGACTCAGCCAGCAGCCCCGCTACTGCGCCGGGTTGTTGCGTATTCAGCATGACAATATCCCAGTGTGACAGTCGAATGTTGCGCCTAAAATAATGCGCCAACGGATGGCTCGCCTGCCAAATGGCATCATGGTTTCCCGGCAACCAAAAACTGGGGATGCCCAACGGCTCTATCAACGTGCACAATCTTTCGTAGGCTTTTTCACTCTCATCACCTGCCAAATCACCGGTTAATAGCAGTGCGTCGACACCCTCCTGCGCGGCGATCAAACGACAAACGGCTGCCAGTGACTGATCGGTATCAATGCCTACGAGTCGCCCTCCGGATTCCGCCATGAGATGCGTATCTGATATTTGGAGGATCCGCGCCGAGCCAGGCGTAGTGAGCGCGGTCTCACCGCTGAGCGGGGTCATGGCGCTGAGGTATCGGCGTCAGGCAATACCGTGTCGGCTGAGCGCCCGTGGGTCAGGCAAAACGATAGCAGTTCGGATGCAAATCGATTTTGCTGATATTTTTCGTCCCGCTGCAGCATGTCAGGATTGGGATACCGATACCGGGCCTCAAAACGGCGTGACGTGCTGCAGTGCACTATCTCAGCCATTCTGGCGTCGTGATAAAGCCTGAGATCAAAGTAACTGCCCGCCCACACTCTGGGAGTGGCACTGTGATAACGCAGCCGCATGTCAGTGGTGTAACGGCCACGGGCCGTGACCTCAAGTGCCACCGTGACATCACCGGCAGCAAAATCCCATTCTGAACGCTGCTCGTAATCGGGAAACAACCGCATAAGACGATGGTAGTTCACCTCGCAGAGCGCATGCAGGTCTGCCAGATCTATTTGATAACCGCGACGCTGTCGCCGGCGAAATGCCGTCCTGTTTTTCTTTTCAGTCATGGTTGCTAGTGTATCAAGGCCCTGCCCCCCCGCGAACAGCCAAAATCTTAACGGCTTTGGGTGCTTAAAAACACCGCTCGCAGTGGTAGACTCGCGTCCTTTAGACTCGCTAGGTACTACGCCACATGATGAAGCTCCAACGCCGCTTTTGCGCTCCACTCACCCCCTTGGCCGCTTTTGTTCTCAGCTGGGTCAGTGTCACTGCCCAAGCCGATACGCTGGTTGATATTTATGAGTTGGCGCTCGAGAACGACGCGCTGCTAAAAACCAAGGTGGCACAGTATGGCGCCGATTTGGAGCTTGAGAACCTCGCGCTCGCACCCCTGCTACCTCAAGCGGTGGCGGGATATCAGGTTTCAGAAACCGAGACAGACACGACGTCACCCACCATTATTCAGGACCCAAACTTGGGTTTTGTCGTCATTGATGGCAATTCGGTGAGAAATATCAACAATGAGGGTTACGACGTCAGTTTGTCGCAAACGCTGTTTAATCTATCGGCTTGGTTTGGCTGGCGAGCGGGCAAAGAAACCTCGCGCCAAGCGGAAGCGAACCTCGCTGCAGCGCAGCAGGACCTGATTGTGCGCGTGGTACAGGCGTATTTAACGGTTCTGAGAGCACAGGACAATTTGCGCGCTTCGCAGGCTCAAGAACGCGCCTTTGAACGTCAACTAGAGCAGACGCGCCAACGCTTTGAGGTGGGGCTCATTGCTATCACCGATGTGTATGAAGCAGAAGCGGCCAGAGACTTGGCCCAAGTCACTCGCATCGTCGACGAAAACAACGTTGCCGTGGCGAAGGAAAATCTGTCGGTGTTAACGGGACAGGCCCCAGGCGCGCTGTACATCCTGGGAGAAGAGTTTAACCCCAAGCCTCCCGAACCTAATGATCGAGCGGAATGGGTCGATTTTGCGCTATCTAATAACAGTGAGCTTGCCGCCGCACGTTATGCCGAAGAAGCTGCGCGTCAAAATGCCACCTCCTCCAAGATGGAGCACGCGCCGAAGGTCACCGCGACTTATCGTTATCAAGATACCGAAACGACGGGCAGCATTGAGCAAAACCCCCCTAGCCTGTTCAATCTGCCGCCCAATTCGGATCAAACCAGTGAGACGTGGCAAGTCAGATTTGACATGCCGTTATTTTCGGGCGGTGCGGTTAGCGCTAACCGGCGACGCGCAGCAGAACAGTTCAATGTTGCGCGTGAAACACGAATCAACCTGACCCGCAATACCGTCACACAGGCGCGGTCCTTGCACATGACCGTCGTATCAGATGTCTCAAGGGTAAGAGCACGACAGCAATCGATTGTCTCTAGCCAAAGTGCGTTCGACGCAACACAAGCTGGTTACGAGGTCGGCACGCGGAACATCGTAGACGTACTCAATGCGCAAAATAAGGTGTTTGCGGCGCAACGTGACTACGCCAACAGCCGCTATGACTTCATCATCAATTCACTGAGGCTCAAAGAAGTCGCGGGCACGCTATCTCCAGAGGATATCGCTCGACTAGAGGGCTTTTTGCTGCAACCTGTCGCGCCGACAGCATCTGCTGCTGAGTAGGTCAGGGCAAGTGGGCTGCCAACACTGCCCATTGTGCCTCTATCACACCGCTTTGCGCTGACTGAAAGGCGCCAGCGCGCGCTCCCATTTCTGTGGCTTGATGCCGATCTGCGTCCGGCCCGATCAAACCCATCACAGCGTCGGTTAGTGTCGTAAGCTCGACTTGTCGAGCGCCACCACATCGCACTAAGCCACGGTACATGGTCGCAAAGTTAAACGTGTGAGAGCCAGTAAGAATGGGCAACTGCCACACCGCCGCTTCCAACGGGTTGTGGCCGCCGTGAGGCACCAAACTCCCGCCGACAAATACCAAATCAGCAAAACCGGTGAGCGCACCCAAAGACCCCAAAGTATCAATCATCAACACGTCATCCGATCGCTGCATGTCGCGCTGCTCACTATGACGTATTACCTGTAAAGCCTGCATCGCCGGCAGTGCGAGGATGGAGCCCGCACGCTCTGGGTGACGCGGCGCCAGCATCAACAGCGCGTTCGGCGAGACGCCCTTCAAGGCTAAAAACGCCTTTAATACAGTCTCCTCTTCTCCGGGGTGTGTGCTGGCAGCCAACCAAACAAGTCTGTCTTGGAGCGCCCCGCCCAGCCGCTGATGCTCAGCCTGATAAGCCGTCCCCAAGGCGAGCGGATCCAACGCAAATTTTAAATTCCCCGTTACGACCACCTGATCAGGGCGTGCACCCAGCGCGACCAGTCGTCTCGCGTCAGCGCGTTCCTGCGCGGCAATTACCGAAAAATAAGCAAGCGTCGGACGGATCACGCTCGACACACGCGCATACCCTCTGGCAGATCGCGGTGACAGCCGAGCATTCAGCAACACTACGGCTATGGCTTTCGCATTGGCCTGTGCCACCATATTGGGCCAAATTTCAGTCTCAACAAAGACGCCAACACAAGGCTGCCAATGAGTGAAAAAGCGACGCACCGCCCCCGGGGTATCAAAAGGAATCCAGTCACTAAAGACCCGCTCACCAAAGCGCTGTCGAACTTGAGCGGCGCCGGTTGGCGTCGTCGACGTAATGAGCAGGGAGAGGTCTTCCCGATCACTCAGCAAACGCTCAATGAGCGGCGCGATCGCTAACGTCTCACCAACCGAGACCGCATGAATCCATATCAGCTTGGGTGGCCGAGACGCCGGCGCGGTGCCATACCAGCCTAGGCGACGCCATAAATGCGCTCGATAACCTGACTGATTCCGCCCACGCCACCATAGACGCGCCAGAAAGAGTGGCACTAAGAGCCGCATCACCCAGGAATAAACAAGGAGATTAATAGAAAGGGACCACCGGTTTCGAACGCTCAAGACAATCGTATACTCTCAAACTGATCAGAGGGAGCCTACCATGCCACAGCCACCCCACGCCGATGTCCGTGGATTTTTGCCAGACGACGAGGGCCTGAAACTTTACGAGTGGGCACTGGCCGCAACCGCTACTGGCCCTCTTTTGGAAATTGGCAGCTACTGCGGTCGCTCAACGATCTGGTTAGGTCAAGCCGCACAAGCGCGGCAAACCGCCGTATTCGCAATAGACCATCATCGCGGCTCTGAGGAGCATCAAATAGGAGAGAGCCACCATGATGCTGAGTTAGTGAACGCCGAAGGATTATTCGATACCTTTGCGGCGTTTCGTCGCAATATCGCTCAGGCTGATCTCGAGCAAGTCGTCATTCCCATCGTGACCGGAAGTGCACAGTTCGCAGTTCATTGGGCGGGCCCATTAAGCGTCGTATTTATCGATGGTGGTCATAGCCTCGACGCGGCGCTCGCTGATTATCGCCACTGGGCCCCGCGTATCGGACCGGGCGGGATCCTCGCCATTCACGACGTTTTTTCAGACCCCGCTGACGGTGGTCAGGCGCCCTACACTATTTGGCGGCTGGCACAACAATCAGGGCTCTTTACCCCCGAGGGAACAGTGGGAAGCCTGCGCGCCCTGCGCCGACTGGCGGGCTGACACACTCACTAAACCCGCGCCTCCAGCGTAGGTACCACTAGCGAGTCATTCAGAGTCGAGCCCATAAATAGGCGACAAGCTGCGGTGTGCTCAGTCAGTGCGTCCGCTGCCAATAACACGGCACCCGCGGTCCACGTGGGCTTTTCTAATGGCCAGAGCGTCCGCTCAGCAAACTGATACCCAGTCCACCATGCGCCGTCATTATCTCGCCACTGCGCCAACCAGCTGAACAATTCGGCTGCCTGCTCTCGCTGCCCCGCCGCCAATAACGCCAAGGTCAATTCGCAGGATTCTGCGACGGTGGCCCAGGGCTGGTGATTTTCACAGCGACAGCCGATCCCGGGCTCAACAAATTCTGACCAACGACTGCTCAACCGCTGTTGCGCCGCTTCGCCTTCGACCACTCCGGTTAAGATCGGATAAAACCAGTCCATTGCATAGCGAGACTTGCTCTCCCAAGTGCGATCAAAGCGCGCCGGCTTATGTCGTAATGCCTCACCGAGTCGTGACCTCGCATTTCCCCAATCATCTCGCTTTTGACCTAGCTGATCGGCGATCAATATGCCGCACTCCAGCGATTTGTAGATAGAACTGCAGCCGGTCACCAATGCGTCACCGAGTGGCGCACCCACGCTGTCAACCGCCCAGTCAATTTCGCCTTCTGGGCCCTGATAACGCAATACAAACTCTAGGGCGCGCACAACCACAGGAAACAACCGCTCGAGGAATAGGGCATCTTGTGCAATCAAAAAATGATGCCAAACCCCTGTCGCAATATAGGCTATGTAATTGGTCTCTCGTCGTTCCACTGATCGATCGGGTTGCCCCCCGCGATAACAGGCCCACCAGCTACCATCGACAAGCTGCGTGTCTGACAGCCAGAGATAGGCGCGCTCTGCCGCATCGATTTCTCCGGCAATACTTAGCGCCATCGCTGCCTCGGTGTGATCCCAGGGGTCAGTGTGCCCCCCCTCGAACCACGGTATTTCGCCAGATGGCCTTTGGGTATTCAGGATAAAGTCGACCGTTGGCCGCAACCAACTATCAGGATACGAGCCGCCGCTCAGTCGCATGGTCTGCACAGGTCGATCCGTCATCATGCGGGCTTAGTAAAATACAAAATAATGCTTTTACCCATAAGCGGATTGAGTAACCCATCGATCGCACGGGTCAGCCATGGCCTTTTCATCAAGTCCCACACGAGGAGGCGGTGATAAGCTTTAACCAGCCAGGGCTCTCGGTCGTGGCGCCAAAAAAGGCACTTTAACCACCAGTAAGGCACGTGCAAGGCATGGGCGCTGCCCTGGCCAACACAGACAAAACCAAAACGCTCCACTTCACGACGGAGATGCGTGGCGTCAAAAATACGAATGTGCCCACCAGGGGTCGTTCGATACCCCTCGCTCAAACGCCAGCAAATCCACTCTGGCCATTGGCGCGGCACACTGATCCCCAATTTGCCACCGGGTTTTAAAACTCGCATGGCCTCCTCCAGCACCAGGAGGTAGTTTGGAATGTGCTCTAATATCTCACTGGCAATCACGACATCGGCGGTATTATCGGCGATGGGCAGAACGGTGGCATCACCCACGCCAAATCCAATCTCGCCCTGAGGCGCATGACACTGCATGTCGCTCGTTCTTTCAGTAGCAGTCGCTAGCGCCGTTTCCGAGAGATCGATACCCACTGCGTGAACGTCGGGCAAACAATAAGCTGCCAAGGAATGTCGACCCTCTCCACAACCGATATCCAAGCACAGATCACCTGGTTTCAGCGCCAATGCGTCTAAATCCAGCGTCAACATGACTCAATGCATCGCTGATACTGCTCGACCATCAGTCGCGCGCAGACCGACCAAGAGAAAGTGCGATGCGCGCGGTGTTGCCCTCGATTGACCAGCTCGGCAGCTACATCAGCATCGGACAACACCACACCGACCGCCTCAGCAAGCGCTTTGGCATCGCCGGCAGGCACCAATAACCCGCCATCACCGACCACTTCTGCTAACGCCCCGCCATCACTCGATACCAATGGAATACCCGACGCCATCGCTTCGACAGCCGGCAAGCCAAACCCCTCGTAAAGTGATGGGACCACTGCGACAGTGCTCTCTGCATACAAGCGAACAATATCAGCGTGGGAAGCGCCGCCTACAAAGTGAATGCGGTCACCGAGTTGTAGTTGACTGATCAGCGCCTCGGTGTCACCCCCGGGCTTCGGTGAGGCAATTAACATCAACTGCAGTGCCGGTCGGTCAGCGCTGAGTAATTTAAACGCCTGTAACAACACAGCCAAGCCCTTTAAGGGCGCGTCAGCGGACGCCGTCGCGATCAACTGAGCAGGTTTTCGGGTGACATCCGGCAACGCTCGAAACAACTCAATGTCGACTCCATTGGGTATGACCTGTATTGCACTGGGCAGCACACCAAAGTCGGTGACAATGTCAGCGGCCGACGCACTCGAGACGGTCACAATGTGATTCAGTTGCGCAGCCACTCGCGCCTGCATCGTTAAAAAAGAATGCCAGCGGCGCACCAATAATCGCGCGCGCCAGCTAGACGCACCGGCCAAAGCCACGCTCAAATCACGACTAATGGGATGATGAATTGTCGTCACGACGGGCAGGCCCGCCTGTTGTAGGTCAAGAATGCCATCTGCCAGCGTTTGGTTGTCGTGTATGACATCGAAGTGCTGGGCATGGGCGAGTATCCAATCGCGTACCCGTTCGCCAAAAGTCCAAGGCTCAGCGAAGCCACCGCTTAATTTGCTAACCCACTCTCGTCGGTTCAAAGGGTCGCACAGTTCATGTCGTGTCACGCCCCCTAAGTCTCGGGCGTACAGATCAAGACTCGGTAGCTTAACCAGCCTGACAGTGTCAGCGAGGTCCGGATAAGGCGGCCCCGAAATCACCGTCACCTCATGACCCAGTGCCGTCAGCGATTGACTGAGATAACGCAGATAAACGCCCTGCCCGCCCGAAAAAGGGGCAGACCGATAACCCAACAGTGCAATGCGGAGGCCGCGCTCAGGGCGCTGATCCATCGCAGTGGGCGCAGGATGAGGCGAATGAATCGGCGCGTTAATGGGTTACTCCAGGTCGAAAAAACTAATGGCAGTTTGCCTGTCACAATATCGGCTGACAGGGTCAAAGTACAGCGGCGCTGAGTGTATCGCCCACTCGCCAAGCCTGCCACCGGGCTGTAAACTGCGTGCGTCATATAAAGTCATACCGATATGTCACTATCCACGCACTACAAGGGCATCATTCTCGCAGGTGGATCTGGTACCCGACTGCATCCGTTAACGACTACCGTCAGCAAGCAGCTGATGCCGGTTTATGACAAACCCATGATTTACTACCCGCTTGCCACGCTGATGCAATCGGGTATTCGAGATGTACTCATCATTACCACGCCGCAGGATCAACTGGCCTACGCCGATTTATTGGGGGATGGCCGCCAGTGGGGCATCAATATCCAATACACACTACAACCTAGCCCAGACGGCTTGGCACAGGCTTTTTTGCTCGGGGAGGACTTTATTGGCAACGCGCCGGTCTGTTTGATTCTGGGCGATAACATTTTTTACGGTGCCGGTCTCACGACCAGGCTGAGGCGGGCTGCGCAACGTAATGACGCAGCTTCGGTCTTCGCCTACTACGTCAATGACCCAGAGCGTTATGGCGTGGTTGAATTTGATGCCCATGGGTCTGCCATTGGGATTGAAGAAAAGCCAGACCAGCCTCGCTCACACTATGCCGTCACCGGTCTGTATTTTTATAACAACGATGTCGTCTCGGTCGCCAAGGGTATCCGCCCTTCTGCGCGAGGTGAGCTCGAAATTACCGATATTAATCGCCATTATCTCGCGCAGGGCACATTACAAGTCGAAGTCATGGGGCAAGGCACCGCGTGGCTCGATACCGGCACCTTTGATCGTTGCTCGATGCCGGCAACTTCATCCGCGTCGTTGAAGAACGGCAAGGCCTCAAGGTCGCGTGCTTAGAGGAAATCGCCTATCGACTGAGCTACATTGATGCCGAGCAGGTGCTGGCATTGGCCGCGCCACTAACCAAAAGCGGTTACGGCGTTTACCTAGAACGACTCGTGAATGAAGGCGAGTTCATCTTCGATGGAGATTGAACCCACACCGATAGCGGGCGCTTCTATACTGCACCCTAACGTCCATGGTGATGCCCGTGGATTTTTTCTTGAAACTTGGCACGCAGATCGGTATGCCGAAGCGGGCATCGACCAGCCATTTGTTCAAGATAATCACAGCCGGTCATCACGCGGGATTCTACGTGGAATGCATTTCCAAACAACGCAACCACAAGGCAAGCTCGTCCGGGTGACCTCGGGCGAAGTCTTTGACGTGATCGTCGATTGCCGCGCCGATTCACCGAGTTGTGGCCAGTGGTATGGCGTCACACTGACCGCGGAGAATCACAAACAACTCTGGGTGCCACCTGGCTGTGCTCACGGCTTTTATGCTCTAAGCGACAGCGCCGACTTTTTGTACAAGTGCACCGACTACTACCACCCCGGCAGCGAAATCACGCTGGCCTGGGATGACCCGACCGTTGGCATCAATTGGCCCATTCTTAAGGGAACACTGCCGCAGGTGTCAGAGAAGGACTGCCACGGTATTCATTGGGACGCCCTGCCCTTGTTCAGCAATGAAGCACTCCGTCAGCCGTAACCACCCATCCCAAGCACAACATGACCACACACGGTTCCAAGGTGACATGGTTTGTGACGCCCTCACTAGTAGTTTCATCCTCGTGCGCCGATCGATAAGCACGCGATCGATGGCGTGAGCTACTTCGATGGCTTAAACTAAACCGCTACAGCAGTGGCCGCCACCAGTCCTCGTGGTCGAGATACCAATCAACCGTTTTACTGAGTCCACTTTCAAAAGTCTCCTCAGGCACAAAGCCCAGCTCACTCTCGATTTTTGATGCATCAATCGCATAACGCCAATCGTGGCCAGCACGATCCGTCACAAACTCGATCAGGCTCTCGCTGGACAAACTCCGCGCCGGCGGTGCATTTGGAAAGCGTCGAGCTAACGTATCGTCCCCCGCAAAGCGTTCGTCTAGCACCCGGCACAGCAATCTCACAATATCGAGATTAGCCCATTCATTCTGACCACCAATGTTATAGACCTCACCTGATATGCCTCTCTGAAGCACAGCCGCAATGCCACGGGCGTGATCTTCCACATACAGCCAATCACGAATATTGGTGCCATCACCATAAATAGGCAGTGCGCCACCGTCTAAAATACGCGTCAGGCACAGGGGGATTAATTTTTCAGGGAAGTGGTAGGGCCCGTAATTATTCGAGCAATTACTCGTCGTGACCTGCAATCCATAAGTATGGTGATACGCCCGCACCATATGATCACTGCCCGCCTTACTCGCTGAATAAGGGGAATTTGGCTCGTAGCGAGTGGTCTCTGTGAAAGGTGGATCATTAAGAGTGAGTGATCCGTATACCTCGTCAGTGGAGACATGATGAAAACGGTGCTCGCAACCCGAGCCCGATAGCCAAGCGTTGCGAGCAGCGGCAAGTAAGACATGGGTGCCCTGAAGATTCGTGCGGATAAATTCGTCGGGGCCCGTGATCGATCGGTCGACATGGCTTTCTGCAGCAAAATGTACGATGGTGTCAGTACCATAGTCGTTCATCGCACGTGCCACGAGCGCCGAGTCACAAATATCTCCTTCGACAAATTCAATGCGGCCACTGCCTTCTAACGGCGCCAAGCTGGCGCGATTCCCGGCATAAGTGAGCGCATCGATGACCACTAAAGTGTGGTCCGGGTGCGCCTGCGCCCAATGATTCACAAAGTTCACACCAATGAACCCCGCGCCACCGGTTACCAGCAAAGACTGTGTCACGACATTAAGACTCCCTCGCCTTGACTGCTCTTAAATTGTCACGCAACGCATCGCGCCAAGGGCGCTGCACCACGCCTAATTGGTGACACGTTTGTTTTATATTCAGCACACTGTAAGCGGGCCGCTTAGCCGCCGTCGGAAATGCTGAGGTGGTAATGGGATCTACCGTAACCGCGGTCGTTAACAACCCGATGGCCAACGCCTCGTCACGAATCGCGCAGGCAAATTCATACCAACTGATTTCACCCTCGTCGCTCCAATGGAAAAGACCCACCGCCTCAGGCTCCTGAGCTAATCGCCAACAAATTCGGGCTAGACCGGACGCTGCCGTCGGAGCGCCCACCTGATCACTGACGACGCTCACCGCAGCACGCGCTCGCATGAGTCGCAACATCGTGAGCATAAAATTCTTGCCTTCAGGGGCATAGACCCAGCTCGTGCGCACCACCGCATGGCTCGTGCCACTCGCGAGTACTGCTCGCTCTCCCTGTAATTTCGTTTCACCGTAGACCCCAAGGGGTGCAGGGGTGTCTGTCGTTAGGTAAGGGGTTGTTGCGGCGCCATCAAACACAAAATCAGTCGACACATGCACGAGGCGAATACCCTGCTCGGCGCAGAGTGTGGCTAATCGTTTCGGCGCTTCAACATTGAGCGCCTGCGCACGGTGGAGATCATCCTCTGCCGCATCCACCGCCGTGTAGGCGGCCGCGTTAATGACCATTCGTGGCGTAAACCCCTTTAAACAGTCACGGAGTGCCTCTTCGTCAGTCACATCACATTGCGCTCGCGTCAGGCCTTGTACACGCAGTTGCGGTGGCGCGGCTGCCACACACGCTTGCCCAAGTTGACCGCCCGCGCCCAGCACCAGTGCGAGCGGGTCACTCACAAATGCGCTTCCAGCCACGCTGCGAATCGGGCCATCACTGCTTCGGACTCTGGCTCATGAAAAATCTCGTGGTAGAGGTCTGGCCACCAATCCAGCGTTTTATCTTGAGATGCCAATGCTTGAAAAAAGGTCTGCGATCCCTCGGGCATCGCCATGACATCTGCTTCCCCATGAGCAATATAAACCGGCAAAGTAATGTGCTGCGCGCCCGCGATGGCTTCGTCCATTGCACTCAGTATTTCCATCCCCAGTGCGACGGTGATTTTGCCGTTATAAACCAAAGGATCAGCAATATAATCAGCCACCACCGCTGGATCACGACTGACCTGACCCGCCTCTAAACTCAGCATGCCCATTTTGGGCAATACGGCACGAAATAACCGGCCCAACCACAGCGTTAGCGGTGACACCGTCTCATCTGCCGCAAAAGCCGGGCCAGAAAACATGGCGCCTTGATAGGACTGCGCATCCTGAAGGAGTAAGTGCGCCGCAATCAAACCGCCCATGCTGTGCCCGAGCATAAAAGTGGGGGTATTGGGATACCAGTCGCTAATCGCATCACGCAACTCGGTGAGGGGAGCAAGATACTCACTGAACTGAGCAACATGGGCGCGAGTACCCGGCGACGCGCCGTGCCCGATATGATCAGGACCCACGACGGCGATGTGTCGCGCATTGAAATAAGCCGCCAGACGCTCGTACCGGCCCGTATGCTCAGCCAGCCCATGTATCAACAAAATGCATGCTTTTGCCTGTTGTACCGGCCAATGCCGATACTGAATGCCCGAGGACAGGGTTTCCATCATGTAATCTCCAACCAACCCGAACACTGCTGCTGAGGCGCGCTAAGGCACTGCTCCACACCAATGCCCTTCGTTATGTCACATCGCCAGCCGTCACACACTGCCTTTTCAAACCCGCGGACCGTTATGCGACAGGCGCGAGCCAGTCAGCATAATCTGCCTGCGCGCCGCGCACCGACTCGAGATAAATACGTTGTAATGTCTCGGTGATGGGTCCGCGAACACCGCTACCAATAGTACGGTTATCGACCTCTCGAATCGGGACGACCTCAGCCGCTGTCCCGGTAAAAAAGGCCTCGTCTGCGATATAGACCTCATCGCGGGTAATGCGCTTTTCCTTCACAGTAAGACCCTGATCTTCCGCGATGCGAATAATACTGTCGCGTGTGATGCCCTCTAAGCAAGAGGTCAATTCTGGCGTGTACAGAACCCCATTGCGCACCAAGAAGACGTTCTCGCCACTGCCTTCAGCGACGTAACCTTCGTTATCTAACAATAACGCCTCTTCGAAGCCGGCATCTAAGGCTTCTCTCAACGCAAGAATAGAGTTGATGTAGTTACCATTGGCTTTGGCCTTACACATGGTGATGTTCACATGGTGGCGCGTGTAACTCGACGTCGCGACACGAATTCCGCGGTTCATTGCTTCCGGGGCCATATACGAAGGCCATGCCCACGCGGCGACCATCACGTGTGTTTTAAGATTATCAGCGCGCAACCCCATTCCTTCCGAACCGAGAAAGCACATCGGGCGGATATACGCCTCATCTAACCCATTGGCACGCACCACCTGACGCTGAGCCTCACTCAGAGTCCCTTTGTCGAAGGGCATCTCCATGCGCAATATGTGGGCAGAACGAAACAAGCGATCGGTATGCTCCTGCAAGCGAAAGATAGCGGCGCCCTGTGAAGTGTTGTACGCACGCACACCCTCGAAAACACCCAGTCCGTAATGGAAGGTATGCGTCAAGACATGCACCTTCGCTTCCTGCCAGGGCACCATTTCGCCATCGAGCCAAATGTGGCCGGTAAGTTGTGAGAGATCCATACTACGTCCTTAATCGCGCCACCAAGGCCCGACTCTATGTTGCTTGAAGACCGGGCAACAATGCCTCTGTCACCCGTTTTACCTGTTCGCGACCCGCCACATGCGCGGCCGCCTCAACCTGTGTGTCTGCACCTTGCAGCGCAAGCCCGTGTAATGCACTTCGGTAGATCAAATAACGGCTCGACAGCACAGCCGCCTGATCCGCACTTAAGACCCCCACTTGTTCGAGGGTTTCCAATAAACGGATCACATCTGACCACTGCGCCAACGCTGGATACTCAGACGCATGGGCTAAGACGAGGTATTGCACCACAAATTCGATGTCGACAATACCACCTTGATCACGCTTGATATCGAAGCGCTCAACGCCGCGGTTCATCAATGCCTGCTCGGTCAGCATTTTGTGACGCATGTCACGCACGGCTGCTGACAATACGGGCGCTTCCCGAGGCATGGTCAGTACCTCTCGGCGCAGTTGCTCCAGCGATGCCCTGAGCGAGGGGTCACCCGCGACCGTGCGGCTGCGCACCAAAGCCTGATGCTCCCACGTCCATGCAGATTCGAGTTGATAACGTCTGAAGCCGGTGAGGGTCGTGGCAACCAACCCAGAATCCCCGTCAGGACGCAATCGAAGGTCCACCTCGTATAACCTTCCTGAAAACATTTGCGCCGACAGCACATGGGTCACCCGCTGGGCAAGTCGTGTATAAAAACGGCTATTGTCGATCACTTTAGGACCAGCGGTTTGTCCATCGGCACCATTAAATACAAACACCAAATCAAGATCTGAACCATAACTCAACTCAATGCCACCCAGTTTTCCATAGGCCATCACCGCAAACCCAACCTGCTCTGCCTGTGGCTCACCATGGCGTTGCACGAGTTCAGCGCGAGCGACTGCGATCGCTTGCTCGATCATCACCTCGGCGAGAAAGGTCAAATTGTCACTCACCTGCATCACCGGAAGCGTGCCAGATAGCTCACTGGCGGCGACTCGCAATATCGCGCCCTCCTTGATGCGGCTTAATGCGCCCATCTGCCCTTCCAGATCCTCCTCCGGAATCCGCAGCAGCTGTTGCCGCACCAAGGCCTTTATTTCGTCGCGACTCGGCGCGCTGAAAAGTTGTGCCTCATGAAGCAACTCATCCAATAGCTCAGGGCGCGACGCCAAGCGATCAGCGACCCAGGTGCTGGCTGCAACAAGGGACAGCAAATGCGTCAAGGCGGCAGGGTTTTCCTGCAGTAACACGAGATAGGCACTGCGCCGGCAAACGGCCCTCACAAAGGGCAACGCCCGCGTTAAGGCAGCGTCTGGGTTGGCTTCATGAGCGGCCATCTCGCACAGTAGCGGCAGAAACGCCTCAAAACGCTGGCGCCCCTCCCCTTGTAAGCTTGCCACCCAGGGACTATCAAGCAATGACCCCACCGTCTCCCAAGTGAGATCAGGGTGTCGATAACCCAATACCGTCAGTGTCTCCGCATTGAGCGCAGAAAAGCGCGTTTGGGAGGCAACCAGCTCATTGCTCGACTGGTCATTTGGGTCGGCAATCAGATCACTAAACACAGCATCGACCTCACCACGCGCACCAACGAGCTCGCCATCGAGCGCTTCCCACGAACCGTACCCGACTAAGATGGCTAACTTGGCTTTATCGAGCGGCTCAGTCGGCAACGCTTGAGTCTGTCGATCAGCCATTCCTTGGAGTCCGTGCTCCACCCGTCGGAGCAAACGATAATGATCGGATAAACGCTGGGCCTGTTGTGTCGACAAGACGTCAGCCTGCATCAAGGTCTGCAACGTTGGCAGGAGTGATTGCAAACGCAGCGCGGGCATACGCCCCCCATGAATCAACTGCAGACTCTGCGCAATAAATTCAATCTCGCGGATACCGCCGGAACCGCGTTTCACGTCGGCTTCTATCCCTAAACGGGTCACCTCGGCACGCATCATCGACTTCATACTCCGCAAAGCCGCAATGACCGAAAAATCGGTATAACGTCGATAGACAAAGGCACTCAGCATGGCCATTAAGCTGGTTTTCGCCGCCGCAGTGCCCGTAATGGGTCGCGCTTTTACCATCGCATAGCGCTCCCACTCACGGCCCTGCTCCTGGTAATAGAGCTCTAAGGCGCTGAAAGCGCCGACCAATGCACCGCTGTCACCATAGGGCCTTAATCGCATATCGACTCGAAACGCAAAACCGTCCTCGGTCACCGCGTCGAGTAAACGAATGACCAGCTGTCCCAGCCGAACAAAGTAGGTCTGATTGGCGAGCCGCTGTTTCCCTCCTTCTGTCTCGCCGGCCTCGGGATAAGCGAAAATGAGATCAATATCAGAAGACAGATTTAATTCGTTGCCGCCGAGCTTGCCCATTGCCAGCACCACCAGGGACTGTTCGTCACCGGACTCTTGACCGATCGGTAAACCGTATTTTGGCCGCAGCGCCGCCACGGCAAACGCGACCGCAGCACGAATGCAACAATCAGCTAGGCCGCTCAGCTCAGCGAAGGCGTCCTCCACTGTGGCTAACTGCGCCACTTCGCGCCAGACAATGCGTACCATATGCCGATGCCGAAACGTGCGCAAAGCAGCGAGACAATCAGACTCAGACGCATCGGGCCCACATAAGGTGGCGAGGGCCGCATCCCATTGCTCAGCCGTCCATTCGCGCGTCACCAGCAGGGTGCCATCAGCGAGCGCGTCGCACAGCCAAGCTGATTGTCGGCCAGCCTGGTCGACAAAAAAATCACTACCGGCCATCAAAGTGCGGAAGGCTTGCGTCTGATTAGCGGAGGCAACGAGCTCACAAAGGGCTTTATAAGCAGGACTGCCCACTCGGGCGGCCAACCGGACTGCTGACTTGCTAATACTGTCGTCAAGCCAATCTGGCGCGAGCGCATCAATTGCAGGAGCGATCGGAGGGGGCATTCAACATTCCTATGGTGGCAGCGCAATGCCGTGTTCAACGTTGCTGCACGTCGTGCGACTAGCCTATCGGTAACGCGAGACGGCTGCCAGTCGGATCCCGGCGTTGTCTTTAGGCTGTGGTTTTTTTACTCTTTCTTGGAGCCTCATGACTCAGGTAGGATGCCACCCCCCAAGAGGGGGCCCTACTCAACAGGGCATTAATGGCTCAACGCATCGACACACGACTAGGCAATCATGACCTCAGAAGACGGCAACATCGCATGGTTTCGCTATACGGGCCCCTACATCAAGGCGCACCGTGGACGAACGTTTGTCGTTTATCTCGGCAGTGGTGCACTCGATACACCGCGATGCGTCACACTGGTTCACGACCTAGCGTTGCTGCATTCACTCGGGGTACGCCTCGTACTTGTCCACGCCACACGCGAAGCCATTGGTCAGAAGCTGGCCATTAATAATACACCTGAACAGTTTCATCACGGTATCCGCATTACCGATGATCACACGTTGGCCATTGCGAGTGATGCGGCGTCACATCAACGGCTGCAATTAGAGCGCATGATGTCGACGGGACTACCCAATACACCGCTGCTCGGCGCACGGTTGCGCGTCATGAGCGGCAACTTTGTCACCGCACGCCCATTGGGTATCTACGATGGTGTCGACTATCTTCACAGCGGTGCGGTGCGACGAGTCGATGCTGAAGGCATCTTATCGGTACTGGAAAATGACGCGATTGCACTCATTTCACCATTAGGCTACTCACCCGCAGGGGAGCTTTTCAGCGTCAGTGCCAGTGAGGTCGCAGAAGCCGTCGCAGTCGCAATCGGCGCAGATAAGCTGCTATTCCTGGCTCGATATGACGGCCTTATGACGGCCGACGGCCAATTGATCCGACAATGCACCGTCGCCGCAGCAGAACAACTTGTCATCAATGATCATGAGCAAAAACGACTCCGAGACGCCGCCTGTCGCGCCTGTAGCGCGGGGGTGGAGCGCAGCCATGTCATCAGCTTTGAGCGCGAAGATGCGCTGATGGAAGAACTGTTCACTCATGATGGGTCCGGCACGCTGATCGCGCAAAACCAGTATGAGCAAGCAAGACGCGCACAGATTGATGACATTGCGAGCATCGTAGAGCTCATACGTCCCCTTGAGGACAGTGGCGCCTTAGTCAGAAGGTCACGCGAGCGGCTCGAAGAGGAGATCGAGCACTTTTCGATTCTCGAACGCGACGGTCGAGTAATCTCCTGCGCAGCGCTCTATGCTTACCCAAACGAAAAAGTGGGCGAAATCGCCTGTGTGGCGACCCATCCCGATTACCGGCGCGCTGGCCGGGCCGAGCTACTGCTTCAAGCGCTGCTGAGCCAGGCCGCAGAGTACGGCCTAACGCACGTGTTTGCCCTCACCACACAGACAACGCATTGGTTTCTTGAGCAAGGCTTTGCACCAACGACGCAAGAGGCATTGCCCGTAGAAAAACAACAACTGTATAACTGGCAGCGTAATGCAGCCGCCCTGATAAGGCCGGTGTCACACTGAATGACCGCCAATGATAAGCTAACCCTCTTTTTTTAACACTGGGAGATCTCAATGCCCCAATACCGATCCCGCACTTCGACCGCTGGGCGCAACATGGCAGGTGCTCGCGCGCTATGGCGTGCCACCGGTATGCAGGATGGTGACTTTGAAAAGCCCATCATTGCAGTGGTCAATTCATTTACTCAGTTTGTACCCGGACACGTGCACCTCAAAGATCTCGGGCAGCTTGTCGCACGAGAAATCGAGGCATCAGGTGGCGTCGCTAAAGAATTTAATACCATTGCTGTCGATGATGGTATCGCCATGGGTCATGACGGGATGCTCTACAGCTTGCCCTCTCG
The DNA here is from genome assembly GCA_905182485.1 of uncultured Luminiphilus sp. Taxonomy (GTDB): domain Bacteria; phylum Pseudomonadota; class Gammaproteobacteria; order Pseudomonadales; family Halieaceae; genus Luminiphilus. The sequence continues at coordinate 129,595 of CAJJBO010000003.1, forward strand.
TGATCTCATTGCTGATTCAGTCGAGTATATGGTCAATGCGCACTGTGCCGATGCCATGGTGTGTATTTCTAACTGCGATAAAATCACACCAGGAATGCTCAACGCGGCTATGCGCCTCAATATCCCAGTGGTATTCGTCTCGGGTGGCCCAATGGAAGCGGGAAAAACCGCCCTGTCAGAACACAAACTCGATTTAGTGGATGCGATGGTGATTGCGGCTGACTCGAGTGCCGATGATGCGACGGTAGACGCCTATGAGCGCTCAGCCTGTCCTACCTGCGGTTCATGCTCGGGCATGTTTACCGCCAACTCAATGAACTGCCTGACCGAGGCGCTCGGTTTGAGTTTGCCGGGCAATGGCTCGCTACTGGCGACACATGCTGATCGTGAGCAGCTTTTCCTGCGTGCCGGACGTTTGATTGTAGAGGTCGCTAAGCGTTGGTATGAGCAAGATGATAAGACGGCCTTACCCAGAGAAATTGCCAATAAAAAAGCCTTTGAAAATGCCATGACCCTCGATGTTGCGATGGGGGGATCAACTAATACGATCTTGCACCTGCTTGCGGCGGCACAGGAGGCGGGCGTGGACTTTGATATGGCAGACATCGACACGCTATCGCGAAAGGTGCCACAGCTTTGCAAAGTGGCCCCAAGCACGCCGCTATACCACATGGAGGATGTGCACCGAGCTGGCGGCGTGATGGCGATTCTGGGTGAACTGGCACGCGGCAACTTACTGCATCTCGATTGCCCCACGGTCCACAGTGATAGCCTGGCCAGCGCCTTATCAGACTGGGATATTATGCAAACGGAGCGCGACGATGTGCGCACGCTTTATGCGGCGGGCCCCGCTGGTATCCCTACACAACAGGCCTTCAGCCAGGCAGTCCGCTGGCCAACCCTGGATACCGACCGACACTCGGGCTGTGTCAGAGATATGGCGCACGCTTACTCACAAGAGGGCGGGCTCGCTGTCCTGTTTGGCAATATCGCTGAAGCGGGCTGCGTGGTCAAAACTGCTGGCGTCGATGACGCCTCGTTGCGCTTTAGCGGCCCCGCACATGTTTGCGAAAGCCAAGAGGCCGCCGTCAGCGATATTCTCGAAGATCGTGTTAAGGCAGGGGATGTGGTCGTCATCCGCTACGAGGGGCCGCGCGGCGGGCCCGGTATGCAAGAGATGCTCTACCCCACCAGTTATCTCAAATCAAAAGATTTGGGCAAAGCCTGCGCCCTAATTACGGATGGTCGCTTCTCAGGCGGTACATCAGGCTTGTCGATTGGGCATGTCTCACCCGAGGCGGCAGCGGGCGGAGCAATCGCCCTGATCGAACCCGGCGATATCATTGAGATCAATATTCCTGAGCGGCAGATCAATGTCCTGCTCGATGAAGCGACGCTGGCGGGGCGTCGAGATGCCATGAATCACCGCGCGCGAGCATGGAAGCCGGTGGATGAAAGACCAAGAAAGGTCTCTACTGCACTCAAGGTCTATGCCAGCATGGTCACCAGTGCCGACAAAGGCGCCATTCGCGACAGCAGTCTGATTGACGGATAACGCGCATTAGTCCACGCCCGCAAGTTGGGCGAGGTCGTCGCGTAAAGCGCTGAGCCGTCGTCTTAACTTCTTGTCTTGCTTGCTGCTACGCAGAATGAGCACATCGCGAACGAGCTGCAGGATCACCTCACCATTATGGTTAATGCCTTCTCGGTAGGCGGGCAGTTGCGCCTCATCGCGACCGGCAATCAGTGCTCGCACCTGTTGCGGCCAGTCGGCACTATCCGCGATAAGAATCTCCGATAGCGTCGTAATCCAGACCCGTCTATCCGCTAGCCAAAACGTGTCCAGCCTTGTCATTTCCATCACACCACTGCGTATTCGCTCTGTCTGTCGATCAGATAGCGGCCCAAGGTAGTCAGACATTTGCTCGTCAAAACGCGCGGCAATATCGGTGCGATAGTCCTCGTCATCCCGTGCTAATCGATCTGCTTCCAATTCGTCTTGTTTAGCGAGCAAGGTCTCGACAAAGCCCTGGCGCTGCGAGCGATCGAGCGTTTGTCCTGTGCTCAACAACAAGTCTAAAAAGGGACCTTGAATCCGGTTAGCGGCCGCCTCTATTGTGTCCGCCATTAAGCGTGCCGACTCAACGGGTACGCCCTCGTCAAGAATGACCAAAGTCTCATCAAGCAGCGTGACATAGCTGGGCAGCTCTTCTTGGCGGTGCCAAGACAATAAGTCATCGAGTCGCTCATCAAATTGTGCCTGCTGATCACGACTCAAAGAGACGTAATCGTCGAGGTACCAACGAATAACAATATCGACTCGGTTATAAATAAATTGGGTCGCGGAACAGCCCGATATCAAGCACAGCATCAGGCACATGAGCAGCCTCAATGACCGGCCAGTGCGGCCATGCGCGCCGATTGCGCGGTGAGGCTCGGTCAAGCGGCGTTGGCAGTGATCAGTCCGCGGCCGTCCAGAGCAGACAGAATAGCCGCTAGTGACGCGTGCACGATGTCGTGGCTTCGACCGACGCCGCAGGGCCGCTCGCCATCGATGTTGAGCTGGACGTAACACACTGCCTCCGCATCGGCGCTCTGCCCTAAAGTGTGCTCAGAATACTCTACTACCACGATGTGTCGACCCGTGACGGACTCCATGGCCTGCACAAAGGCATCGACCACGCCATTCCCTTGGCCATTGAGCGCAATGTCACCGCCTGGCCCCGTCAGGGTGACTTCTAAACCGTCACTGCCGTTTTGTCTTAATAACTGGTAATTCCCAAGCTGCCATCGATCTGCGGTCATTAAATAGGTTTCCTGAAAAAGCGCATAGATCTCGTCAGAGGACACCTCTGCTTCGCTGTCTTCTGCTAAATCTTGCACCGCGGTGCTGAAATCTACCTGCAACCAGCGGGGTAACTCCAGCCCATAATCCCGCCTCAGCACGTGCGCGACGCCGCCCTTGCCCGATTGGCTGTTGATTCTAATCACCTCCTGATACGTCCGCCCGATATCAGCGGGATCAATCGGTAAATAAGCGACATCCCAACCACTGTCAGCATCACGCTTTGACAAGCATTTGTGAATAGCGTCCTGATGACTGCCCGAAAAGGCGGTAAACACCAACTCTCCCGCGTAAGGGTGCCTAGGATGAACCGGTAATTGGGTGCACTCACGCGCCACCGTGCAGATCTCATCCATATGAGTGAAATCAAGCTCAGGGTCGACGCCTTGGCTGTACAGATTCATCGCCATGGTAAGAATGTCCATGTTGCCGGTACGCTCACCATTGCCAAGCAACGTGCCCTCTACCCGATCAGCACCGGCCATCAGACCCAATTCAGAAGCGGCTACCGCGCACCCTCGATCGTTGTGAGTATGTAACGACAAAATTAACGATTCACGGTGACGCACATGGTCACTGAACCACTCTATTTGATCGGCATAGATATTGGGTGTGCTCATCTCAACAGTTGCGGGCAGATTGATGATCACCGGGTTTTCAGGCGTAGGGGACAGTACCGCGTTTACCGCGTCACACACCGTCACCGCAAAATCCAACTCGGTCCCGGTAAAACTTTCCGGACTGTACTCAAAAACCCATTCTGTCTCGGGTTGGGCTTCAGCCGCAGCTTTCACCAACTGTGCGCCGGTCACGGCAATCTCAGTAATACCGGCTCGATCCAGGCCGAATACGTATTCACGTTGTACTGTGGAAGTGCTGTTATAAAAGTGAACGACCGCCCGGCGTGCACCCGCTAACGCCGCAAAGGTCTTAGTAATCAAGTCGGGGCGGGCTTGAGTGAGTACCTGCACTGTGACGTCCGCTGGAATCCGGTCCTCCTCGATCAATTTGCGCAAAAAGGCAAAGTCATGGCTGGACGCCGAGGGAAACCCCACTTCGATCTCTTTAAAACCAATGGATATCAACAGCTCCCACAAACGAAGTTTCTGTGCCGCATTCATGGGCTCAACCAAAGCCTGATTGCCATCACGAAGATCGACTGAACACCAAGAGGGTGCCTGAGTAATCCGCTGATCCGGCCAGCGGCGATCGGGCTTAGCAATCGGCTCAAAAGCGCGGTACTTACGATGGTCAAAGCGCAGCATGCTCACAGTGGTCTTCCTAAAGAGGGTTAACGAGCGACGTAGTCTAGCCAGCCAGCGCGAGGGATAGTCACTTAAATTAGCGGTAATTCACACATAGTTAGTGATATTCTCTAAATTTATAGGATATTATCCGTGGGATTTGGCACAGCGTTTTATGGGCGTGAATGACCTGGAGCTAGACCGTATTGATCGTAAGATTCTGCACATCTTGCAGCGTGATGCTGGGCTGAACAATCTTGAGCTTGCCGAGCGTGTAGGCCTATCGCCCACCCCCTGTGCTCGCCGGGTGAAACGCCTTTGGACAGAAGGCGTAATGACCCACCAAGTCGCAATGGTAGACCCCAAAAAACTGGGTCTTCATCTCACTGCGCACGTGAGCGTCACCATGGACCGACATACGCCGGATCGCTTCGAAGTTTTTGAAGAGACGATCGCAGATGTACCCGAGGTGGTGGACTGTTGCGTCGTAACAGGTCAAAGCGCTGATTACCTGCTGAAAGCTGTGGTAAGAGACATGGCCCACTATGAACAATTTTTGCTGGGAACACTGACGCGTATCGCTGGGGTCAGTGCGGTGCACTCAAGCTTCGAATTACGACGCGTGCTATCCCGCACTGCGGTGAGCGTTTGACAGGCTGGTTACTCGGCGGCTAACTCTTTTTCAACGAGGTATTGCGCGATCTCCAACATATTGGTCTGGCTGCCCGCAGATCGTGTCTCAATGAGGTATTTTCCCGCCACCATTAATGAAGGCGTTCCCGATATTTTTGCGGACTTTGCGCGCGCGTCAGCCTGTCGAACTTGAGAATCCACACCAAACGAATCAAACGCCTTATCGAATTGCACGGGGTCAACACCACTGTCCTCGAACAAATCACGTAACGCGAGCCGAGAGGACAGGCGCTCGCGTTTAACATGCATGGCATCAAAAATAATCGGGTGCACCGTTTCCTTAACACCCAGAACCTCGGCTATGTAATACGCCTTGGCATGTATTTTCATCCCGTCATTCCAGACCGCTGGTGAGGGTTGCACCACGGCACCCTCTGGTAGCTGCTTACCCCACGCCGTGAGCATGGGTTCAAAGGTGTAGCAGTGCCCACAGCCGTACCAAAAGAACTCGGTCACCACCACGTCTTGAGCACGACCGGTAGCAACGGTGGGGGTGAGTATTTGGTAATGCTGCCCCTCCACCCAGCGCTCTTCTGCTATCCCTTTGACGCTCAACGTGGTCAAAGCAACCAGTACAGCGCAAGCAAGCCAAAAAATGGGTCGAGTGGTCGTGTTGATCATAGAGATCCCTCCCTGGAACCGGCGCCTAACGTCACCGGTCGATACTCTCTCTTAGCCATGAATCAGCTATGGGTTGGGTTGCAGCCCCGCAATGTAGCTCGCAACCGCTTCGATTTCCATATCGCTCATCCGAAAAGCCGTGGTCCGCATGATCTTTGCGCCGCCACCATTGGTCCGCCCGGCTGGATCCTCATAACCCTTTCTGAACATCTTAAGCTGCGACGCTATGTACTCAGCGTGTTGCCCGCCTAAGGAGGGGTAACCCGCTAAGCTGTTGCCGTTGCCAGTGGGGCTATGACAACCCGAACAGGCGGGCACCTGCCTGTCCGCAATACCGGCTAAATATACCTTCCTGCCCAACGCCACTTTATCGGGATCACTCATACCGCCCGATCGCTCTTGTGCATCATAAAATGCAGCGATATCCGACAGGTCTTCATCGGTCATGTTGTCGACCTGCCCCGCCATGAGTGCGACCGGGCGACGACCATCGCGAATATCTTGCATCTGCTTAAGCAGGTATTTATGGCCAAGACCCGCTAACTTAGGGAACGCGGGTAGGGCACTGTTGCCATCAACCCCGTGACATCCGACGCAGGTAGCGGCCTTAACCTGGCCCGCATCGGCATCACCACTGCTAGCGTTTACCGCAGCACCCATACTTAGCAATGCCATAAACAATAAACTTTGAGTCTTCTGGGATAAGCGCTGAAACATAGTCATTCTCGTTCGCCGAAATTATTGTGCGGTAGACATATAAGTAATAAGTGCAGCGTAATCCTCGTCGCTGCAACTATTACAGAGCCCACCTGGAGGCATCGCACCCAAGCCATTACGGACTGACGCTACCTGCGCATCCATACCCTTTTCCATTCGTGGCGCCCAGGCGGCCACGTTGCCCGTTGCAGGCGCTCCTGCTATACCCACAGAATGGCAAGCACCACATGAAGCGGCGTACTGTGCTGGTGGATCACCAGCAAAAACTGTCGGCGCCACAATCAGTGCGGCACCAGCAGCGAGGCGCATAGCAGCGCGAGTAAATGCGATTGTCTTCATAATCAAGCCCTCTCAAAGCCTCTTTTATCTCACTAACGACCTACCGCCGTGCACTGTCTGTGGGTCAATGCTGCCACCGTTAAATTGGCCGCAAGGCCCACTTCGCTGTTCATCACCGTCGCAAAATGACTTCCTGCAGCAATTTACACTTTTAACCTGCACCAGCAGCGGGGCACCATGGCATTATAGACGTTCCGTGACGTGGCACAAATTGCAAAATGACCGAGCCTAGTACGTCGCCCGCCAAACTCAGGTTTCGTGATGCGACCTTTCTCCAAAGTGCCAGCGCCATTGAAAATGCACCGGCAGATGGCGGCTGGGAGGTGGCGTTTGCCGGCCGGTCTAATTCCGGAAAATCGAGCGCAATCAATGCGTTAACGGAGCAATCCAAGCTGGCACGTACTTCCCGTACGCCAGGGCGTACGCAATTGATTAATTTTTTCTCACTGACAGAAAACCAACGGTTGGTCGATTTACCCGGCTATGGCTTTGCCAAAGTCCCCCTCGCGGTGAAAAAAAAGTGGAACCAGCAGCTCGAACGCTACCTGCAGCACCGACAAAGTCTCCGAGGACTGGTCATGCTGATGGATGTTCGTCATCCGCTCACCGAACCAGATCAACAAATGCTAGGCTGGGCCATCTCTGCGACGATGCCAGTCCATATTTTGCTCACCAAAGCCGACAAACTCAAACGGGGGCCCGCACAAAACACGCTACTGTCTGTTCAAAATCGACTCCGAGAGCATGAAGAGCTGATCCGAGTACAGTTATTCTCATCACTCAAGCGGCAAGGGGTAGATGTCCTCGGCAAACAAATTAATCGATGGTTAACCGACGACTCTGTCCTCGCTGATGAGGCCGAATCACCATCCGAGACCTCTTAACACCGACGATTAATGGGCCTCATCCCAGTTATCGCCCGTGCCGACCTCTACCACTAGCGGGACATCAAGCCAGCCGATGTCTGACATCAGCGCGGCGACCTTCTCGCTCAGACTGGCGACAGCATCGTCAGCCACCTCGAATACCAGTTCATCGTGGACTTGCATCATTAATCGAGCATCCACCCCTGACGAATCAATCCACGCATCCACGGCCAGCATAGCCAATTTAATCAGATCCGCAGCAGTGCCTTGCATCGGCGCATTAATAGCAGTGCGCTCAGCGGCCTGTTGCCGCTGTCGATTGCGGGCATTGATCTCGGGTAGGTATAAACGTCTTCCTTTGAGCGTTTCAACATAACCTGTCTCATGCGCTAGGGCGCGCGTCCGCGCCATGTAGTCGGCGACACCGGGATAGCGTGCGAAGTACACGTCGATGTATTCCTGCGCCTCGTGTCGGCCGATACCCAGTTGCTTTGCGAGTCCAAAAGCAGACATACCGTAAATCAACCCAAAGTTAATCGCTTTAGCCTTGCGTCGTTGGTCAACCGATACTTGCTCAATATCAACGGCAAATACTTCAGCTGCAGTAGCGCTGTGAACATCGAGGCCCTCAGCGAACGCAGCCAGCAAGCCGGGATCCTGAGAAAGGTGCGCCATAATACGCAACTCTATTTGCGAGTAATCCGCCGCGACAATTTTACAGCCCGGAGCGGCAATAAACGCTTGTCTAATGCGTCTGCCCTCTTCTGTGCGAACCGGAATATTTTGCAAATTGGGATCTGAAGACGATAACCGACCCGTCGCTGTTACGGCCTGATGATAAGAGGTATGTACTCGCCCCGTTTTGGCGTCGATCATTCCGGGAAGCTTGTCGGTATAAGTCGATTTAAGCTTGCTGAGGCTTCGATATTCCATCAACACAGCCGGCAGCGGATAATCCAAAGCTAACGCTGCCAACACCTCTTCTGCAGTCGAGGGGGCGCCTTTAGGCGTTTTCTTCAGCACGGGCAGCTCAAGCTTATTGAAAAGTATCTCGCCAAGCTGCTTAGGTGAGCCGAGGTTAAACGGACCGCCCGCTAGCTCGTGAGCCTTAGCCTCAAGCGCCAGCATTCGCTGACCAAGCTCAGCACTTTGCGCCGCCAGTTGCTCGCGACATACCAACGCACCGTTTCGCTCGATACGAGACAGCACGGGCACTAACGGAACCTCCAACTCTCGGTACAACTGCTGAAGAGAAGGCTCCGCTTCTAATCGAGCAGACAACAGTGCATGTAACCGCAAGGTGACCTCGGCATCCTCGGCCGCATAAGGCGCTGCTTGTTCAACCGGCACTTGGTTGAAGGTAATCTGCTTAGCCCCTTTACCCGCAATGTCCTCGAAGTGAATGGTGCGCTGCCCCAAATATTTCAGCGCCAGCGTGTCTAAGTCATGGCGACTTCCCGTCGCGTCAAGCACGTAAGACTCAAGCATCGTATCCTCGCGAATTCCCCGCAGAGTAATGCCGTGGTTCATCAGAACATTGGCATCATATTTCAGATGCTGACCCAGCTTTCCTTTTGACCCATCCTCTAGCAATGGCTTCAACTGAGCCAGCACCTCATCCCGCCTGAGCTGCTCTGGCGCGCCGGGGTAGTCATGTGCGAGCGGCACATACGCGGCCGTACCCGCCTCCACCGCAAAAGAAACGCCCACGATTTCTGCGACCATATAATTCAGGCTGGTTGTTTCGGTATCAAAGGCGAAACAATCGGCGGCTGAGAGTCTGTTTAGCCAATCGTCCAAGGTAGCCGAATCCAGTATGGTAACGACGTTAAGGGGGTCGACGATCTGTGGTGGCCTGTCCTCAGATAACGTGTCTTCCGTCGGCTCATTGGAGGCGGCTTCCACCATGGCACCAAGGCCATTATCGAGTAACGCCTCCAACCAATTTTTAAACTCAAGGTCGCGAAACAAAGCAATCAATGCCTCGTTATCAGGTGGGGTCGAATTCAATGCACCCACTTCCAAGCCCAGCTCACAGTCTATTTTGATCGTCGCCAATTCGTAACTCAGCACTGCCTCGGCTTGCGCAAGTTCTAACTTACCCGCAAGGCTTTTAGCGCCGCGAATTGGCAAGGCTGCAACGGCATCTAGCTGTTGATAGATCGCAGTCATGCCACCGAGGTGCTGTAATAACGCGGTTGCCGTCTTCTCACCAACACCAGCCACGCCGGGTATGTTATCGACTTTGTCTCCCATTAAAGCCAGCAAATCGATAATCAGCTCTGGCGGGACACCAAACTTATCGACAACGCCAGCGCTGTCCATCGCGGTATTGTTCATGGTGTTAATCAACGTGACTTTGTCGTTGACCAGCTGCGCCATATCTTTATCACCGGTCGAAATGACCACCTCGCGACCCCTGCTCGCTGCCTCAACAGACAGCGTCCCAATCACGTCGTCTGCCTCAACGCCTCCTATGCAGATCAAGGGCAAGCCCATCGCTTTAATGGCGGCATGAATCGGCTCTATCTGCTCACGCAATTCGTCTGGCATAGGCGGCCGGTTGGCCTTGTAGTCGGCATACATCTCATGACGGAAGGTCGGCCCCTTGGCATCAAAGACCACCACCACCTGATCGCCATCGTAATCGGCGACCAACTTGCGGATCATCCCAATCACGCCTTTCGCAGCGCCAGTATTCAGGCCCTTTGAATTGGTCAGTGGGGGTAACGCATGGTAAGCGCGGAACAAGTACGAAGAGCCATCCACCAGAATAAGGCGATTTGACATGATGTTAGTGGTCCCAGAGATACTGCGCGGATCGTAATGTTACCCGCATTTTGGGTATGTCGAGCGGCGCACGAAAAAAGCCATGATAATTCCCTCTGGGATTCATCAGCGCCACGTTGGCACTGTGCTCCATCTGGTAACTGCCGTCGTTAGCAGTGACCTTACGAAAAGGCGCGTTTAAGCGCTGAGTCACACTTAAAATCGATTCAAAAGCGCCCGTCACGCCAAGAAAGTCGGGGTGAAAGTACGGAACATATTGCGATAACCGTTCGGGTGTATCTCGGGCGGGATCCACCGACAGCATCACCACAACAGTCTCATCGGCCTCGGTGCCTTGCAGCTGTTGTTTCAACTCGGCCAAATCAGAGAGTGTGGTCGGGCAGATATCAGGGCAATGCGTGAAACCAAAAAACAACAAGGTCCAGTGGCCCTCGAGACGGTCAGCGGTAAACGGCGCGCCAGCGTGATCAATCAGTGAAAAATTGCCCACATCACGAGGGGTATCGAATAAAAATAATCCATTGATGCGGCTCTCAGCGAGGCTCATCACGCGAGGCTCACCCACGCGATGGACAAAGCTCGCCACGACAATGCCCATGAACACCAGTACTCCAAAAATCGTCCAGCGAATCCCGCTTCGATCCGATCCCGTCACCCATCACTCCTTTCTTTTCAACTTAGATTGCGCGCCCCTTGATGGGATTCCCGCAGACACCTGCCGATAACAGATCCCGTGTTAGCTGCCCGAGTTCTTTAGTAAAAATCGGAGATCACTAATCACATCTTTATAGTAAAGATCATTTGCCACCTGCATCATGATCCAGCCTGCCGGATCAACAACATACCAATGACCGCCATCACCCAGAGTCGTCGGCATCAGTTGCTCGATTTCTGCGGCGGGCAACGTCAGTGCCGTCACACCCGCATGCTCGGCCGCGATCCAATCGGCCAAAGCGCCATCAAAAGTCGAGGTGGTAGTGGATGCTGTCTCGGCAGCAGGCGTCAAGGCGATGCGATCTGCGGGCAGATCCGTCAACACTACACGCCCTACGCGGTTAAAGTCTTTACCAAGAGCAATATGGATCTGCCGAGTTTGATACAGTTTTTCTTGGCAGATTGCCCCACACACACCGCCACGATGAACGATCAAAAAATGCCATTTTACCGGTAAGTCCTCCCAGAGCAGGTCGGCAGCGCCATCATCCGAAAAAGTCCTCTGCGAGAGACTTTTCGGAGGCACGATCAACTCGCCATGGTTGGCCGTCCCCATGGCACCAACAATATCAAACTGCCCCTCTGCCACAGCCCACCACAACACCGTCGCCGCGAACATGATGCTGAGTGGAATCCCCGCAATGAGCAGCAATACTCGGCGTCCCTGTTGTCGCTTCACGGCATCATTACCCGTATTCATGAGGAAGGTCTGCCCGCGACAATCTCTCGTATGTTCGACATGAGAAGCACTCCGATTAGTAACAAAACAGCAGCCATAGCAAACCATTGGACCGCGTACCCCATATGTTTAGCCGATGACTGATTTACAACCGGCCATTCAGCCACTAAGGCTAACGGCGAGGCGGGGTCTATCCTGACCTCATAAGGGAATATGGACTTGCCCGTTAGCGCTGCCAGCGTGTCGAACCACTGGTCCCAGTACAAAGTTTGCACGGTTGACGGCAAGCGATCGGGTGGCAGTTGTTCTACCATCATGATCGGCTTAGCACTCGGGACATACACCTGCCCCTCGATTAACGCGGCGCCCTCCATCACATTAACGACTGGGATCGTTCGACGGGATGGGTCGCCCGCCAACCAACCCAGATTGACTGGCACCGACCAGTCACCAGTCTCAACCAATGCAATCACGTGATATCCCACACGTCCTCGGTGCAAGCGATTATCCAACAGTAAATAGGCTTTAGGATCCAGCGCGCCCTGCCAGCGTACTCGGCGATCCGCATATTGAGTGACATCAGACGTCTGCAGCAGTAGTGCCAAGGGCGTAATCGCTGGCAACGCGCTGCGCGCTTCCCAGCGTATTTGCAGCAGGTTTTTTTCATCTGCGCGGCCCAGCTGCCAAAAGCCCAAATTCAGTAACAGGGCAAACAGCACCGTGCCGGCGATGCATGCCCGCACATCACCCTTAATCTCCAAGCGCCCGACGCTTCCGTTAAACTGCACTCACTGATCCTCCATACTGACCCGGAAATGGATACCCACCGGGCACCACCAGAAAGGTTACCCCATGCTTAAAGCGCTCATAATCCTGCTCATGATAGCCCTTGTAGTGAGCCTCGGGTCAGGACTGGTCTTTCTTTTATCGGATCAAGGTAACACTGAAAAACGCCGATTATTCAACTCGTTGGGCATACGACTTGGACTAGGCTTTTCTTTACTGTGCGTGATCCTATACGGAGTCATGACGGGCCAGCTAGGCCATCGCAACCCCTGGGACGCAGAACCGGTTAGCGAGACGCCAATTAACACCCAAAGGTAACGCCACCGGTCCCAATAGCAGGGGCCCCAGTAAGACGCTTAACGAATCGTGATCTTACGGTGACAAGCGATCATCAAAAAGGGCGCCGTAGCGCCCTCCTTCATGGGTTGAGGCGCCTTACAAAATGTAAACAAACAAAAACAAGAAAACTAAATGAGCCAAAAAGCTGCCAATACCAGCTCGAAGCCTCGAAGCCAAAATGATCCGATGCCGTAAAATGCTCATTCTTCACAGAGCGCACCAACTGAATCAGTAACATGGTCATACCCATGGCAACGTGAAAACCATGAAAACCCGTTAACATGAAAAAGGTCGAACCGTAGATTCCGGAGTTGAGCGTCAACCCGTATAACACGTAAGCCTCGTAGTACTCTGCTGCCTGGAGCACAGAAAAATCAGTGCCAGCCCTACCGTAATCCCCAGCCAACGATTAAATTTTGCTCGATCACCCGCCAAAATGGCCGTGTGCGCCACATGCACCGTCGCACTCGAGGACAACAAGATAATCGTGTTCCACATAGGCAGCCAGGCATACCACGCATGCGCGTCAGCGGGCGCCATCGACTTTTCCTGAGAGACAAAATCGCCATTATTGGCAATCGACCTGCGCATCCGCTCCACCCACCGTCTCCTGCGGCGTAATAGACGGCGGCCAAGTGAACTCGAAACCCTGGCCACAGCAGATCGTTCATCCGTCCGCCTTCGCCCTCGCCCGCAAGCCAGGGACCTGCCAACTGCCGCACGTAAAGCAACGTGCCGAAGAAAGCTGCGAAAAACATGACCTCAGAAAAAATAAACCAAAACATGCCCAAGACGTAGCTCTGGTTAACCTGCCCACTGTTCAAACCCGCGATGTTCTCTTTAATGACCGTTCTAAACCAGCTGGTGAGCGTCAGAATGAAAAAAACCAACCCTGCTGTCAGCACCCAACCTGAATAGCTGGCGTCGTCTGCCGAGCCATAAGTCATGTCATTGAGCATTAAACCGCCACCGAAAACCGACAGCAACAAGCCAATCGTCGCTCGCACGGCGAGACTGGAAGACTCGGGTACGTAGTACTTTTCATGCCCGGTTGCGGTGGATGGATTACTAGACATAGGAGTCTCCGAGGGTGCGCTGATCAACGGGTAGCGACTTGGTCAGTCGCCGCATCGGTGACATCAAACAATGTGTAAGACAGCGTAATGGTATGGATATCGCGAGGCAGGTCTTGATCGACGATAAACTGGAGCGGCATGTCAGCCGCTGCCAATCCTGCGAGCCCCTGCTGCTCGAAACAGAAACACTCTGTCTTGTGAAAATAAGGGGCGGCTCGACTCGGCGAAATACTGGGGATAGCCTGAGCCACCATAGGCGCAGTGGTCGGATTGGTGGCTCGAAATATCGTGCCATTAGCAGCACCTGGATGCACCCGCATGATTCTCTCATCAGGAGAGAAGCCCCAGGGCATTTCATTGTTCTTGATGGCGACAAACTGAACCGTGACCTCCCGACTCTCGTCGATCATCACGGGCACTGCGGTGTAGGCCGACCCGGCAGTCTTGCCGTTAATGCCCAGTACGTCACACAGCACGTTATACAGCGGCACCATCACCACAAACACAAAAGCAAACATCACTACGGCGACACCGCTTAGCTTCAATGCGGTATCGATAGCGGGTACTTTACTGAGGCGCACGTAAGCCATCGTCCGTTATCTTCCGACCACTTAAAACGTGCCCGCTGGTTTGGACACCAACGGTGGCTCTTCAAAAGTGTGATAGGGCGCAGGAGTTGGAACAGTCCACTCGAGACCTTCCGCACCATCCCATACTTTCTCGTCACTGACTCGCTCGCCTGAGACGATGGTCGCAATCACGTTATACAAAAATAGCAGCTGTGACGCGCCGTAAATAAAGGCGCCAATCGACGACATCATATTGAAGTCGGCAAACTGCAACGCATAATCGGGAATCCGTCTCGGCATGCCGGCGAGCCCCACAAAGTGCTGCGGGAAAAAAGTGATATTGAAACCAATGAAAGAAATCCAGAAATGGATCTTGCCCATTGATTCGCTGTACATGCGCCCACACCATTTCGGCAACCAGTAGTAAATCGCAGCCGTCATCGAAAACACTGCACCGGCCACCATCACGTAGTGGAAGTGGGCCACGACAAAATAGGTGTCGTGGTACTGGAAGTCTGCCGGAGCAATCGAGAGCATCAAGCCAGTAAACCCGCCCAAGGTGAACAACACCAAAAAGCCAATTGAGAACAACATGGGCGTCTCAAAGCTCAACGAGCCACGCCACATAGTTGATATCCAGTTGAAGACTTTCACGCCGGTTGGTACTGCAATCAACATTGTTGCGTACATAAAGAACAACTCGCCGGCAACAGGCATACCCACCGTGTACATATGGTGAGCCCACACGACGAACGACAAAAAGGCGATCGATGCAGTGGCGTACACCATTGAGGCGTATCCAAACAATGGCTTACGAGAAAAGGCGGGAATAATCTGCGAGACCACGCCAAACGCCGGCAGAATAATAATGTACACCTCTGGATGTCCAAAAAACCAGAAGATGTGCTGGAACAGCACCGGATCACCTCCGCCAGCCGCTGAAAAGAAGCTGGTGCCGAAGTGAATATCCATAAGCATCATGGTCACGGCACCCGCTAACACCGGCATCACTGCAACCAGTAAAAAGGCGGTGATCAACCAGGTCCACACGAACATGGGCATTTTCATGTACGTCATGCCCGGCGCACGCATGTTCATCACCGTGGCAATGATATTGATCGAGCCCATGATTGATGAAACGCCCAAAATATGGATAGCAAAAATAAAGAAGGTGACCGACGGCGGCGCGTAAGTCGTTGAAAGCGGAGCATAGAAAGTCCAGCCAAACGCAGGAGCGCCGCCTTCCATAAATAGGGTTGAAGCCAGCATCAAGAAAGCCGGCGGCAAAATCCAGAAGCTCCAGTTGTTCATGCGCGGTAGCGCCATATCAGGCGCCCCGATCATCATCGGAATCAGCCAATTAGCCAAGCCAACGAAGGACGGCATAATGGCGCCAAACACCATGACGAGTCCATGCAAGGTGGTCATCTGATTGAAAAATGCTGGCTCTACCAACTGCATCCCAGGCTGGAAAAGTTCCGCCCGAATAACCATGGCGAAGAAGCCCCCCAGCAAGAACATGGCGAAGGAGAACCAGAGGTACAGCGTACCAATGTCTTTGTGGTTGGTGGTATATAGCCATCGCAACATGCCCTTAGCTGGGCCGTGTTGATGATCACCCATCGTGCTCTACCTCTCTATCCGTTGCTCATTCCAGTGACATCGCCCGGTTGGACAATATCGCCTGTGTTGTTGCCAAAAGCGTTGCGTTGGTAGGTAAGTACCGCGGCCAACTCTACCTCGTTCAGCTGGGCATCAAATGCCTGCATAGCCGTTCCCGCAACGCCCTTCGCGACAATTGCCATGTGCTGCGACAAATCGCCCATCACTACCGAGCTCCCTGCGATCGCATTACCAATACCACCCTCGCCCTGAGCACCGTGGCAGGCACCGCACGATGTCTCGTAAACCGCTTTTCCTTGCGCCATCAGCTCGTCGGCAGAAAGCGTTTGCATGGCGAGCTGGCTTTCGGCCTGTGCAGCGCCGCGTTTGGCGGCCTGCCACGCCTGAAATTCCTCTGGCGAAACGGCATGCACGACAACCGGCATAAACCCGTGATAGGCCCCACAGAGTTCCGTGCACTGGCCGCGATAAATGCCTTCTTGCGGCACGCGAGTCCACGCCTCGTTAATAAAGCCCGGAATCGCATCCCGCTTGACCGCCAGCTCAGGCACCCACCACGAGTGAATGACGTCGTTTGCCGTGATCAAGAACCGGACTTTCGTATTGGTCGGGATCACCAGAGGCTCATCGACCTCGAGCAAGTAGTGGTCGCCTTTAGCTTCCGTGTTGTAAATTTCTTCTTGTGGCGTCGTCAGGTTAGAGAAAAAGGAGATGTTTTCGCCCGTCTCGTCCAGATACTCATACTTCCACTTCCACTGATGTCCCGTTATCAGCACGTCAAGTTCAGCCTCATCGTTGTCATAGACTTCTAGTAACGTCGACGTTGCTGGGACCGCCATACCGATCAAAATCAAAAACGGCACCACCGTCCAGGCGATCTCTACCTTCGTGCTTTCATGAAACTGCGATGCTTCATGCCCGCGTGACTTACGATGCGCGTAGATGGAGTAAAACATCACCGCAAAAACGGCGACGCCAATCACAACGCAAATCCACATGATCAGCATGTGAAGTTCGAAGATGTCAGCGCCAATCTCGGTAACACCGGGCGACATGTTGACTTGATTTTGTGCAGCCGTAAACGACGCAAACAGTGCCAAAAGCACTCCTGAGAAGATTCTTCCCATCGCGTGCGTACTCCATTTGTTGATGTGGCGCCGAACCCCGAGCCACAAAAGGGCGAACAAAAGCGCGGCGATTATAGCGAAGTTGCAAGAAAATACATGGGGAGAACTGCACAGCTGGCGCGAAATGCACAGGGCCTGGCGCGGGCTTTATGAAGATTAATGCTTTTCGTGTATCCGTTACATGATTGCAAGTTATAAGTGAGGACTAAGCCGTCGATCAGCCGTCGATGAGTTTGACTGGATCCGAGGGAGTCTCGACTCGCCTCGCCGCCGCACGCGTCACACGAGTAGCCGGCATATCAGCCGGCGCAACTGGGCGGGCCTCGACATATCCACAGGCCACGCAACGGCGCTCATCGGCATCGATGTCGATCACAATACGATCTTGTTCCTGACAACTCGGACAAACGGCACCGGCGACAAAGCGCGGCCGTTGATTGGTGTCAGGCTGAGATTCAGACATACTCACGTCGCCTTAATAATGACGCGCTAGTGTAACAAGTTAGATTGGCACAGGAGACCCAGTGTGACCCAAATTAATTTCAGAGGCGAAGCACATATCCGTAAGGCACTAGGGGTAACGCCCAGCCTCGGCGCAAGAGTGCTGGTTGACCCGACGGCGGTAGTGATGGGTGACGTTTGGCTCGGTGACGATGCCAGCGTATGGCCTCATGCCGCGATGCGGGGTGATGTGCAAATTATCCGCATTGGCGCGCGCACCAATATCCAAGACGGCACCGTGTTACACGTCACGCATGAGGGGCCCTATAACCCCGACGGGTATCCCTTACACATCGGTGATGATGTCACAGTAGGACACCGAGCATTGCTACATGGTTGCACCATCGGTCATCGTGTGCTGGTCGGGATGGGCGCCATTGTTATGGACAAAGTTGTGGTCGAGGATGAGGTGATGATCGCGGCGGGCTCACTGGTCACACCCGGAAAGAGACTCCGCAGCGGGCACCTTTATGCGGGCAGCCCAGCGCGCGAAGTGCGCGCCCTGTCTGAGAGCGAGCAACGCTTCCTACAATACAGCGCCGATGGTTATGTCTCACTCAAACAACGATACCTCGACAACAGCAATTAGGGGTCAGCCCCCCGAGGCAGCGCGCAGAGACGACACCACCGATGTGGTCTCTGGGTGTTCACCACGCCAGAGGAAAAAGCTCTCTGCTGCCTGTTCAACCAACATGCCCAAACCATCCAAGACCTCCACCACACCGTGAGTGCTGGCCCAAGCCATAAACGGTGTTGGTGCGCGCCCGTAGGCCATATCGTAGGCGCGACACTGTGGCGCGAGTGCCATCGAGCTCGATAAAGCGGGCATTTCATTACTCAAACCGGTACTGGTGCCATTAATAATCAGGTCCCATGGCTCTGTCGGTACCTCTTGGTAACCGCCGCCCGAGACAGGTACGGCATCGGAAGTCCACTGCTGGGCTAATTGCTGTGCACGCTCAGGGGTCCGATTCGCCACAAATAGGCAGTGCGGGACTTCAGCGAGTAAGGCGGGTATCACCCCCCGAACAGCGCCCCCTGCGCCTAATATGAGAATGCGGGCATCGCGCAAAAGCCAGCCAGCATTGACCGTCATATCGGTCACCAATCCCCTGCCGTCCGTGTTATCCGCAATGATGCTGCCGGCCTCGTCACGCATTAAAAAATTGGCAGCGCCCGCCGCTTGAGCTCGCGGAGAGGCCTGATCCGCAAACGTAAAAGCACGCGTCTTAAACGGCAGCGTCACATTCAGGCCGTGACCTCCGTCGTCAAAAAACTGCTGGACCCACTGCTCAAACGAATCCACTGCCACCAACGCCGCCTGATAATCGATCGCCTGATTCGTTTGCTGCGCAAATGCCGAGTGGATAGCCGGCGATAAGCTGTGGCCAATCGGGTTACCCACGACAGCAAAACGGTCGCGAAGCGTTTGCATGCTGGTCATACCCCTCCTCTCTCGCTCATGTGGCTGACGATCGGAGAGACAGGGATGCAATGATCGGTCATGAGGCCTTGGTCGACCCTGCCATACCAAGCCAGTCGCGTGGCGGCAGAAAGTCACTCATCAGTCGAGCCTCTGGTGTGCCCTCCCTCGGCGTTAAGCCGTACTCCCAACGCACCAACGGTGGTAAAGACATCAGTATTGCCTCCGTTCGCCCATTGGTTTGCAAGCCAAATAACGTGCCTCGGTCATTTACTAGATTGAATTCGACGTAACGCCCGCGACGATAGAGCTGCCACTGCCGCTCTTCTTCAGTCCACGGAGTGTCTTTGCGCCGCTCGAGGATGGGGGCATACGCGTTCAAAAAACCATCGCCCACGCTACGCATAAACGCAAAGGTTTGATCAAACCCCCACTCATTCAGATCATCGTAAAAGAGGCCGCCAACGCCCCGGGGTTCCTGCCGGTGCGGAATATAAAAGTAATCGTCACACCACTGCTTAAATCGGGGGTATACGGCTTCCCCAAATGGATCGCAGGCCGCTTTCGCCTGCGTATGCCAGGAGACGGCGTCCTCTTCGTAACCGTAATAAGGCGTTAGATCAAAACCGCCTCCCATCCACCAAACAGGCTCTACACCCGGCTTTTCCGCCATAAACATGCGCACGTTGGCATGAGACGTGGGAGCATGAGGGTTGCGAGGATGGATGACCAGAGAAACGCCCAATGCGCGAAAGCTTCTGCCCGCCAACTCTGGGCGATGCTGCGTCGCAGAGGCAGGCATTGACGACCCCACGACGTGGGAGAAATTAACCCCCCCTTTTTCAATCACGTCGCCATTCGCTAAAACACGACTGATACCGCCGCCGCCCTCTGGACGATCCCAAGATTCTGTTGCAAAGCCAGCGCTCTGATCAATCAACTCTAAGCGCGCACAAATGCGACTCTGCAGTGTCGTGAGATAAGTCTTTACAGCCGATACATCCATCGGGCTCTCCTTATGTCGACAAACTGTCGACTAAATGCCGGCTAAGGTCGGACAATTGTGCCATCCCCTATGCGGCGAATAGTTGATGGCTTACCCGCTTCCTCAAGTACCCCTGGCAGGGCCGGTAACGTTACCCCAAAGTAACGCCGCAATGCCCACAAATAATGGGGTGGGGGTAATCCCGCGGGGTTGGCGCTGGTTGAGACCAAGGGCCCACCAAAGGACTCGCTTAACCGTTTGAGTGGCAGCGCTGACGTCACACGAATGGCAACGTCAGTGCTATCCCCCGTTATCCAGTCCGGAAAGACACCCTGATTGGGCACTAACCAAGTGTTGGGGCCTGGCCACGATGCGCACACCCGTTGACGCTCATAGGGTGACAGAAAGGACAGCACCCCGTCGAACATTGCTGCATCAGCGGCCACCACAATGAGCCCTTTGTGCACTGAGCGCCGTTTGAGGGTCAATAAGTCATGAACCGCCACTTCACTATAAGGGTCGCAACTGAGCCCCCAAACGCCCTCTGCGGGGCAGGCTACAACCCCACCGCTATCCAAAACCGAGCGGAGCAACGGCAGGCGCCATTGCGCATAAAATGGAACTTGGTCGAGTGGGCGCATAACCGTCGCTCACAGTGAAAGACGCTATTTTACCGCACCCTGCGGGCAGGGAGCTAACGCACTTTTAGCGCTTAGCACCGTAACCTTTTGGGCCCTTTTGTATCCAGCCTTGCACTTCTAGGGCAGACAAGCACGCCAGACAGCGGTCCACGTCCCAATTAAGTCGCAGCGCTAAGGCCTCAGCTCGATGAGATTCCCGCCCCAGCAAAGACAGTATCTCACGCTGATCCAGCGGCAGTGATTGAGGCTGAGCCGGCACAGCGCTGGCGTGACGAGCCACCGACTCGGTCATTAACGGGTCCGGTATCCTGAGATCTAAGCAGTGGGCAAGATCCTCGGGCGACTGAATGAGTATCGCACCCGCATCGAGAAGATATCGACACCCCGCTCCTTCGGGGTGATAGATCGACCAAGGTAATGTCATCACGTCGCGACCCTGATCCGCGGCAGCAGTGGCGGTGATGAGCGTCCCGCTCGGCCGCCCGGCCTCAATCACCAGCGTCGCCTGACTGAATCCCGATAGGGTCCGATTGCGACGATGAAAATGATGCTTTCTTGGCGGGGTGCCCAACGGAAATTCACTCACGACAGCACCCGACTTGGCGATATTCGCTGCCAATTGACGGTGTCTCGAGGGGTAGATTTGATCAAGGCCAGAGGGTAATACCGCGATCGTTTTACCCTTTGCCGACAGTGCCGCTTGGTGCGCAACCCCGTCGATGCCGAGGGCCAAGCCACTCACAACAGTGAGGCCCAGCGCAACCGCCGCATGGGTTAAATCCGCCGCAGCGCGTTGCCCATCTAAGGAAGGCTTACGGGTTCCTACAACAGACAGTGTGGTGCTTCTAAGGTTATCCAGATCTCCCTGCACGAACAGAAAGGGGGGACGGTCACCGCACTCGGCCAGCAGCGGCGGATATAAAGGATCGCGTATCGTCACAAGATACAGTGACGATGATTTTGGCAGGCAACGCAGCAGTTGATTGGGGGACGCGCTATCGATCATCCCCTGCAAAGACGCCCAACCCGCTGGCCGACCATTCGTCTCACCATTCGTCTCACTATGACCAGAACTCGACAGTTCACTGTCGCCCAGTATCGACTCAGGTGATGGCCACCGCTGCAAAACCTGATCTAACCAACTCGCACCGCGCTCAATCGTTTGCGTGAGCGCAATCCAGCGCGCGTCAGCCTGAGCGTCCAGTCCAAATTGGTGTGCCATGCAAGCTCCTGAAATCAGTGATCGAAAACACGACTCGACCGTCACATTGCACCGGCGCGCGACGCCCTACGAGCGATGCTCCCTACGAGCGATGCTCCCTACGAGCGATGCTAAGGTCGGCTGTATTAAGGGCTCCGCAAGGCGTCGCCGACTGCTAGCGGTCGACTGGCCTCCAGCACCAACCCAAAACTGGCTCGATCAAAGACGGAAAAAACCATCAAGACGCCGGCCCAACGATCGGGCAGTACAACTGATTGAGCCGTCAAAGAGCCCTCTACTGGAGGCGGTCGCTGCTGAATCATCAGAACGTCCCCCTCGTGAACCTCCTACGGGAGACGGCTATCGCGGTTTGGTAGGCGCCTATCCTGTGCCATACCACTGGCAGTCGCAATTATTAGGGCATTTTCGATCAGAACGGCCGGCGCCTGAGGGTGATACGCCGCCTGAGCCATGACCTCCTCAACACCTAGCAGGCGGTCACCTAGGCGAACTTCTTGCCGCGCTTGCGTCACCACCAGTGCGCTCAACCCCTCTGAACTCAGCAAGCTGTTGACGCTGGCTCGCCCAATATCAGTCACAAAAATGCCGAGGCCCTCCTCGGTCAGAGGGTCGATCAGTGTCGCTTCGTGTCGCACCAACTGATAGCTGCCTGTGTTAACCCCAATGCCCCTGCTATAAACAGTGTCCCCAACACTACTGAGCAGACGGTCGGCGTCAGTCGCGACCACATAGGGGGTTTGAGCTAACGCGGCAGATTCAATCACGCGATGCTGCCGCAAAAAAGGCGCAATTTGCGCTTGGGGAATAGCGGGGATGGCCGCATGTAATGGGCCACGCCGCAAACTCGGTGATAGCGTCACATCGCCCCGCTCAGTCGCCTTCAGTGTCGGCCTGCCCTCGTCCCAAACAACGCTCAGTACGTCGCCGGGCTCAATAGCGTGAACGTCATCAAGGTGTTCATTGCTAGCCCACAGTTCTTGCCACCGCCATGGTTCTCGCAAAAACAGTGATGCAATGTCCCATACCGTATCGCCGGCCTGCACTGTGTAGTGTTCGGGAGCAGTCGCGCTCAGCGTTAGTGTTGGCTCCGCTTGCGCAGCATCGAGCTGCGTCGTTGGTATTAATAGTGTGATCAACAAGCCAGCACGCCCTAAGCGCCCAACTTTGTTCTGCAGCATCGCAATCCATTTGCTTTTTTCCAAGGCATCCACTCCATTGGCTTCAACGCGACTCAATCCATTGAGAGGCTACCCGCCTGCCATCCATGCAGATCAGTGCCATCGCGGTATACTGTCAGTGTGCGAGGCTGTCGAGCACAGGGCAAGACCAAATCAGAACACTTTTCTACGCTGACGAACACGCTCCGAACCGGACTCACCAAGCATGGCGCTACTTCAGATTCTCGAATTTCCTGATCCAAGGCTACGCACACGGGCACTGCCCGTGGATCAGGTCACTGACCGTATCCAAACGCTGATCGATGATATGTTTGAAACCATGTATTCCGCACCCGGGATCGGGTTGGCAGCGAGCCAAGTCGATGTGCACGAGCGCATCATCGTAATGGACTTGTCAGACGATCACTCAGCACCTCGGATCTTTATCAACCCTGAAATCAACGTGATTGACGAGGATTTGGGTTCCTATGACGAGGGCTGTCTATCGGTACCCGGTTTTTATGAAACGGTTCAGCGTCCCAAGGTGGTCGCTGTGAAAGCCTTAGATCGCGACGGACGTCCCTTTACTGAGGAACTAGACGGCTTGATGGCTATCTGCCTCCAACACGAGATCGATCACCTTGAGGGAAAGCTCTTTGTCGACTACCTGTCGGCATTAAAACGGCAACGCATTCGCGGCAAGCTAGTCAAAGATCAAAAGCGTCGCGACTCGTAGATGACCGCGCCACTGAATATTGTCTTTGCAGGTACGCCTGCGTTCGCGGCAGCGCACCTGACCCACTTAATAGCAGGGCGCCATCGGGTCGTCGGCGTATTAACCCAACCAGATCGACGCGCAGGCCGTGGCAAAAAGCTGCAACCATCGGCTGTCAAATCAGTGGCCCTTGACGCCAATATTCCCCTTTGGCAACCCGACACGCTGAAAGACCCGGCAGGCGAGGCACAATTAGCGGCTTACGATGCAGATGTCATGGTCGTCGTGGCCTACGGCTTGATTCTGCCCGCAGCGATACTGGCCATACCTCGTATCGGCTGTCTTAATGTCCACGCCTCCCTATTGCCGCGATGGCGCGGCGCGGCGCCGGTACAACGTGCAATAGAAGCTGGGGACCGTAAAACGGGTGTCAGCATTATGGTAATGGAGCCCGGTCTCGACACGGGGCCGGTCCTGCTGCATCGGGAGGTGGCCATTACCGACAACCATACCGGAGGCACACTACTGGCGGACCTTGAGCGGGTTGGGACACAGGCGCTCACAGAATGCCTCACGGACATTGCGTCGCGGCTGTTAAGCGCACAAGCACAGGATGAACAGCAGGTGACTTATGCAGCAAAGATTGAGAAAGCCGAAACCGCCATCGACTGGGGTCTCGGTGCCATCGAGATCGATCGTAAAGTCCGCGCACTACTGCCCTCACCCGGTTGCTTTACGATGTTGAACGATGATCGACTCAAGGTGTGGGCGGCACACGCCCTTGATCAAACCCACGACGCGGCCCCCGGTGAGATTGTGAGCGCCAATCACGACGGACTGAGCGTCGCCTGTGGTGAGGGTGTTCTGGTGATTACGGAGGCACAAATGCCCGGCGGAAAACCCCAGTCCATGGCAACACTGCTCAACGGTCATCAAGACAAACTCAAGCTTGGTGTGCAATTCACCCTCACCGGCAACCGTGCGCATGTCTAGTGCACGCCAAGTGGCGGCCGACATCATCGGTCGTGTCCTCAGTGGGGAGTCACTGAATCATTTACTCCCTGCGGCATTCGATCAGGTAGCTGACGGGCAAAGGCCGCTGTGTCAAGAATTGGTCTATGGCACGCTCAGAGAGTGGCCCATGCTTCAGGGCATTATCAACAGCCTGATTAAAAAACCGCTCCGTAAAAAAGATAACGATGTACTCGCACTCATCGGCAGCGCTCTTTACGAATTCACCCAGCTCAGCACCCCAAAACATGCCGTGGTATCCGAAACCGTCAATACCGTTCGACTGATGAAAAAACAGTGGGCATCCGGGTTGGTCAATGGCGTCTTACGGTCCTTTCAACGCGCAGAGCCCCTGTCTGGGTTCGCCCTGACACCAGCGCAACGGCGGGCGTTACCCAACTGGCTTGACGCGCTCATTGAGCAGGAATACGACGACCACTTAGACGCCATTGCGGAGGCATCGCGTCACCGCCCACCCATGACACTGCGCGTCAATAACGTCCGTAACGAGCGGGACGCTTACCTAAGCCTGCTAACCGACGCTGGTCTTTCAGCGCACCCTCACGATCATCTGTGTGACGGTATTACGCTGCAACAACCCGTTGATGTGACCTCATTGCCAGGCTTTTTCGATGGGCTGGTCAGTGTTCAAGATAGCGCCGCACAGCGCGTGGCCGATCTCATCAACCCACAGCCCGATGAGCGAATTCTTGACGCTTGTGCTGCACCTGGCGGAAAAGCCTGCCACCTACTTGAACGACAGCCCGGCCTGAAAGAACTCGTTGCTTGTGATGCGAGTGCGGGGCGTTTGCAACGAGTTGCAGACAACACCGAACGACTTGGCCTGACCTCAACGATTATCGAAGCTGACGCACGTGCACTTCCTTCGGCGATGTTATCACCGGGGTTCGATGCGATTTTGGCAGATGTGCCTTGCTCGGCTACAGGGGTGATGCGCCGCAATCCCGACGTCAAGCTCTTGCGCCGAACAGTGGATATCAGTCAGTTCGCTGAACAGCAGTTAGCCATTTTGCAGGGGTTATGGCCGGCCTTAAAGCCAGGCGGACGACTGCTCTATGTCACCTGCTCAATACTCGATGCTGAAAACGATGCCGTCGTGAAAGCCTTTAGTAGACAGCACACCGTTCACGTCATGCCGATTGTGATGGAACGAGGCATCGCACGGGACGCTGGTTGGCAGGTAATGCCCGAGGTCAACGGTGGCGATGGTCTCTACTTTTCATTACTGTCCAAGCCGGCAGATTAATCGCTTCGCGTCAGCCGCAACGTGACTAATCCACATGGCGTGGTGGGTTTGACATAGTTTAAGGTGAGGCAGCATCGTTGAGAGGGTCCAGAGGCCCATGAAAATCATTATCCTCGGAGCAGGTCAGGTGGGGGGTACGCTCGCAGAGCACCTGGCCGACGAGCAAAACGATATTACCGTGGTTGACGAACGGGCGGCGACGTTGAAGCGTCTGCAAGAGCGGCTGGATATCCGCACGGTCTTAGGTAACGGCGCCCACCCCACAACGCTCATGAACGCTGGCGCTGACGATGCCGATATGCTGATCGCGGTGACCGATAGCGATGAGATCAACATGCTCGCCTGCTCAGTCGCCTTCACGCTTTTTCGGACCCCAACTAAGATCAGCCGCGTGAGGTCTACCGACTATTTATCAGAACACGCTGCCTTATTTCGCCTCTGGCGCAATTCCAGTCGATGTCATCATTGGTCCGGAGCAACTCGTCACCCGCAATATCGAGCAGTTGATTGCCAACCCCGGGTCACTACAGGTCCTTGATTTCGCCGAGGGCCGCATTCGCCTTGTAGCCGTCAGGGCGGTAGAGGGAGGCCCCATCGTCGGTCGAGAGCTACAAGAAATTCGCGAGCACATGCCGCGAGTGGATACCCGGGTTGCCGCTATTTTTCGACGTCTCGGCGATCCGATCATTCCAGAAGGCTCCACCGTCGTCGAGCCTGACGACGAAGTGTTCTTTATCGCTGCGCGAGAACATATTCGTGATGTCACCGCCGAACTCAGAGACGTCGATAAGCCCTATCACCGCATTATGATTGCCGGCGGTGGCAACATCGGAGCGACCCTAGCGGGTCGATTGGAAAAACGGTACCAAGTCAAAGTGATTGAGCGCTCCTATGAAAGATGTCGGACGCTATCGGATTTATTAGAGGACAGCATCGTCTTACACGGCAGTGGTAATGAACCCATGCTGTTACGACAGGAGAATATTGAAAATACAGATGTCTTCTGTGCGCTCACCGATAACGATGAATCAAACATCATGATGTCGATGCTGGCCAAGCGGTTAGGCGCCAAAAAAGTGATCACGCTCATCACGAATTCAGCCTATGTTGATTTAATTGGCGAAGAAATTGACATCGCCATCTCACCGCAACAAATCACAATCAGTAGTTTGCTGGCGCATGTTCGCCGGGGTGATATCAGCGCCGTCCACTCTCTTCGCCGGGGCGCAGCTGAAGCCATTGAGCTCACGGCGCACGGTGATGCACGCTCGTCTAAAGTAGTCGGCCAGCGCCTAGATGCACTGAAACTGCCGTCGAGTGTCACGGTTGGTGCGATTTTGCGTGGTGATGATGTGTTAATTGCACATGGCAATGTTGTCGTGGAAGCGAATGATCACGTGATTCTGTTTTTGACTGACCGCACGCAGATTTCCGCCGTCGAAAAATTGTTTGCAGTGGGCTTCGGCTTTATCTGATGCAGTTTGCGATGGCCTTTAAAATCATCGGTGTGTTGTTGATATTATTCAGTAGCGCAATGCTGCCCTCGCTATTCTTATCAGTAATCAGTCAAGACGGCATCGAGTCGGCCTTTGCGATAGGCTTTGGCGCAACACTGGCGGCAGGCATACTGCTGTGGTTGCCGAACCGCCTTCGTCGTCGGGATCTGAATATCCGTGATGGCTTTCTCGTGACGGCCTTATTTTGGATTGTACTGGGCTTATTTGGCGCCATACCCCTCTGGATCACACCGCAACTCGACTTATCGCCGATCTCCGCTATTTTCGAATCCATATCGGGGCTGACACCACGGGTGCAACGGTTATCACCGGGCTCGATGCACTGCCTCAGCTCGCTCTTGCTCTATCGGCAGCTACTCCAATGGCTCGGCGGCATCGGCATTATCGTTTTAGCCGTGGCGATTCTCCCGATGCTCGGCATCGGTGGCATGCAGTTATACCGTGCAGAAAGTGCGGGCCCCTCCAAAGATCGCAAGCTCACACCGCGCATCACCAGCACCGCAAAAGCGCTTTTTGGTATCTATTTGTTGCTCACCGTAGCGTGTGCACTGAGTTACTTTGCCGCCGGCATGTCGCCGTTTGATGCGCTGTGTCATGCCTTTTCAACGGTCGCGATCGGCGGGTTTTCGACCCACGATGCGAGCTTAGGTTACTACGAAGAACACGCTATTTTGTTGGTGAGCTCGTTATTTATGCTGTTCTCAGCGATCAATTTTGGTCTGCACTTTGTCGCATTACAACGCCGCACCGCGCGGGTTCTATGCGCGCGATTCCGAAACCGCTTTTTTTATCACCGTGATCGCGCTGGCCACCGTCGTCACCTGCAGCTTGTTACTGACCACCGAAACGCTAGGAGTAGAAGACAGCCTCATACATGGCGTTTTTCAAACGATTTCCATCGCAACAACAACAGGGTTTACCACCCAAGATTTTTCAATATGGCCCCTGTTTTTGCCCATTCTTTTATTGATGCTGAGCTTTATGGGCGGTTGCGTAGGATCGACAGGAGGCGGCATGAAAGCGATGCGAATTTTGCTGATATTCCGCCAGGGTGTGCGAGAACTTCGGCAACTGCTTCACCCCAATGCGGTGATTCCACTCAAACTGGATGCGCGGAGAGTTCAAACAGAAGTGATCAGTGCGGTTTGGAGTTTTTTTGCCGTTTATATGTTTTGTTTCGTCATGATTTGGCTCGCATTACTGGCCACTAATCTTGACTTTATTTCTGCTTTTTCAGCAGTGGTCGCGACGATGAATAATTTAGGACCGGGCTTAGGCGAAGTGTCCGGCGATTACGGATCCGTGAGTGAAATAGGAAAACTGGTTCTTTGCTTAGCGATGCTGATGGGTAGACTAGAGGTATTCACTTTGCTCGTGTTGTTCACCCCTGCATTTTGGCGCCACTGATTCATTAGCCGCGCTGTTACTTCAAGCCTCGCGATTCTTGAATGACCTCATAAGCAGCCGTGATCTCTTGGGCCCGCTCGGTACCCACCCGCAGTAACTCGTCAGGCACGCCCTCCGCGATCAACTTATCCGGGTGGTTCTCACTCATCAGCTTTCGATATCGGCGCTTAATCTCCGCGGGGGTGGCATCGGCTTGCAAGCCCAGCGCAGCATAAGCGGTATGCAACGCGTTTGTGGCACTACTCTGCCCCGAGCGCCGATAGTCCGACTGCGAGGAGTAGCGCTCTTGAAATTGTGCCTGCGCATTGGCCATTGAGATCAGTTGGTCAACTTCACGCTGTGGCAGTGAAAGCAGCGCCGCCACTTGATACAAAGCCCCGCGCTCAGTCCTCCGAAAAGGTGCCGTCGGCAAGCGCGATGCCGATCAAGAACGCCATTAACGTATGTTGCGCCTGCCGCCGTGGCCCCAAAGACTGGGTGAAGCGCGCAACCGTCGGTGCGGGATCAAAGCCAGACGAAGACCCCGCCTTAAAATGCTCAATCGCATTACGGCGTTGCAACGCGGTGAGTCTGAGTTGCGTGAATAACGATTCGGTCTGTGCAACTTCGGCTTCAGAAACGCGCCCATCCGCCTTGGCAACGAACCCTAATAAGGTAAAGGAGGTCTCAAAAAACTGGGCCCGCATCATGGGGATCGGCTTCAGGGCCGGACAGCTGCAGCGCGCGCCATAAGCCTCGATCAAAAGCGTGGCCCAGTACCAAACCGAATAATAAGCCGGCAGGACCAAAGGCCAAAAACCCAATGGTGCCCGCTATGCACTTGCCGATAATTCTGTTCATAACGACACCCTAGCCTCATCGATAAGCGGTGAATTGAGCCAATCGTAATGATCGACTGGGCCTTGCGGACGGCAACGAAAACGCTTGTACTGCCACTGATATTGGGCTTCGTTGCCGACGATAAGATTTTCAACCCCACGGTTGATTGCCGTCAAAGCCTCCAACGAGTCATCGCTATAAACACCCTCCTCTGTGGCACGGTATATCGCGTGAAAACCCGTTGGTGTGCGGAGCACTGTGCCCATGACCGCCGCCGCGCCTGATCGCTTAATGAGGTTATAGGCCAGCGTGGCGGTGAAACACTCGACACCAAAGAACGGTGCATTGAGCCCAGCCTTGTCATCTTTAGGGACCTGATCAGGCAATATCCCTGTAATCCCGCCCCGTCGGACGGAGCGCACCAGCTCGGCAATCCCGCGTGGCGTTGTCGGAACCAACCGGCCGCCTGTTCGTTGTCGACCACGATGCACTAGTCGGTCCACTCGCTTCAGGGCCAAGGGTTCGTAAAGCGCGACAAGATCTCCCAGCGTCGCAAGGTGCATCCCTAACAATTCCCAGTTGCCCAAGTGCGGGCCCAACACAATAACGCCCCGGCCGGAGGCTAGCGGCTCGGTGACTGCCTCAACCCCCTCGACCGTTAACATGGCAGACGTTTTCGACCACGCACCGGACCACAGCGGGCCAATTTCGGTCATTAATTCCGCCGTCGATTGCACGCTTTGACGGGCCACGGCCCGCCGGTTGTCTCTGGGGCCCAGTCAGGGTAGGCCAGCTCAAGGTTGCGAATCGCCACGCGGCGCATCCTCGTGCGTTGAACCGGTACAGGACGCTGCCCCACTCCCCTTGCCCAGCGCTCGTGACCAACGTATCGGGATGAGTCGTGTCACAGTCATCAACACTTTCACAAGCGAGACTACCGTCCACTCCAACCAAACGGGTTTTGATGTCACAGCCATAACGATACCGAAACTCGGTAAGATCCACATGGGGAAAGCTTATTATGGCGCGCACAACGCAGTTATACTAATGCTTGTCTTTTGTTTTAGGTTATTTCCTGTGGGTCCCCCGACATTTCAAGATATTATCCTGCGCTTGCAGGGCTACTGGGCTAGCCACGGCTGTGTTGTCCTGCAACCCCTAGACATGGAGGTGGGCGCGGGCACCTTTCATCCCGCCACGTTTTTACGCGCACTGGGGCCAGAAAACTGGAACGCCGCTTACGTGCAACCCATGCCGCCGTCCTACCGATGGGCGCTATGGCGAAAACCCGAACCGTTTACAACATTATTATCAGTTTCAAGTTCGTTATGAAGCCGTCACCACCGGACTTCCAGGACCTTTACCTAGGCAGTCTTTATGCGCTGGGCGTAGACCCTCTCATACACGACATACGCTTCGTTGAAGATAACTGGGAATCACCCACACTCGGCGCTTGGGGCTTGGGGTGGGAAGTCTGGTTGAACGGCATGGAAGTCAGCCAGTTCACCTATTTTCAACAAGCCGGCGGGCTAGAATGCTACCCGGTGACCGGCGAGCTCACCTATGGCATCGAGCGAATCGCCATGTATCTGCAAGGGGTTGAATCAGTCTATGACTTGGTCTGGGCAGAGACTCCTGCAGGGCCTGTCACCTACGGTGATGTCTACCACCAAAACGAGGTGGAGATGTCGACGTTTTAATTTTGTAGAGGCCGATGTCGAGAACTTATTCACCCAGTTCGCCTTTTTATGAGCAGGAGGCAATCCGTCTAGCCAATAAGCAACTGCCCCTACCCGCCTATGAGCAGGTGATGAAAGCCTCACATACCTTCAATTTGCTGGACGCACGACATGCTATCGGCGTGACCGAACGGCAACGCTATATCCTGCGAGTCCGCACGCTGGCACGAGCGGCAGCACAGGCCTATGTTGCGGCGAGAGCCGCTCTCGGTTTTCCTCAGGCAGATCATGATCTCGCCGCCGCAGCATTGGCGCAACTCGACGCTGCGAAGGAGCCTGCCTCATGAGCACCGCTGATTTGCTCTTTGAATTGGGAACAGAAGAACTGCCCGCCGGAGACATTGAGCAACTCGTGACCGCACTGTCAGCGGGCATAGCGAATGGCTTAACAGAGCAAGGTTTGCCTTTTACTGATGCTCGTTGTTTTTCCACGCCGCGCCGACTGGCGGTGTTGATCACCGAGGTCACACTCAAAGGCCCCGACATCGAACGGACCGTGTGGCCGCCTGTCTGCCGCGCGCAACGAAGAAGGCGGCGGGACCAAGGCGGCTGAAGGATTCGCTCGAAACAAGGCAGTCACCCTAGATGCCTTGTCGTAAGGAGGGAAGAGCAAGGTGTTGAACGGATCGTCGCCAACATTGCCAAGTGGGTGTCGAGGCAGCGTCCGTTATCCCGAGATATCGTCAGCGCCGCTGTCAACGCCCTGCCCGTATCCAAGCGGATGCGTTGGGGACGCACCCGGTATGATTTTTTAAGGCCTGTTCAATGGCTGGTGCTCCTGCTGGGAGACACGATCCTCCCGCTTGAACTATTTGGACGAAGCAGTGGTCGTGAAAGCAGGGGCCACCGTTTTCACGCCAACCACTCGGTGAGTATTGCGGCGCCGCGTGATTACTCGGCAGCATTACATCAAGCAAAGGTGATAGCGGATGTCGATGAGCGCCGTGCGCGAGTTGCAGAGCAAGTATCTCAGCTCCAGGGTAAAGGGGAGCAAGTTGCGTTATCTCAGGAATTGCTCAGTGAAGTCACCGGTCTGGTCGAATGGCCTGTCGCACTGCGCGGCAGCTTTGATAAAAGCTTCCTCGATGTGCCCGCTCAAGCACTGATTTCCGCGATGAAAACACACCAAAAGTATTTTCACATCACCTTCAGCACCGGTGCGCTGCTGCCTGCGTTTATCACCGTCGCCAATATCGAGAGTCAACAACCCTCAGAGGTCATCGCCGGCAACGAACGCGTGATCCGGCCCCGACTCAGCGACGCCGCCTTTTTCTTTGCCAATGATAAGCGCTCGACCTTGTCATCAAGGCAAGATCGTTTAAGCAGTGTCATCTTTCAGCGCGAGCTGGGAAGCCTGCTAGACAAGACGCATCGCATGGAAACGTTAGCGGCAAGCACTGGCTGACGCCACAGGCGCCGACCCCGATGTCACCACGCGCGCAGCAGCGCTCGCCAAATGCGATCTTGGTGTCAGAGATGGTGCTGGAGTTTCCTGAGCTACAAGGTGATCGCTGGCGCGCATTACGCTCGGCACGACGGCGAACCTGATCGTGTCGCCAACGCTATCGAAGCGCATTACTACCCCAGGTTTGCTGGCGACGCCCTACCCGCCACTCCCGAAGCAACGGCAGTGGCCTTAGCAGATCGCCTTGATACTTTAGTGGGTATTTTTGGTATCGGTCAGCCGCCGACAGGCTCTAAAGACCCCTTTGGACTTCGGCGCGCAGCATTGGCCATTATCCGGATGCTCATCGACTGTGACCGTCCGTTAGCCCTCGATAGCCTGCTGGAGAGTGCCTGCGCTCAGCACAGGCAGACGTTGGCACCCGATACTGCCGATCAGGTCTTGCAATACCTCCTAGAGCGGCTCGATAGCTGGTACGAAAGCCAATCTATTCACGTAGACGTGGTGCGCGCCGTACTGGCGGTAGAAACGCGGCAACTTCACGATATCGATCTGCGTATCAAAGCACTGGCCGCATTTGCCGAAACCGACACAGCACAGCAACTGGCTGCTGCCAACAAGCGCGTGGCGAATATTCTTGCTAAATCCGACGAGCAAGATGTCGCGCCACCCGATTCATCACTATTTCAGGAGCCGGCTGAGCACGCACTCCACAACGCGGTCACTCAGGCAGGACAAGCGCTGACACCACTGATTGCCGAGCGGGACTATCACGCCGCCCTGGAACAATTGGCAACGCTGCGGGCACCGGTAGACGACTTTTTCGAGTCAGTGATGGTGAATGCCGAGAACCCAACGAGCGGGTCAACCGGTTACGGCTGCTGGGCACCTTACGATCTTTATTCACACAGCTGGCTGATTTAGCACTGTTGTCCTCGGGCTCAGAATGAGCGCTGACGCGTTGTTTTGGGCCGGCCTAGCCACCGCGGTCAGTGTTGGCTTGGCACTGTGCCTTATCGCGCTACAAAAAAGACGGGCAGACTTAACCGCGGCGCAGCAGATGCTGACCGCACAGGCCACTGAGACCACAGTGGCTCACGAACGGAATGCCCAACTTCAAGCGGAGTTGTCGCTGTTACAACAAACACTGGCGACGCTCCAGGCAGACCTCAGCGCGCAAACGGCCACCCTCACCGAACGCGAAGCCAACCATCAAAATCAAATTAAATGGGCGGAATCCTCTCGCACTGCACTCAAAGCAGAGCTAGAAAGTATCGGCCAAAAACTCCTGTCGGCCTCGGGAAAAACGCTTGAGACCACTAACCAAAAAAGCCTCGACAGCCTGCTTAAGCCGTTAGGCGAAAAAATTGACCAATTCCAAACGCGCGTCAATCAAGTCCACACTGACATGATACGCAACAGCGCGTCATTGTCTGAGCAGGTCAAACACCTAGAATCAGTCGGGCTATCGATGTCGGGGGAAGCCAATAATCTCACTCGCGCACTCAAAGGTGACAAAAAGCTAGTCGGGAACTGGGGCGAGGCGCAGCTCGAAAAAACACTGGAGCTTGCGGGGCTGCGGCGCGGTGAGCACTTTGATGCGCAAGTGGCATTTCGAGATGAACGCGGCGATAAGTACCTACCCGATTTCATCATACGACTCCCTGAAGGCAGAAACCTCATCGTCGACAGTAAGGTTTCGCTCGTTGATTATGAGCGCGCCGTCGCCGCGGCGACGTGCATCCAGCGCCACGTCCGCGGCAAGATGGCTCAAACAACATATCGACTCCCTCTCCGCAAAAGATTACGCCAACCTCCCCGGTGTCGAGAGCCCGGACTTTGTGCTGATGTTTATGCCCGTGGAACCCGCGTATATCGAAGTGATGCGCAGTCAAAGAGAGTTATTTAATTACGGCTATCAAAAAAATGTGGTGCTGGTATCACATACGACACTCATGCCGATCCTGCGCACGGTCGCTAACTTGTGGATGATCGAACACGGCAACCGAGAGGCACAAGAAATCAGCTCCCGGGCAGGTGATATCTACAATACGGTGTGTTTACTGGGCGAGCGGCTTTTTGCACTCGGCGCCTCTATTTCCACAACCGCCAACAAATACAATGACGCCTTAAAAACGGTCCAAGGCAAGCAAGGTTTAGTCGGTAAGGTCTCCCGGTTTCAATCCCTATCGCAACGTGCCAACCGGGATTTTCCGAGCGCACTTGCCCCTATCGACCCCGAGGTTGATCGGGTGGAATTGCCCGAGTCAGCGCTCTCACCACCAGACGGTGAGGAAGACTGAGCGCCTTCTCACCCATTAAATATCGAGATTCGCCACCGCTAAGGCATTCTGCTCAATAAATTCGCGCCGGGGCTCCACATCATCGCCCATCAATGTCGAAAACATTTGGTCCGCTAAGATTGCATCCTCTATGGTCACCTGAAGCATACGACGTGCCTCCGGATCCATAGTGGTTTCCCAAAGCTGGCCAGGATTCATTTCTCCCAAACCCTTGTAACGTTGAATGGAAAACCCCTTTCGCGCCTCTGCTAATAGCCACTCAAGGCCCGTTGCAAAGTCCTGTGTCTCGCAGCGCTTGTCCCCCCGCTGGAAGTAACCATCCTCATCGATCAGATTATTGAGCTGATCACCGAGCGCTCGCAACGCGAGATATTCGGGTGAGCTGAGAAAGCCACGTCCAAGGATCGTGTCGGTTGCAACACTATGCGCTGTGCGCCGCACCACAGGATAAAAGAGGCTTCTCTCGGGATCCTGACGCACAAAGACCTCAAATGACACCGTCTTATCCTTAATGGTTAGTAAGCGCTCACTTAATCTGTTCGCGAAGCTCTGTACGGCTCCCTCATCGGCTAATGCGTCAACCGACAAGGAATCAACCGACATTAACGGCCACAACACATCTCGAGGATAGACTCGTGACAACCGCTCAATATCAGTGGCGACCCGCTGATAAGCCTCGACCAAATCAGCCAATGACGTGCCAGATAGCGGCGGCGCCTCTGCGTTTTGAAATATCGCCGCGTCTTCCAGAGCGGATTGCGTCAGATAAGTGTCCAGTGCCTGCTCATCTTTGAGGTAACGGCTTTGCTTACCGCGCGTCAACTTATATAAGGGCGGTTGGGCGATAAAAATATGACCACGCTCGATCAACTCTCGCATCTGTCGAAAGAAAAACGTGAGCAGCAGTGTCCGGATGTGCGAGCCGTCCACATCGGCATCAGTCATAATGATTATACTGTGATAACGCAGCTTATCTGGATCAAACTCATCCTTGCCCACGCTGCACCCAAGCGCCGTCACTAAGTTACCAATTTCTTGGTGTCCCAGCATTTTGTCGAAACGAGCCCGCTCCACATTCAGAATCTTTCCCTTCAAAGGCAGTATCGCCTGAGAGCGGCGGTTTCGACCTTGCTTAGCAGATCCGCCCGCTGAGTCGCCCTCTACCAGGTAAATCTCGCTCAACGCCGGATCTCGCTCCTGACAGTCCGCTAACTTCCCCGGCAACCCGGCAATATCTAGCGCGCCCTTGCGGCGAGTCATCTCGCGCGCTTTCCGTGCCGCTTCCCGCGCCCTCGCTGCGTCTATCATCTTTCCGACCACAATCTTGGCGTCACTAGGATTCTCAAGAAGGTAGTCGTTGAAAAACTGGCCCATCGCCTGCTCAACCGCGCTTTTCACCTCACTCGACACCAATTTGTCTTTCGTTTGAGAAGAAAATTTGGGGTCAGGAACCTTGACCGACACGATCGCAATCAACCCTTCACGCGCATCATCGCCCGTTGTAGAAACCTTGTCCTTTTTTCCAAGTCCTTCTTTTTCAATGTAATTATTGAGGCATCTCGTTAACGCAGCGCGGAACCCCGCGAGGTGCGTGCCGCCGTCGCGCTGTGGAATGTTATTGGTGTAACAGTAAAGACCTTCTTGAAAGCCGTCGTTCCATTGCAGCGCCACCTCCACTTCAACGCCACCGTCGGCCTCTGCTTGAAAATGACACACCTTAGCCACCGCGGTTTTATTTTGATTGAGAAACTCAACAAACGCTTTTAGCCCGCCCTCATAAGCGAACAATTCTTCTTCGCCTGATCGCTCATCTTTCAATAAAATCCTGACGCCGCTGTTGAGAAAAGCCAGTTCTCGTAGGCGCTTACCCAGCACGTCGTAATGAAACGCGATGTTATTGAAGGTTTCTGGCGAGGGTGTAAAGCGAACAGAGGTGCCTGTATCGGCGGTCTCCCCCACCACTTGCAGTGGCGCATCTGGCACCCCGTGGGTATAAATCTGCTCAAACAATTGGCCCTTCCGTCGAATGGTTAACTGCAAAGTGGATGACAGCGCATTCACCACTGAAACCCCTACGCCGTGCAAGCCGCCGGATACTTTGTAGGTGTTGTCGTCAAACTTACCGCCCGCATGAAGCACCGTCATGATGACCTCTGCCGCAGACACGCCCTCCTCATGCTGTTCAGTGGGAATACCTCGTCCGTTATCAGACACGGTCACCGATTCGTCGGGATGAATCACGATATCGATTTGACTGCAGTGCCCCGCCAACGCTTCATCAATGCTGTTATCCACTAACTCGAAGACCATATGGTGTAAACCGGTCCCATCGTCGGTATCACCGATATACATTCCTGGGCGCTTGCGAACAGCGTCCAAACCTTTGAGCACTTTAATGCTGGATGAGTCGTAGTCTTGCGTGCCAGCGTCTTCTGTTACGTTGTCATCTGCCATATAGGACCTGTCTCGTTAATACTGTCTGCGATTTGCGGCCACCAAACGACATCTCTGTAATGCTTGTCTATATGGGCAGATAATAACCTTGTTCCACGTGGAACAATCAAATTTTAAATTCTAATAATTTCACTTGAAGACTCCAGAGGGATCCATATATATTTCTACCAAAGCTCAGTGCATACCGCCGCACGATGTGATCGATCGAGTTCTGCCGGCAAATCGTCAATCAAATAAAGCGGCGCCCGGTGCGACAGAGCCTCTATTAACTTGCCCTGAGCCAGCTTTATCGCCACGAACATCAACTTCATTTGCCCCCGCGAAAGCACCTCCGACACCAATACCCCATCCCGGGTTAGTTTGATGTCCGCCCTGTGCGGGCCCACCCGCGTAAACCCCTGAACCTTGTCCGTTTCTGCGCTTTTATCCAGCGCTGCAGCCAACGTCTCGCGTCGATCCCAACCGGGTCTAAAAGCCAGCTCAACGCCCCTCAAGTCACTCAGACAATTGCGGTGCGATTTCGCGAAGCTTTTCGCCTAACTGTCCCGCGATCGCGACTCTCGCCGCAGTCAACTGCTCGCCCGTTCGCGCTAACTCTTCGCGCCAAGCGCCATCACCATCAAGTATACCACGGCGAAGCCCTGCGTTACGCTGGCGAATCGCTTGTGCATAACGGCGCCAAGCGCCCAAAAATCCATGTTCCACGTGGAACAGTGTGCCGTCTAATAAACGGCGCCGGCCCTCCGGGGGGCCTGTCAACAACCCCAGCCCATCGGTCTCAACCAGTATTAATGGCAGTTGCTGCGCTAAATCTGATAACGAAGGCACCGGCTCGCCCTGGAGTCTTGCCTTAGCGCCTCCATCGCGATACCTCTCAATGCCCATTGTCAGGCTCCGGCCCTGCTCTGTCAGCCGCCCCACAACACGACAATACTCCGCGCCATGCTGGATCATAGGCCTAGATTGGTGCGTTCTGAAAGAGCGCCCCACACCCAATAGATAGATGGCCTCAAGAAAACTGGTTTTACCGGAGCCATTGGCGCCAAATAACGCCGTCGCGCCTGATGAGAGCGGCACATTAACACCTGAGAGATTTCGAACACCCTGAACCTCGACGCTCTCCAGCATGAACGGTTATCGGCCTCGACTAGAGCCGCATTGGCATTACGACATAAAGCATTTCTGGCTCTTGCTCAGTCGGCGCTTCGGCATGCTCCAATAACGCCGAGCTGGCCTCGTCAGACAAGGATAAACGCACATTGGACTGGCTCAGCACCGACAACACATCGAGCAGATAACTGACATTGAAACCAATCTCCAACTCTGCCCCTGCATACTGTACCGCGACCACCTCTTCCGCTTGCTCTTGTTCTGGGTTGTTGGCGGTGATGTCCAGTGTGTTGTCGGACAGCTTTAATCTCACACCGCGATACTTTTCGTTTGATAAAATCGCGGTTCGTGTAAATGCTTGCTTCAGCTCCGCTCTATCACCCACCACCGCTTTGTCGGGAGATTTCGGGATAACGCGCTCATAATCCGGGAACTTGCCGTCAACTAGCTTCGAAGTGAAGGTAAATTGCTCATTCGATGCACGGATATGGTTGCTACCGACGGACAACTGCAGTGGTGCTGCGCCATCCAACAAACGGGACAGCTCTAACACACCCTTGCGGGGAATAATGACGCCCGCATCAGCAACATCCACTCGCTCTGGCGCCGTTGCCAGCGCCAGCCGATGGCCATCAGTGGCGACCATTCGGAGCCGACCACCCAACACCTCTAAATATAAGCCATTCAAATAATATCGAACATCTTGCTGTGCCATCGCAAACGCGGTGCCGTCAATCAGACGCTTCATCAACGACTGACTCAACGCCAAACTGATGGTGCCAGCCCCGCCCTCTACAGCAGGAAAGTCAGCTGCCGGCAATGTGGACAATGTGAAACGACTGCGGCCCGCTTTCACGGTGGCCTTACCCGCCTCCACAGATAGTTCTATATTAGAACCATCTGGCAATGATTTGCAAATATCGACGAACTTTCTAGCGGGCACGGTGACTTCGCCATCAACACCGGGCGCATCAAGCTCTACCCGCCCCACCAACTCAACCTCCAGATCCGTGCCCGTCAAAGATAACGTTGTACCATCTAGCACCAACAATACATTCGATAGGATCGGTAAGGTCTGTCGTCTCTCGACCACCCCTGCAACCAAATTCAATGGTTTAATCAAGGCGTCGCGGGCGATTGAAAATTTCATGGCATTGAACTCATAAGATGTAATGGGCACTGTTGAACACAATAACAGATCAGACGCCCGACTCACGTCAGGTTGTTAAAGACCGCAACAAATTTTGATAGTCTTCACTGATGTCGGGGCTGTCATCTCGCAGCTCTTTGATTTTACTACATGCATGCAAAACCGTTGTGTGATCACGCCCACCAAAGGCATCCCCAATCTCCGGCAAGCTGTGACGCGTCAGTTCTTTTGACAACGCCATCGCAACTTGGCGCGGCCTTGCAACGGATCTATTACGACGCTTCGACAATAGATCCGCGACCTTGATTTTGTAGTATTCAGCCACCTTTTTCTTAATGTTATCCAACGAAATCTGCTTGTCCTGCAACGCCAGCAGGTCCTTTAAGCTTTCCTTTATCAGGTCAATGTCAAAGGGCCTACCCGTGAAGTTTGCACTGGCAATAACGCGTTTTAAGGCGCCCTCCAGCTCACGAACATTAGAGCGTATTCGTTGGGCAATGAAAAAAGCCGCATCGGGCGAAAGCGTAATGTGGCTTTGCTCTGCCTTCTTCATTAAAATCGCGGCACGCGTCTCTAAATCAGGCGGCTCTACCGCCACCGTCAGCCCCCACCCAATAAGATATTCAAGTTTCGGGTAACACCATCAATTTCTCTCGGGTACCTATCGCAGGTCAGGATCATTTGCTGCCCGCCCTCGAGCAAGGCGTTAAAGGTATGAAAAAACTCCTCCTGAGAACGGTCTTTGTTTGCGAAAAACTGGATATCGTCGATTAGCAGCGCGTCAACCGAACGATAAAACCGCTTGAAGTCGTTGATCGCGTTTAACTGCAGTGCTTTAACCATGTCCGCAACAAACCGCTCAGAGTGCAAATACACAATTTTTGCGTCCGGATTCCGACGCCGCATCGCATTGCCAACCGCATGCATTAAGTGGGTCTTTCCGAGCCCAACGCCGCCATACAGAAACAACGGGTTATAAGAGTCACCTGGGTGTTCAGAAACCTGCTGTGCCGCTGCCAATGCTAGCTGATTGCTTTTTCCCTCTACAAAACGCTCAAAGGTATAACCCGCCACTAAATTCGAGGGCGATAGGGAGGCCGCCGGGCTCGGCTTTTTAACCACTGGGGGCGTCGGTGCCCCTGTCAGCGCCCCTGTCAGCGCCACCGCCGGCGCATCTTGCGCTGGCCTGGCAGGCTGAGGGGGCGTCGGTGCCGCACCGCCAACCACCGTCACGGAAACCTGCGCAGAGGCCGGTGCAACAATATCAAGCAAGTACGTGGCGATCATCGGCACATATTTTTCAGTGACAAAATCCCTGATAAACCGATTGGGCGCTGCCAATATCAACCCAGAACCCTGCCATTGCGCCTGCAACGGTCGAATCCAGGTATTAAATTGCTGTTGAGGGATATCGCTACCGATACGATTCAAACAGTGTTCCCAGGGGTCGGTGAGAGGCTGAAGCGCGGCCAATTTGCTGTCTCCTAAGCA
The DNA here is from genome assembly GCA_905182485.1 of uncultured Luminiphilus sp. Classification (GTDB taxonomy): domain Bacteria; phylum Pseudomonadota; class Gammaproteobacteria; order Pseudomonadales; family Halieaceae; genus Luminiphilus. The sequence continues at coordinate 170,940 of CAJJBO010000003.1, forward strand.
GGTCCATATCATCATAACGAGGACGGTTGGCCCAGACGAAGTCTTAATCTCGTTGTTGGCCTACGTACGTCATGAGCATTAGTTATCCACACGGCAATGTCTTTATCAACACCTTTTTTACCGATTAAAATCAACTACTTAAATTTTTATGCGCCTCCTAGAGGATCAAAAACCAGTTTGCAAGCTTATTTTAATTTGCTTGTGGGTAAGCTGTTAGTATCATTTTGTAAACCTGTGTCTTATGATTCTCACAGCGCCTCAATCACGCGCCTGCACCAGTGCATACACTGGCCACCAAATTACCAATAGGGCAGCGATATCATTAGGTTACGTGTGCCTCATCGGTGTCGCGATAGGTGATAACCTCAGCCGGTTGCCGGTGGAGCATTTATTTTTCTCGTGCGGCTTTAAAACCTCTGCGGGCTTCTGCTTGGGTCTTGCCAAGCCCCTCAGCTACTCCTATACTCCGCGCCCGTTAACAAATTGGCTCGATTCTGCCAAAGCGCTTACTCACGTAATGTGCGAGCCAGAATCCATATAGGAAGGTTTGTGTCATGAAGCGTACATTTCAGCCCAGCGTACTCAAGCGCAAGCGCAGTCACGGCTTCCGCGCCAGAATGGCAACCAAGGCCGGCCGGAAAGTGTTGGCACGTCGCCGCGCTCGAGGTCGACACAGCCTGTCTGCTTGACCCCAACGGACAAGGCGCAGTAAAGCGCATGCCGTCCTTTCCGCTTAAAGTACGACTCTCGCAACCTTGCCACTACCGCCGCGTCTTTGATGGTCCTAACGTCAAAGCCAGTAGCAAAGCGTTTCTTTTATTAGCCGCAGAAAATAACGACGGACCGTCTCGTATCGGCATCATTGTGGCGAAAAAGCATATCCGCCTCGCCTCGCGGAGAAATCGTATTAAACGAATCGTCAGGGAACAGTTTAGGCTGACTCCGCTGGGTCGCTCAATGGACTTGGTCGTGTTGGCTCGATCACCTGCTGACGAACTCGACAACCCTGCAGTATGGCTGGACATTGCAAAGTTGTGGCATCAAATCAACGCAACGGCGGACCGTCAATGGGCTGGCTAAAAACAATCGATCAACACGTTGCCAACGCCATCGCAGTGGTGATTCGCGGATACCAACTGACCCTAAGCCCCTGGCTCGGGAGGCGTTGCCGCTTTCTTCCGACTTGCTCACAATATGGTATCGATGCGCTAAGAACTCATGGTGCAGTAGCGGGGTGTTGGCTTACAGTACACCGTTTACTGCGTTGCCAACCCGGCTGCGAGGGTGGGTATGATCCCGTCCCAAGCACACCGCAGCCCCACGAACATAACTGAGACCGTCACCATGGATATCCAGCGATATGCCCTTTTAGCCGCCAGCGCCCTACTGGGCTTTATGCTGCTAGGAGAATGGACTCGCTACAGCGCCGAGCAAAGCACTGCGCAGAGACCTCAAGTCCCCATGGTCGACACTTTCGCGCCAAGCGCGACAATACCTCAAGCAGCACCTCAAGAGGTCGCGCCATCTGCTGATATTTTAGATCCTGATTTACCGGCGTCACCGGTCGTTAGCTTTTCGGCACCTGAGCAGCTAGGCACGACAGACAACGCCCTACAGCAACGGTTCGTTGCCGTTCACACCGACGTACTTGAGGTCATGATTGATCTGCAAGGCGGGGATGTTGTTGGCGCTGGGTTTAAGGATTTTCCTAAGACTCTCGCAGACACATCGGATCCCTTTGTATTGCTAGAACGTAATTCACAGCGAACCTATATTGCTCAATCAGGCTTAGTAGGCCCTGATGGTATTGATAGGCCTAATCGCGCGCTTTATCGCGCCGAGCGCTCCGATTATCAGCAAACAGGCCTGTCTCCCTTAGAGGTTGTGCTCACCTTCAGCGACAAAACGAGCGCGGTGACTGTCAGAAAAGTATTTGTTTTTGAGGCCGGCAGCCACACCATCACCGTGCTGCACGAAGCAACCAATACCTCGCCTAACACCGTTCAAATTACCCCTTTTGCGCAAATCAAGCGGGACACCTCGCCCGCGCCGGCGAGCAATGACTCAAGCATGGGCATGCAGCCCTTTTTGGGCGCCGCTTTAACTCAGCCGGATCAGCGATTTGCAAAATTTGACTTTGATGACATGGCGGACGAGCCTTTTAAGGCGGATATTACGGGCGGCTGGGTTGCCATGCTGCAACACTATTTCGTCACGGCATGGGTACCAGACGATACAGCCACTTACCGCTATAGCACCCGACAAACTCGTGCTGGGTTCAATATCGTCGGTTATACCGGTCCGGCGCTTAGCATCGCCCCCAGCGAAACAACCCGCGTTATAAATCGGCTTTATGTCGGGCCTAAAAACCAACGCGTTCTGGGTGATCTCGCCCCTCACTTAGACTTAGTTGTCGATTACGGTTGGTTGTGGTGGAAGTAGCCGCTATTTTGGTTGCTCATGCTTGGCCAGAACGCATTATCAACTGGGGCGTCGCCATCATTTGTCTGACGCTGTTGGTAAAGCTGGCCTTCTTTAAGCTCTCTGCTGCGGGTTATAAGTCCATGGCAAGAATGCGCAAAGTACAACCTCGTATGGCCGCCATCAAAGAAGAGTATGCCAACGACAAAGCAAAACAATCACAAGCCATGATGGAGCTGTACAAAAAAGAGAAAATTAATCCTTTAGGCGGATGTTTGCCTATTTTGGTGCAAATGCCTGTTTTTATCGCCCTTTACTGGGTATTAATGGAGTCTGTTGAGCTTCGACAAGCACCTTTTGCGCTGTGGATCACGGATCTCTCTGTGATGGATCCTTACTTCGTGCTGCCCATTTTAATGGGCGCGAGCATGTACTACATGCAGAAGTTAAACCCAGCTCCACCTGACCCTATGCAGGCTAAAATTATGCAGTGGATGCCAATTGTTTTTACCTTCTTTTTCCTATGGTTTCCCGCCGGCTTAGTACTTTACTGGCTCTGCAACAACCTGTTATCTATGGGCCAGCAATACGTCATCAATCGAAGCATTGATCGCGGCGCCCTTTAGGGTTTGCAAGGAAGTCATCTCATTGAAGACCGACAGTCACGCACTTGATAGCGATACTATTGTTGCGATTGCAACACCAAGTGGACGCGGTGGTATCTGCGTTATCCGCTTATCGGGCCCAGCAGCAAAGTCCATCGGCGAACACATAACACAAAAGCCTTTAATACCTCGCAACCCAATATTTACCCGTTTTTTTGATCAAAACAATATGGCCATCGACGAAGGTATCGCCCTTCATTTTGTCGGGCCGGCGTCCTTTACTGGTGAGGATGTGACTGAGCTTCATGGCCATGGTGGCGTTGTCATCGCCGATATGTTGCTTGAAACTTGCCTCAATACGGGTGCTCGCTTGGCGCGCCCGGGCGAATTTTCTGAGCGCGCATTTCTCAACAACAAAATGGATCTCACTCAAGCAGAAGGCCTAGCAGATCTTATCGATGCACCAACACGACGTGCGGCGCGGCAAGCCAGCGCCTCACTGAGAGGCGCCTTTTCGACTGCGCTTACTGACATCGCCGCGCAACTAATCCAGCTGCGCGTGTATATAGAGGCCGCAATAGATTTTCCCGAAGAAGAGATCGACTTTTTAGCAGAGGGCAAGGTGGCAGATACACTGTCGGCATTGCAAAACGCTTTGCATTGCCTATTGGTCTCTGCACGACAAGGGGCACTCATGAATCGAGGCGCCCAAATAGTGATTACTGGTGTTCCGAACGCGGGCAAAAGCAGCTTATTAAACTGCCTCGCAAAAGACGACATCGCCATCGTGACAGACATCCCTGGCACAACGCGAGATATCATTAGACAAACTATTACTATTCAGGGCATTGCCATTGAGTTCTCCGATACCGCAGGTATCCGCGAAGCTCGCGACGAGATTGAAAAAGAGGGTATTCATCGCGCTCACAATGAATTACACAGAGCGGACATCATTGTAGAAGTGATCGACGATACCGCCACGAACACTGCCTCGGTATTAACGCCGTCAGAAACCTCGTCGATCTGCGTTTACAATAAAATCGATTTGTCAGGGCGACCAGCAGGCACATTCGATAGCGACTTGACTCACGGCAGCGCAGTAGGCGTCTCAGCAACAACGGGAGAGGGGATTGCTGCGCTGGAACAGCTTATCGTTGATTGTCTGGGATTGACGGATACTACCATGACGTCTGCTTTTAGCGCTCGCGAACGTCATGTGGTAGCGCTCCAACGGACGACCGAAGAACTGGACCAAGCCATTACTCAATTTAACGCTACTGGCGAAGGTGAACTCTTAGCAGAGGATTTAAGGGTTGTTCATGAACGACTGGGGACCATTACCGGCACCTTTGGTGCTGATGACTTACTCGGTGAAATTTTCGCGTCCTTTTGCATTGGCAAATAAGGTCCATAAGAGCTTCACAACCGCTCTATCTACCCACTGATTACTCACTCATTATCCACATCAAACCTTATTTCGTATGACCGAATCACAAGAAAGCAGTATTTTCTCGAAACATTGGGGATAACGATCGTCATAAACTGAGGACAAATAACCATCGTAAGACGCCGCGAATTTTCTTCATTTTTATCCTCTGGCTACCAACAGTTCAAACAGTGCTAACAAAGGACTTATCAAAGCACTTACAGCTCACTTAAACCCTTGTTAAGTTTAAGTATTTTACGTTTATCACCCATTATCATAGGCATTAATAATTATAATATTAAGATTATCAGTCTTTAATAATATAATTATTAATAAGCTTTATTGCTCACAACTTTGTGTTTAGTGCTGTGTAATGCCCCTTAGGAATGAGCACATTTCTTACCAGATTCACCAAAACCGAGATTCCATCGACTCTTGTCGCACGTCTATACTGTGCGGCCCATAACGCGCCGGTGCGCTTATATGACGACTCATCCAAAACCTTACGATGTGATTGTAATCGGCGGCGGACATGCCGGTACCGAGGCGGCGTTGGCTGCTGCTCGGGCTGGTGTTTGTACCTTGCTGATTACTCATTCGATCGACACCTTGGGACAAATGTCGTGTAATCCAGCGATCGGTGGTATTGGAAAGAGTCATCTGGTCAGGGAAATTGATGCGCTCGGTGGGTTAATGGCAAGGGCTACGGATCAAGCGGGTATCCAATTTAGGGTGCTGAACAGGCGTAAAGGCCCTGCTGTCAGAGCAACAAGAGCACAAGCCGATCGTGTGTTGTATCGCAATGCTGTGCGAACCACATTACAAGAGACTGCCAACCTGAATATTTTTCAAGATGCGGTAGAAGATATTTTGTTGTTAGGTGATCGTGTTACTGGTGTCGTGACACGAACGGGCATTACATTTCATGCCGTCTCTGTTGTGCTAACGGCGGGCACCTTTTTGCACGGCAAGCTGCATGTTGGTGAAGCGCAATCCAGTGGTGGCAGGATGGGAGATGCAGCGTCATTGGGTTTGGCCGATAAATTAAGGGAGCTGTGTCCTAGAGTTGGGCGCTTAAAAACAGGCACCCCCCCTCGACTAGACGCTAATACCGTTGACTTTAGTGTGTTGACAGAACAGTGGGGAGATGACCCGCGACCCGTTATGTCGCTTCAGGGCGATAGACAGGATCACCCAACGCAGCGATGTTGTTGGATTACCGAAACTAACTCGCAGACTCACGATATCATTCGAGCAGGGCTTGATCGCTCTCCTCTTTTTTCTGGCACCATCGAAGGCGTTGGGCCGCGGTATTGCCCGAGTATTGAAGATAAAATTCATCGGTTCGCAGACAAAGACTCTCATCAAGTGTTCATCGAACCGGAAGGGCTGACTTCGACAGAACTGTACCCTAATGGCATATCGACATCATTGCCGTTTGACGTTCAACTGGCGTTAGTGCGGTCAATTAAAGGGCTGGAATCCGTCAATATCACCCGACCTGGATACGCCATCGAATACGACTATTTTGATCCCAGAGATTTGCAACATAGCTTGGAAACCAAGTCGGTTTCTGGGCTTTTTTTGCTGGACAAATTAATGGCACCACAGGCTATGAAGAGGCGGCAGCGCAGGGCTTAATCGCAGGTATTAATGCGGCTCGGCAAGCCACTGATTTGCCAGCATGGGAGCCTCGACGCGATGAAGCGTACATGGGGGTATTGATTGATGACTTGGTGACGCTGGGCACGACTGAGCCTTATCGTATGTTTACTTCTCGAGCCGAATATCGACTTCAACTCAGGGAGGACAATGCTGATCTTCGCCTTACCTCAATAGGACGGCAGTTGCATTTGATTGGCGACACCCAGTGGCGGCAATTTAATGATAAATGTGACGCTATTGAGGCCGAACAATGTCGTCTGCAACAGACCTTCATTCAGGCGGGTAGTGTTGAAGCGGCACAACTGAAACCCCTGCTCGCCAAACCACTCAGTCGAGAATATTCATTGGCCGAGTTATTAAAGCGGCCCGAGATTAATTACGACGCGCTGAATCGTATTTCTCCAGCGCCCTTGCCGGTTGCTGAGGTGGTGGCGCATCAAATTGCCATTCAGTGTAAATACGCGGGTTATATCGAGCGTCAGCAACAAGACGTTGATCGTCTACATCGTCATGAAGCGATGACCATACCAAGTGATTTGGATTTCGCGCTAATTGATGGGTTGTCCAATGAAATCCGACAAAAGCTGCAAGAAATTAAGCCAACTAATTTAGCCAGAGCAGGGCGCATTCCCGGTGTGACGCCCGCAGCACTGTCGATCTTGCTGATTTATTTAAAGAAGCGAGAACTTATTAGCAGACTGCCGGCTACTGCGAATGGTTAATTTAGAGGCGGAGCTATTGTTAACGGCTGCTGCCGACATTGGCATAGACCTGAGCGACCATCAGACGACACAGTTACTCTCTTACCTAGATTTGCTCGAAAAATGGAACAACGCCTATAACCTAACTGCTGTCCGATCTCGGTCTGAGATGTTAAGTCGGCACCTCGTTGAAAGCTTAGCAATCAGTCCGTTTATCAGCGGCAAACAAGTGGTTGATGTTGGTACAGGTGCAGGTCTACCCGGTATTCCTTTGGCGATTGCGAATCCAACCGTGCATTACACGCTGCTCGATAGTAATGGTAAAAAATCCCGGTTTCTATTGGAGGTGAAAAGAGCGCTGATGTTGGCCAATGTTGAGATTGAGACAGTGCGAGTGGAGTCCTGGCTGCCGACGAAGCGGTTTGATTCCGTAGTGACACGTGCATTTGCTGATCTGGCTACCACGTTAGTCAGGGTTGAACATGTGTTATCCGATCAAGGCATGGTGTATGCAATGAAAACGCAACAAGTACAGCATGAGATCGAATCCTTGCCAGACGCCACTCGACAAGTGACCGCTCAAAATATCACTGTGCCAGGGCGTGACTGGTCATTCCAATTGCTAGCGATACAGCCGCGCGCCGAGGCGGCACTATGAAAATAATCGCCGTTGCAAACCAAAAGGGTGGTGTGGGAAAGACAACGACGAGCGTAAATCTGTCAGCGGCACTAGCGGCCATGGGCAAGCGGTTGTTGTTAATTGATCTCGATCCGCAAGGTAATGCGACGGTGTCAGTTGGCATCGATAAAGTGGCTGCTGACGTCACAGTGTTCGATTTGTTGGTCGATCAAATCCCGTTGAAGCGAGCGGTCACACACCTGCCCCAACTGGCGCTCGACTGTATTCCAGCTAATGGCGACCTAACTGCCGCTGAAGTGGCGTTGTTATCGATGGATGCTCGCGAACAGCGATTAAAGAAAGCGCTGTCTGCTGGCGATTCGCACTACGACTTCGTTATTATCGATTGCCCTCCGTCGCTGAACATGTTGACGTTAAACGCTTTGGTAGCCGCAGACTCCGTGCTGATCACGATGCAGTGCGAATACTTTGCGCTAGAGGGATTGTCAGCACTTGTCGATACGATTAATTCGGTGCAGCAAACCGTGAATGCAGATCTCAAGATTGAGGGTATTTTGCGGACGCTGTATGACCCGAGAAATGCGTTAACGAACGAGGTGTCAGAGCAGCTGCACGAACACTTCGATGGCTTGGTTTATCGTACTGTCATCCCCAGAAATATCCGACTAGCGGAAGCGCCGAGCCATGGAGTGCCGGGAATCGTTTATGATCGCTTATCGAGAGGCGCTACCGCTTACATGGCATTGGCGGGGGAGTTTATGCGCAGACAGGAACAAGATAGAAAGGACCCGAGCTAATGGCGCCAAAGCGAAAGCTCAATCGAGGCCTTGAGGCGCTCTTAGGGACCGGCTTGCTGAATAAGCCAGATGCTGACACTGAAGGTCCACGTGTAACAGGGGGCCTTCCTGCTTCGAGCGAGACAAACTCCTTGATTGAATTGCCCATTGAGCAATTGCAAAGAGGTGCCTATCAGCCGCGCCGTAACTTCACCCAGGATGCGTTGCAGAGTCTTGCGGACAGTATAAAAGCGCAGGGGATTTTGCAGCCGATTGTTGCGCGGTCTCTGTCGAGTGGGGGCTTTGAGATCCTGTCGGGCGAGCGGCGTTGGCGAGCAGCGCAATTGGCTCAGTTGGCCACTGTTCCGGTAGTCATAAAAGAGGTCTCCGATGAAGCGGCTATTGCCATAGGATTGATTGAAAATATTCAACGAGAAGATTTAAACCCAGTCGAGGAAGGTTTAGGGTTGAAACGACTTCAAGAAGAATTTGGCTTTAATCAGGAGCAAGTCGCTACGGCAGTGGGTCGGTCACGTCCCGCCGTAGCCAATCTGATGCGGTTGTTACAGCTCGAAAGCGAGGTGCTCGGTATGCTAGAGCGACAAGAAATCGATGCTGGCCATGCAAAGGTGTTATTGGCCCTGACAGCTGGAGAACAGGTCCGAGCGGCGAGACAGGTTTACCAAAAGGGGCTTTCGGTGCGTCAAACAGAAGCGCTGGTGCGCTCTGTGGTGGCAGACAAGCCCGCCAAACCCCAAACAGACCCAAATATTAGTCGCTTAGAAGCGGACCTTAGTAATCAGTTTGGCGCACAGGTAAAAATCCGACATCAACAAAATGGCCGCGGCCGCCTTGAAATTCACTACACCACGCTCGACGAATTAGACGGCGTTTTAAAGAAAATCCGATAACCTCACGTGTTGAAGGGTTTAGGCCTTTCCACTACACTCGGGCCCGCACCACAAGGGGGCACAAAGCATTTTGGCCAGATTTGCTGCCGCTGGGCCGTTTGAGGGCACTAGAAGGCGCTTGTTGCATGCCACGGGAGCCGCGGCGGTCATCATTGCAGCAGCAGCTGTTTTTGCTGGTGTGGTGAGGGGTTTTGATGGCGGGCTAGACCTGGTGCTCGGCGCATTGGTTGTGCTGGTGCCTGCTTTTTGGGTGGCACTGAGCCTGACAGCCCGTCGGTCAGCAGGCGGCGCGGTTTTGATGGGGCTCGCGCGTTACACCGCTGCGGTGGTTGGTTTTGCCCTGTTGTTTGCGCTGAGGCCGAGCAGCTCGCCGGGAATGGTCTTGCTGGGCAGTATTTTGGCATTGTTGATCCCGCCTATCGTGTTGGTGTGGCAGCAACGACCGAGTAAATAAGAGAACACAAGAGCATTTAACGCCTCGTAGGGGCACAGGAGTAAAGCGGCAAGAATGGCGGCAAACGGCGACAATCAAACCGTATCAGAATATATCGTCCATCACCTGACGAATCTGACCTATGGCAAGCTTCCTGAAGGGTTTCAGCGGGAGGACGGCACCGTTATTTCTGCGGGAGGGCAATGGACGTTGGCTCACGGACCAAACGAGATGTCGGTAATGGGTTTTAATGCGATCCATGTGGACTCCATGCTCTGGTCGGTCGGGCTAGGCCTTATTTTTTGTTGGCTGTTTCGCCGTGTTGCGGTGAAAGCGTCTTCCGATACCCCCAGTGGGTGGATCAATTTTGTCGAAATGGTGGTTGAGTTTGTTGATGGCACCGTTAAAGACACCTTTCACGGTCGTAACCCGCTGGTTGCGCCATTAGCCCTTACGATATTCGTTTGGGTTTTTATGATGAACCTAATGGATCTGATACCAGTTGATCTGATTCCACACTCATTAATGCTGGTTGGCGTTGAGTATCAGAAAATCGTGCCGTCTACCGACCCCAATATCACAATGGGTATGGCGATCGGTGTCTTTGTGTTGATGCTGTTTTACTCGATCAAAGTCAAGGGCTTTGGGTTCGTCAAAGAGCTCACGCTTAACCCGTTTAACCACCCTTTGTTCATTCCACTGAATTTATTCATGGAGGTGGTCGGGTTGTTGGCCAAGCCGTTTTCGCTCGGCCTCCGGTTATTCGGCAACATGTATGCCGGAGAGATGATTTTCATTTTGATAGCAGCGTTATTCAGTGTGGGCATTTTTTGGATGCTACCCGCCGCGCTGTTACAAGTGGGTTGGGCGATATTCCACATTTTGGTGATTACGCTTCAGGCCTTTATTTTTATGGTTTTGACCATCGTGTACCTCAGTATGGCGCACGAAGACCACTGATTTCGAATGACTTAAGTACTTTAGGAGATAACCATGGAAATGATTTACGTAGCCGCCGCTATTATGATGGGCTTGGGTGGAATGGGCGCAGCAATTGGCGTCGGTATTTTAGGCGGCAAGTTGATAGAAGGTTCAGCGCGTCAGCCTGAGCTGGCCCCTAAATTACAGGGCACCTTCTTTTTAGGTGCTGGATTGGTCGATGCGATTCCCATTATTGGTGTCGGTATTGCCATGTACCTTATTTTTGTTGTCGCTGGCTGAGAGCGTAATTTTACGTGCGGACGCGCTGATTTCATGCGTTCGATGTACCACAGGAGCATTGTGTGAACATTAATCTCACCCTCATAGGACAGCTGATTGCCTTTGTGGCGTTTGTGGCGTTCTGTATGCGCTTTGTGTGGCCCCCTATCATGGCGGCAATGCTTGAGCGTCAAAACAAAATTGCCGACGGGCTAGCGGCAGCAGATCGTGCAGGCCATGACCTTGAATTAGCCCAGCAACAAGTCGCTGATCAGCTTGCGGAAGCAAAGAAGGAGGCCGCGGTAATTGTCGAGGCTGCCAATAAGCGAGCACAAGCAATGGTAGAAGAGGCCAAGCAAGCCGCTACCGCAGAGGCGGACCGGGTGAAAACGGCCGCATCGGCTGAGATTGAGCAAGAGCGGGCTAGAGCGCAAGAGCAGCTCATGTCGCAGGTCAGTGCATTGGCGTTGGCCGGCGCAGAGAAGGTACTGGGTGCCGAAATCGATGCCGACAAGCATGCTGATATTCTCAAAACACTTTCCTCGGATAACTGATCAATGATAGAGCCCATTACGCTTGCCAGACCTTACGCTAAGGCGGCTTTTGAGCACGCTCGTGGCGCGGGTGAGCTGGCGCAATGGCAAGACGCTTTGGATCAACTGGCTGCCGTAACGCGCGACCACAAAGTGTCGGTGATGTTAAAAAGCCCCAACCAAACTGCTCAGCAGCGGGCTGAAAATTTGGCAACCCTGGTAGGGGATTCACTACCCGCAAGCGTCGTTAATTTGTTAATGATCATGGCAGACAATGGGCGCCTTAGTTTGCTACCTGAAGTGGCCGCTTTGTTCGAGCAGTTTAAGCAAGCGTTAGAGAGCACAGTTACCGTGGTGGTGACGTCAGCGTATCCCCTAAGCGATGACGAGACGCGTGTGCTCAGCGAAACAATGACATCAAAACTAGACCGCAGCGTTACCCTAACATCAGAAACCGACCCCTCCCTTTTGGGTGGGGCCATCATTCGTGCCGACGATCTAGTGATCGATGGCTCTGTTCGCGGCCGGCTCGATAAGCTTGCTGGCGCGCTGACCCAATGACAGAGGAATAGGTCATGCAACAGCTCAACCCCTCAGAAATCAGCGATTTAATCAAACAACGTATTGATCAGGTCGCTGTTGTATCGCAGGCGACCAATGAGGGCACCATTGTCTCCGTGACAGACGGCATTATCCGCATTCATGGGCTTACTGAAGTTCAGTACGGCGAAATGATTGAGTTTGAGGGTGGGGTCTTTGGTATGGCGCTAAACCTCGAGCGCGATTCAGTGGGCGCGGTGGTGTTGGGTGATTATAAGCAGTTGGCAGAAGGTCAAACCTGTCGCTGCACAGGCCGCATCTTAGAGGTCCCCGTCGGCCCTGAACTGCAGGGGAGAGTGGTTGATTCGTTGGGTAGCCCAATTGATGGCAAAGGCGCTATTGAAACAAAATTGACCGACGCGATTGAAAAGATTGCGCCGGGAGTGATTGCTCGACAGTCGGTTGATCAGCCTGTGCAAATTGGCCTTAAGGCCATTGACGCCATGGTGCCGATTGGGCGAGGCCAGCGAGAGTTAATTATTGGTGATCGCCAGGTGGGTAAAACGGCTATTGCTGTCGATGCGATTATTAATCAAAAAGGCACGGGCATTAAGTGTGTCTATGTGGCGGTTGGACAAAAAGCGTCCTCAGTCGCCGCTGTGGTCCGAAAGCTAGAAGAGCACGGCGCAATGGACCACACCATTGTGGTAGCGGCTAATGCGTCAGACCCAGCAGCCATGCAGTACTTGGCGCCATTTGCGGGATGTACGATGGGTGAGTATTACCGAGATCGTGGTGAGGACGCATTGATTATCTATGACGACCTCTCTAAGCAGGCGGTAGCGTATCGGCAAATTTCCTTGTTACTGCGTCGGCCACCTGGACGTGAAGCCTACCCAGGGGACGTCTTTTATTTGCACTCTCGCTTGTTAGAGCGTGCTGCTCGAGTCAATGCTGACTACGTTGAGCAGGCAACGGGCGGAGAAGTGAAGGGCCAAACGGGCTCTTTAACCGCTTTGCCTGTGATAGAGACGCAAGCGGGTGACGTGTCAGCATTTGTCCCGACCAACGTCATTTCTATTACTGACGGTCAAATCTTCTTAGAAGCCGATATGTTCAATGCCGGTGTGCGACCCGCAATGAACGCCGGTATTTCCGTTTCGCGGGTGGGTGGCGCGGCGCAAACCAAGATTGTTAAAAAGCTATCTGGCGGTATCCGTACCGCACTGGCTCAGTACCGGGAATTGGCTGCGTTCTCGCAGTTTGCCTCTGATCTCGATGATGCGACCAAAGCGCAGCTAGAGCACGGCGAGCGCATTACCGAGTTGATGAAGCAGAAACAGTACGCACCGTTGTCGATTGCTGATATGGGTGTGTTGTTGTACGCCGGCAATGAGGGTGACTTGCAAGATGTAGACGTCGCCAAGATTGGTGATTTTGAGGCCGCATTATTGAGTTACATGCGAGCTGAACATGCCGAAGTCATGCAACAAATTGACGCAGATGGCGACTGGAATGATGACCGAGAGGCGTCCTTTAAGTCCGCGATAGCAACGTTTAAATCAACTCAGACTTGGTAACACCGCATGGCAGCTGGTAAAGAAATACGCACTAAGATCACGAGTATTCAGAGTACTCAGAAGATCACCAGCGCCATGGAAATGGTGGCTGCTAGCAAGATGCGTCGTGCCCAGGATCGTATGGAGGTTGGAAAGCCCTATGCGCAGCGGATGCGTGCGGTAGTGGGTCATATTGCCAATTCAACTCCAGAGTATCGTCACGCCTATATGCAGGAGCGAGAGGTTAAGCGGGCGGGTTACATCATTGTGTCGACGGACCGCGGATTGTGCGGTGGACTCAATATCAATTTATTTAAAAGCGCTATTGCGTCCATGAGGGACTTGCAAGATTCGGGTGTTGAGATCGAGCTGTGCTTGGTTGGCGCTAAAGCCGGAGGTTTTTTTGCCAGCGTTGGGGGCAATGTCACGGCGACGGTAAAGGACTTGGGCGAGGAGCCGTCTCTGGGGGATCTGATCGGTGGCGTTAAATCGATGTTAGATGCTTATACAGAGGGTCGAATTGACGCGCTGTATCTCGCTGGCAATGAGTTTGTGAACACCATGACGCAGTCGCCAACTGTCGAACAGTTACTGCCTTTAAAGGCAGAACAAAACGAATCGCTGTCTCATCATTGGGATTACCTCTACGAGCCAGATGCGCGAGAGCTTCTCGATGCACTAATGGTGCGCTATATCGAGTCCCTCGTTTATCAAGCCGTGGTAGAAAATGGTGCTTGCGAGCAGGCCGCTCGAATGATCGCAATGAAAAATGCAACGGACAACGCGGGCGAGCTAATCGAAGATTTACAGCTGGTCTATAACAAGGCACGGCAAGCGGCGATTACCCAGGAACTGGCAGAAATAGTAGGGGGCGCGGCAGCGATAGGCTGAGGCGTGATCCAATAACGTAACACGATGCAGCGCGGTGTTGACTGCATACCTTTTAAGATGAGGACCGGGAAATGAGTAGCGGAAAGGTCGTACAAGTCATTGGTGCCGTGATTGACGTGGAGTTTCCACGTGACAGCGTACCGCAGGTTTATGACGCATTAACGGTCGCAGAGAAAGGGCTGACCCTCGAGGTCCAGCAGCAACTGGGTGACGGCGTTGTGCGCGCTATTGCGATGGGCCCGTCTGAAGGGGTGAGTCGTGGATTAAACGTTGAAAATACGGGTGCACCGATCTCGGTTCCTGTGGGCATTGAGACGCTGGGTCGCATCATGGACGTGCTGGGCAACCCAATTGACGAAAGAGGTCCCATCGGTGAGCAGGCTCGTGCTGCTATCCACCGCGCGGCACCGGCTTACGACGAACTTGCTGCGTCAGATGAGTTATTAGAGACGGGTATTAAAGTCATCGACTTAGTATGCCCCTTCGCTAAAGGCGGCGGCGGTCTATTTGGCGGTGCCGGTGTGGGTAAAACGGTCAATATGATGGAGCTCATCAACAATATTGCGACCGAGCACTCCGGACTGTCCGTGTTCGCCGGTGTGGGTGAGCGGACTCGAGAAGGAAACGACTTCTATTACGAGATGCAAGAATCTGGCGTTGTGAATGTCGAGGAGTTGGATAAATCCAAGGTCGCTATGGTGTACGGGCAGATGAACGAGCCCCCTGGTAACCGTCTCCGTGTTGCCCTAACAGGTCTGACCATGGCGGAGAAATTCCGCGACGATGGGCGTGATGTGCTGTTATTTGTCGACAATATTTACCGCTATACTTTGGCAGGAACAGAGGTGTCGGCGCTGTTGGGTCGCATGCCTTCTGCGGTGGGGTATCAGCCCACTTTGGCGGAGGAGATGGGCGTTTTGCAGGAGCGCATTACGTCGACTAAGACCGGTTCGATTACCTCTATTCAAGCCGTTTATGTCCCGGCGGACGATCTAACTGACCCCTCTCCTGCGACAACTTTTGCGCATCTAGATTCCACCGTGGTGTTGAGTCGGGATATTGCTGCGAAGGGTATTTACCCTGCGGTTGACCCGCTCGACTCGACATCGCGCCAACTTGACCCACTGATTATTGGTCAGGAACACTATGAGGTGGCGCGTGGTGTGCAGTCATTTATTCAGATGAGTGTCTCAAAGACATTATTGCTATTTTAGGAATGGATGAGCTTTCCGAAGAAGATAAAACAACGGTGTCCCGTGCTCGAAAAATTGAACGATTCCTGTCGCAGCCGTTTCACGTCGCAGAGGTTTTCACCGGCTCACCGGGCATCTATGTTTCACTCAAAGACACCATTGCTGGCTTTAACGGTATTTTAGGGGGCGATTTTGATCACCTTCCTGAGCAGGCATTTTATATGGTGGGCTCGATTGAGCAGGCGGTCGAAAAGGCGGCTAAGCTCTGACGCGCGTCGGGGACTGACTTATGGCGATGACCTTACAGTGCGATATTGTGAGCGCAGAAACTCAGATTTACTCAGGGCTGGTGGAGCTCCTCGTCGCTACCGGCATAGAGGGCGAGTTGGGCGTATGCCATGGACATGCTGCTTTGTTAACACGGCTGATTCCGGGACCCATTCGTCTTGTTGAGCCAACGGGTGAAGAGCACGTTTACTATGCTTCAGGCGGTTTTCTAGAAGTCCAGGGCGACGTGGTCACTGTGTTGGCTGATACCGCTGTCAGGGCTGACGATATCGACGAGGCCGCTGCCGAGACGGCGCGTCAAAACGCCGAGGAAGCGCTTGCCAATCAGCAGGGAGAAATTGATTACGGCCTCGCTTCCGCGCAATTAGCGGAAGCGACGGCGCAGTTGTCTGCTCTCCGTAAACTTAAGAACCGCGCCGGCCGCGGGTAATACCCCCCCCAATAAACGGGTTTATTTTGGTGTTTGTTTGCCGAAGGGCCCTCGCACGCTTGCAAACTGGGCCCGGTGGGTAATGATGACGATTGCATAGAGCCTTGAGCGAATCTTTCATGCTGGAAGTCATCATTTTGGCCGCCGGACAAGGTAGCCGGATGCAATCTAGGTTACCTAAAGTACTGCACCTGTTGTCTGGCCGGCCGCTAATTCATTACACCTTGGATGCCGCGCGCGCTGCCGGCGCTAACCGCATTCATGTCGTGATTGGTTGTGGCGCCGATGCCGTGAAAGCGGCTGTTCAGGCCCCTGATGTGCAGTGTCACCTGCAAGCACAACAAAAAGGCACGGGCCACGCTGTGCAGCAAGCGATCGGTGCTTGCCATCCAGATTCAACGTTGCTCGTGTTGTTTGGCGATGTCCCGCTGGTCAGTCAGGCGACTTTACAGGCGGTGGTGGCCGCTGCTGAGGGCGGTATTGCCATGCTGTCAGCCGTGGTGGAGGACCCGTCCGGTTATGGCCGCGTCGTTCGTGATGACCGGGGTGAGTTTTCGGCGGTTGTGGAACACAAAGACGCATCGATAGACCAACACCAGTTGCGCGAGATTAATACTGGCGTGTTGGCAAGCAGAGCCAGCTCACTTGAGGATTGGCTGTCTCGGATCGAGAATAACAACGCGCAATCAGAATATTACTTACCGGATGTTTTAGCGCTTGCTAAAGCGGATGGCATCGCCGTTTCAGTGGTGGTCTCTGGCAGTGCACTGGATACTCTGGGGGTGAATACACCCCAACAACTAGAGTATTTGGAGCGCCAGCATCAACAAATGCTGTCGGAGCAGTTGATGGCGGCCGGCGTTTTTGTGACTGATCGAGCGCGGTTGGACATCCGAGGATCGTTACGTTGTGGCCGCGACGTATCAATTGACATCAATGTGGTGTTTGAGGGTGATGTGGTTCTGGGGGACGAGGTAACGATTGGTGCCCACTGCGTGATCCGTAACGCGACGATCGAGGCGGGTGTGCAGGTTCGGCCGTTTACTCATATCGACGGCGCTACCATCAAAGCGGGAGCAGAAATTGGCCCTTATGCTCGTCTGCGCCCTGGCACTGAGATTGGCGAGCAGGCGAAAGTCGGCAATTTTGTCGAAATAAAAAATGTGTCGCTGGGTAAGGGTGCGAAAGCCAGTCATCTTACTTATTTAGGTGATGCCACAGTGGGCGCATGGAGCAATGTGGGCGCAGGCACCATCACGTGTAATTACGATGGGGCCAACAAATATCGAACCGAACTGGGCGAGGGTGTGTTTATCGGATCAAACAGCACCTTAGTGGCCCCTTTATCTGTCGCGTCTGGTGGCTTTGTGGCCGCGGGCTCAACGATTACCGACGATGTGGCAATCGATCAGCTGGCGGTTGCCCGAGGCCGGCAGAGTAACGTAGACGGCTGGCAGCGTCCCACCAAAACCAAGGATGAATCTTAATGTGCGGCATTGTGGCGGTAGCTGCCCGACGAGATTGCACCGATATTCTTCTCGAAGGCCTTCGCAGGCTCGAGTACCGTGGATATGACTCAGCTGGGTTTGCGCTCATCGATCGCGAAGGTCAATTGTCGAGTCATAAAACCTTAGGTCGCGTTGCCGCGTTAGAGGCCGTGCAACTGGCGACACCGTTGAGCGGTGGCACGGGAATTGCCCACACGCGTTGGGCGACCCATGGTGCACCGTCGGTTGCCAACGCCCACCCTCATGTCATTAATGACCGCATTGCGGTGGTGCACAATGGGATTATTGAAAATCACGAACTGTTTCGGTCTGCGTTAGCAGCGCGGGGCTGCCAGTTTGCGTCGGAAACTGACACCGAGGTAGTGGCACATTTAATTGCACTGGCAATCGAAGAAGGTGACCACGACTTATTAGCGGCGGTACAGCAGGTCCTGCCAAAACTGCAAGGCGCCTATGCGCTCGCTGTTATTGATCGCGAATCACCCAATCAACTGGTAGTGGCACGCCAAGGTAGTCCATTGGTGCTGGGCGTTGGTCTTGGGGAATACTTTGCTGGGTCAGACACTCTCGCGCTGCAGTCCGTTACCGATACGTTTATTTACCTCGAAGAGGGCGATGTCGCCCAGTTGACGGCAGATGGCTATGCCATTTTTAACGTTGAGGGGCAGCCGGTCGATCGAGGCCAAAATCGCCTTGCATTACGCCCTGAAAACCAAGGCTTGGGTGGCTACGACCACTACATGCGCAAGGAGATTTTTGAGCAACCTGCCCGCCTACAGGACACGATTAAGGGCGCCAACGCGGATGATCGCGCGTTTGATGATAACGCGACGGAGCTGTTCT
The DNA here is from genome assembly GCA_905182485.1 of uncultured Luminiphilus sp. Taxonomy (GTDB): domain Bacteria; phylum Pseudomonadota; class Gammaproteobacteria; order Pseudomonadales; family Halieaceae; genus Luminiphilus. The sequence goes on from CAJJBO010000003.1 coordinate 189,503, forward strand.
CGCGGGTTCAGGCTGTTCAGATTGTGGCCTGTGGCACCAGTTATCACGCTGGCCTAGTCGCCCGACACTGGATCGAATCATTGACGGGACTGCCCTGTCAGGTCGAAGTTGCGTCAGAGTACCGCTACCGCAATGCGGTGGTGCTCCCCAATACCCTCATGGTGGGTATTTCGCAGTCAGGTGAAACGGCGGATACGCTAGCGGCTTTGGAGCATGTGGGCGTTGAAAACGTCCTCGCAAGGTTGGCGATCTGTAACGTTGATCATAGTGCTATGGTTCGTGCCTGCGAGTTGGTGTATTTGACGCAGGCGGGCGCAGAGATTGGCGTCGCATCAACCAAGGCGTTCACGACACAACTCGCGGCGTTGCTTATGCTGACGTCGCGGTTGGCCCACCATCATGCATCGGACACACTGGCCACGCAGGATATTGAGTCTGCGTTACAGGAGTTAGCGACGGTGTCTGACCAGGTGTTGGCGTGCGATGACAAGATCAAAACGTTGGCGCGGCGCTTCACCAATAAGCACCATGCTTTATTCCTAGGTCGGGGCATTTATTACCCCATTGCCATGGAGGGCGCGCTGAAGTTAAAAGAGATATCATATATTCATGCCGAAGCCTACCCTGCAGGAGAGCTTAAGCATGGTCCGCTTGCGCTGGTGGACGAGGATATGCCGGTCGTTGCGGTGGCACCAGATGATCTACTGATGGAAAAACTGCGGTCCAATCTTGAAGAGGTTCGCGCTCGTGGCGGTCACTTATTTGTGTTTGCCAGTGAAAAGGCGGGTTATCAATCGGGCCCGAGTTGTGATGTGTTAGAGCTTCCCGTCGCGAGTAACCTTGCGGGTCCCATTGCTTTCACCATCGCGTTACAACTGTTGTCATATCACGTCGCGGTAGCCAAGGGTACTGATGTGGACAAGCCCCGTAACCTCGCGAAGTCAGTCACAGTGGAGTAATGCACAACAGTAAATTAACAGGAGTTAATGGTGGAAATAAATTTTTACATTTGGTTAATTTCGACGATTGCGGTGACAGCATATTCTTGGATTTTGATCGCAAAATGGGCAAAGAAAAAAGAGACGGAACAACAACCCCTCGAAGACTAATTGACTGCTGTGAAACACTCCGCAACGGTTGAGTCGTCTTTTTGACCTCATTGCCTCATAAGTGCTCCGTGTTGACAATCGTTCTTGCCGTGGCTCATCTCATGCTTGAGACTTTATTTACCGTAAAATTTGGGCAAACCTTTGCGGGATATGTACCCGACCTGATTGCTGTTGCCTTATTACTGATCGGTGGTTATCTGACGATTAAAAACTCAAATGCAGTGGGTATTTTGTGAAGCGCATGGGGTTTTGCGTGTTGTCTTCATTATCGCTCTTGGGCGTGTCGATTTAATGATGTGATGGAAGGGACGTCGACAGAGCTAGTCGAGACAATCATGACCGTTTTGGCGGTCACGATACCTATTTCATTCATTGCAGTTGGCGTGACGCTCATCGCATGCCTGCCAAAACGTCGACGCCACTGAGCAAAAAAGCGCCTCGCTGATCGCGGTGAGTGTAAGGGGGGGTAAAATACGGTGACGAGATGCCGTTAGCGTCGCGTTAACCCTGCAATGAGCGGTCATTTGGGCTTTGCGTGCCGCGACAAGCGTGTCAAAAATCAGAGGGTTACGGCGAGGCTTGTGCTAGGCCCCACCGTAACCGGAAGAGAAACTTTATCAGGGGTTGGCAGCTTTGAATGCCTTAATAGCGGTATTGAAGTCAGCTGCCACTTGTTCTTCCCGCGAGACTGCCGCGTTGTAGTCGGCAGCCGCCAGCGCATAGCGCTCGTCAGCATCGCTATCGCCCTCGTCCATCGCCGCTTTTTCAGCGGTCATTTGGTCGTCCACACAGGTGAGATACTCAGCATTAGCGGCTTGAAAGGCTTTAACTTCGCCTTGTGATGCCACCATATCTTCCATTGTTGCACTGCCACCGTCTGGCGTCGGGGGCGCTACTGGAACATCACAGGCAAAAGCACCACTCAATGGCGTGGCAAGCAAGGCGAAGGCGAGCGTAACGGGTTTCATATCCATTTTAGATTTCCTTTTTTAAGCAGCCAAATGTTGGCGTTTTTATCGAGACGCTGCCGCGGCGATACACTACCGGGATCAGGTCTTTATAGAGGCTTCTGTTATACCAATGAACGCGGCCTGAATAAACCATCTATGTCACATCTCATCACAACGTTTATCCAACCCCTAAAGCGCATTCCGTTACACTACGCGCATGGATGTTTCCGATATTTTAAACCCCCTGAATGCCGCACAGCGAGAGGCTGTGACCGCGTCTACCAGTAACCAGCTTGTCTTAGCCGGCGCAGGGTCTGGCAAAACGAGCGTGCTCGTGCATCGCATCGCCTGGCTATTAGAAGCAGAGCAGGTGTCGCCTTTTTCAATACTCGCTGTGACCTTTACCAACAAGGCTGCGCGTGAGATGCGGCACCGCATCGAATCCTTGATGGGGCAGTCGTTTGGCGGCATGTGGGTGGGCACGTTTCACGGCCTTGCCCACCGCTTGCTCCGCACGCATTGGCAGGAAGCGGGTCTAATTCAAGACTTCCAGATTCTCGACAGCGACGATCAGCTGCGGCTAATTAAGCGAGTAATACCGGGACTAGAGCTGGATGATACCCGCTGGCCACCCAAGCAGGCGCAGTGGTTTATTAATGGACAGAAAGATGAGGGACTCCGTGCGCGCCATGTTGATGTCCCGCTAGGCGATTTATATGCCAAGACCATGGTGCGCGTGTATGCCGCTTATGAAGAGGCCTGTGAGCGAGGCGGCCTGGTCGACTTTGCTGAGTTGTTACTCCGTGCGCACGAGTTGTGGCTCAAGTCTCCCTCAACGCTCGCCCATTACCAAGCGCGTTTTAAAGCACGTGATGGTGGACGAGTTTCAAGATACCAACACGATTCAGTATGCGTGGCTGCGTGTTTTAGCGGGACAAACTATTCCGGTGGTTGCAGTGGGTGACGACGATCAGTCTATCTACGGCTGGCGTGGCGCTAAAGTCGAAAATATCCAACGATTTTCAGAAGACTTTGCTGGCACCGTGACGGTGAGATTAGAGCAAAACTACCGCTCCACCGAGACTATTCTCGAAGCCGCAAACGGCCTCATTTCTCGCAATGCCGGGCGATTGGGTAAAAACTTGTGGACTGAAGGGGAGCGGGGCGACCCGATCACGCTCTACGCTGGCTTTAACGAACAAGACGAAGCGCGCTATATCGTAGAACAAGCAGAAACGTGGTGCGACGAGGGGAATCCACGGCGGTCGGTAGCGATTTTATATCGCTCAAACGCGCAATCACGTGTGTTGGAAGAAGCGCTGCTCCGAGAGCGTATCCCATACCGTATTTATGGGGGGCAGCGATTCTACGAACGGCTAGAAATTCGGAATGCGCTGGCCTATTTGCGGCTGGCTCAAGCTCGTCGTGACGATGCCGCATTGGAGCGTGTTTTGAATACGCCGCCGCGTGGCATCGGTAATAAGACAGTAGAGAAACTGAGAGAGGTCGCTAGGCGAGACCAAGCACCCCTGTGGGAGGCGATAGAAGTAGTGCGGAAACAGACGCTGTTACCGGCACGAGCACTCACTGCGCTCGCGAATTTCCAAGCACTGATTGACGATTTTGCGACATCCGCTGAGACCTTATCCCTTGATGAATTTACAGAGCATGTCATCGAGATGTCAGGATTGATGAATTATCACCGGTCGGAAAAAGGTGAGCGTGGGCAAGCGCGGGTGGAAAACCTACAGGAATTGGTCACAGCAACACGGCTATTTGAACCCGAGGACGAGACCATCTCGCCGTTGCCGCAATTCCTGGATCAAGTGGCATTAGATTCTGGTGATCGGCAAGCTGATGAAGACCAAGACGCAGTTCAGTTGATGACCTTGCACAGTGCCAAAGGATTAGAGTTTCCCTTAGTGTTTATGGCGGGCGTGGAAGAAAACCTGTTTCCCCATCAAATGTCGTTAGAGGAGCCGGGCCGATTGGAAGAGGAACGCCGACTCGCGTATGTGGGTATTACTCGTGCGATGCAGAAATTGATCGTGACCTATGCAGAAAATCGACGTTTACATGGCAGTGATATGTACAACACACCGTCGCGTTTTATCCGCGAGATACCCGGCGAACTCATCGAAGAAGTGCGCCTCAATGGTTCGGTGTCCCGTCCTCTTGGGTCCTTGTCGCATCATTCCTTGACCGAACCGCCTGTTGAGGGACTCGATTTGGGTCGTCGGGTTTTGCATCAAGTATTTGGCGAAGGCGTGGTGACTCAATTTGAAGGTCAGGGCAGTAATGCTAGGGTCGAGGTGAGTTTTAGCGAAGGCAGTAAATGGCTAGTGCTGCAGTATGCGAATCTAACAATTCTGTAAGGCGAAATCATGCGTGAGACACAAATACTACCCCTGGTCGTTATCGCACTCGTCGCCGCTTTAGTGAGTGTGGTGGCGATGTGGTCTTTGGATCGATCGGGGCAAGGCGTGGATCTGACCAAAACGGTGCGCGGTACTGACGCGTTTATTGAATGGAAGTTAGTCACCACCTGGCCAAAAGGGCTGCCTGGGTTGGGTGCTGCTCCCGAGAACTTTGCGCGACGTGTGAACGAGGCATCAGGGGGCCGGTTGAGGATAAAAGTCTTTGGCGCTGGTGAAATTGTCCCTCCGTTTGAAGTCTTTGATGCGGTATCCCGACGGGTGGCTGAGGCGGGCCACGGGGCGTCCTACTACTGGAAGGGCAAGATCCCGGCCGCTGTTTTTTATACTGCAGTGCCCTTTGGGATGACGGCTCAAGAAGCAAATGGCTGGCTACATTATGGAGGGGGTCTCGCGCTGTGGCGCGAACTTTATGAGCCCTTTGGGGTGGTGCCCTTTGCTGGTGGGAGCACAGGTGTTCAGATGGCGGGTTGGTTCAATAAGCGGTTGAACACCCGAGAGGACTTAGCAGGACTAAAGATGCGTATTCCGGGCCTCGCCGGAGAAGTATTTGATGCGGCGGGTGGCTCTGCAGTTCGCATTGCGGGTGGTGAGGTGTACACGTCGATGCAGACCGGCGTAATTGATGCCGTTGAATGGGTGGGCCCTTATAACGACAGAACGCTGGGCCTGATGGAGGTCGGAGACTACTATTATTATCCCGGTTGGCATGAGCCTGGCGCGATGCTCGAGATTATTGTCAATAAAGAGGCGCTAGCGGCATTACCCGAAGACCTACAGGCCATTGTTACGGTGGCGGCTCGCGCGACCAATGGCGATATGCTCGATGACTTTACGGCCCACAATAGTGAATCACTTGAAATTTTACTAACAGATTTTCCTTTAGATTGTTTTTTACATGACGACGTGATGGATATTCTCTACGAGGAGAGTCAGGTCGCTGTTGCAGCGCTCATTGATGCGGATCCTATGGCAGCAAAGATTGCCGCTTCGTACTTCGACTTTTTTCAACGTGTGCGGACGTATCATGAAATATCCGAGCGGGCTTACCTCAATGGGCGAGACCGAGTAATGCCCCCCGTGTCGTTTACGGAGTAATAGGTCGCGTCAACCTCTGTTCGTCGATCGCCACGTAGATAAACTCCCCTTCTGTCACCTTGATCGGTTCGCCGTCTTGCCGTGCATTAATCCAGACCTCAACGAGTATCCGTAACGAACTGCGACCGGTTTCTAGCACATCGCAATAACAGCTCACGACGGCGCCAACATGCACCGGTGTCAAAAACGACATGCCTTCTATCGCTACCGTTGCGACCCGTCCTCCCGCGAGCTCCGATGCGGTGATGCTGCCAGCAAGGTCCATTTGTGACAACAACCACCCCCCGAAGATGTCGCCGTTTGCGTTGGTATCCCGAGGCATCGCAATGGTTTGTAATGCTAAATCACCATGAGGGAGAGGATCGGCGTCGAGTTCGTCAGTTGGCATAGCATCTGTTCTCAGAGTGTTTGGCGGCGATGATGCTCACATCGCTCGCGGCAGGGGGTTCGGGTCATTATCGCCCCATCACCCCGGGTAACCATAGGACTAAATTGGGCCACCACCACATGAGTCCGAGCAGCAGCAGTTGAATTAATACAAACGGCAATACCCCGGAGTAAATAGCGCCGGTGCTGACCGTGTCGGGCGCCACACCCCGTAAGTAAAACAGTGCAAATCCAAAGGGGGGCGTTAGAAAAGACGTCTGAAGATTTACGGCGATCATAATGCCAAGCCAAACTGGATCAAACCCCATTGCTAACAAGATGGGTCCCACCACGGGTACGACCACGAAAGTGATTTCAATAAAGTCGAGAATAAAGCCCAGCAGAAACATGACGAGCATCACAACCAACAATGCGGTGTGGGGTCCTCCCCCGAGCCCGTCAAAAAACGACTCGATCATGGCATCGCCGCCAAATCCGCGGAAAACCAGCGAAAACAGCGCTGCACCAATGAGAATGAGAAAAACCATGCTCGTCGTAAATAGGGTGGACTGTGAGATGTCTTGCAAAACGGGCAGCGAGAGTGCGCCCCGGCTCAGGGCGAGCAACAGCGCCCCCACTGCACCGACCCCGGCTGCTTCTGTGGGGGTCGCAGCACCCACGAGAATCGATCCGAGCACCAGTCCAATAAGGCCCAGCGGGGGAAGCACGGCGGTAACCACTGACCGCATATCGGCCTCTTCAACCGTTGCTGGCGGTGCACTACTGGGCTGCACTGTGGCTCGGATTAGAACATACGCCAGATACAGAAAGACTAAGACGATGCCAGGCACGATGGCGCCTACAAAGAGATCCCCCACCGAGACGGTTTGTGTATTGACGATGTTCATTTTTAATTGCGCTTGTTGGTAGGCGCTCGACATGGTGTCGCCCAGTAATACGAGTGCGATCGACGGCGGTATAATTTGCCCTAATGTCCCAGTGGCACAAATAGTGCCTGCCGCCAGTTGTGGTTGATATCCGGCGCGCAACATAGTGGGCAAGGCGAGCACACCCATGGTGACCACCGTCGCCCCAACGATCCCGGTGCTAGCAGCGAGGAGCGCGCCAACAAGTATCACGGCTAAGCCGAGCCCTCCTGGCCGAGCGCCGAACATGCCTGCTAGGTTTGCCAGCAGGTCTTCAGCGATTTTTGCTCGTTCTAGGACCACCCCCATTAAAATAAAAAGAGGCACGGCAACCAGCGTCTCGTTACTCATGGTGCCAAATATCCGGCCGGTTAATGCCGTTAAATAGGCGGCATCAAAATGCCCCAATAAAACACCGAGCGCCGCAAAGCCCAGAGCGGTGCCCCCTAATGTGAGCGCGACCGGAAAGCCCAGTAGCAATATGCCGCATACAACAAAGAACATCGCGAGTGCTAACTGCCCCTCAATCATGATGGATCCTTATGGCAGAGCACATTGAGCCCCCGTCCGACTTGGGCAATAGCCTGCAGTCCCAATAATACGGCCATGATGGGAATCAGTGTTTTTAAGACATAAACCAGCGGCAGCCCCCCGGGCTCAGGTGATGTTTCTAGTGCCGACCAGCTGTCCAAGACATAGCCAAACGAGCCCACGCCTATTAAGGCACAGAGGGGAAGTGTAAAAACAATATGCCCTAAGGTATTCACCCACGCTTTTTGCCGCGCATTAAAACGCCGGTAGAACACATCAACTCGAACATGCTGATCCGCCCCCATGGTGACCGCAGCACCCAGCATGAACAGTGCAGCGTGGAGATATTGAACAGATTCTTGGGCCGCGATCGCGCCGGTACTGAACCCATAACGTAGCACGACGACGGCACAGACGGTCACTGCCATCACGGGCACACACCATGCGACAGCGACTCCTAATAGTGCGATGCTGCGATCGATCAGGGTGTTAAGTGAGACATTGTTGCTCATCGTTTTCTCAAAGGCTTGTATCACCGAGCCTGAAGGTTATCATTCCACCCCTTAAGATTGCAGAAGAGGTGATGCAATGCTGTCCATTCTGTCCCCCGCAAAAACGCTGGATTACGATACGGCGCCAACGACTCGCAAGTCGACGCAGCCGCTATTCTTAGATGAGGCCGCAACGCTGGTGGATGCGGCGCGTAGCATGACGCCCGAGGACATCCAATCCTTGATGGGCGTCTCGGAAAAAATCGCGCACCTTAACCATGAGCGATTCATGAACTGGGCTCCAGAATTTTCCCTTGATAATGCCAAGCAGGCGGTTTTAGCGTTTAAGGGAGATGTCTATACAGGCTTGCGTGCAGACACCCTGAGCACGAAAGAGCTGACTTTTGCACAGAAGCATTTGCGCATTTTAAGTGGGCTCTATGGCCTGCTCAGGCCGCTCGATCTAATGCAACCCTATCGGCTTGAGATGGGCACCAAGTTTGCATCATGCCGACGGCAAAAATTTATATGAGTTTTGGGGAGACTCGATCACGCAACTGCTTGCCCAGCACGTGAGGGCCAGCGGCAGCCCAGTTTTGGTGAATCTCGCGTCTAATGAGTACTTTAAATCAGTGCGACCGCAATTGCTGAATGTCGACATTGTCACGCCGCAATTCCGTGATTTGAAAAATGGGCAATACAAGATGATTTCCTTTTTTGCCAAAAAGGCCCGTGGCTTGATGGCGCGCTATATTATCGAGGAAGGCCTCAATACGCCGGAAGGGCTGAAGGATTTTACCGGCGAGGGTTATTACTTCAGCGCCGCTCAGTCTCAAGAAGGGCAGTGGGTGTTTCTGCGCGATGCGCCTCAGTAAACGCCTTAGAGGCTGTCTAGTTTAAAGGGCAGCAACGTTGCCGCTTCTTTCTGATAAGCGCGAACATGATCACATTCTTGTGCGGCAAACTGTGCCACTGCGTCGCTGAACCGTTCGTCCACAATCCAGTGATTAGAGTACGTGAGCACGGGCTCAAAGCCTCGCTGAATTTTGTGCTCTCCCTGTGCCCCTGGGTCAAAGCGCGATAATCCGGCCTCAATGCAGTACTCAATCCCACGGTAATAACAGGCCTCGAAATGCAGATAATCAAACTCAGCAAGGCACCCCCAATAGCGTCCATAGAGGGTATCACGACCTTCAAAAAATAGCGCTGCAGCGACCGGCTCGCCCGCGCATGATGCCGTCACCATGACCGGCGTTTCACCCAGTGCTGGGCAGGTTTCTGTAAAAAAAGCGTTCGTTAAATAACCGCCGTGGCCCGATCTTTTTGCGTAAGTGGTCTGGTAGCAGCGATGAAAAAATTGCCAGTTTTCAGGCGTAATCTCAGCGCCTTTCTTGGTTTCTAGGATTAAGCCTTGTCGTGCGATCTGGTCTCGCTCTCGCCGTAGATTTTTTCGTTTACGGCTGTTGAAGCACGCTAAAAAGTCTTGAAAGTCCCGATACCCGCGGTTAAACCAATGGAATTGCGTGGTTAACCGTTGTGGCATACCTAGCTCGACCAGCGCCTCAGACTGAGCTTGCTCCAAGAATAAGACATGCCAACTAGACACTTCTAATGACGAGCATAGCGCTTGTATTCCATGGACCACATCAGACAGCGCGTTCTGAGGCGCAGCATCATGCCAAAGTCGCTGACCGGTGGCCGGGGTGAAAGGCACTGCTGTCACCAGTTTTGGATAGTACTCCAGACCCATCCGTTGCCACGCTTCTGCCCACGACCAATCAAAAACGTACTCGCCATAACTATGGCCTTTGACGTAAGCGGGCACGAAACCCAGTGGCGATCCCGATCGATCTAGTTGGATATGAGCGGGTTGCCAGCCGCTTTGCGACGTGGTGCAGCCTGTCGATTCCAGGCCGTGTAAGAAGTCCCACTGCAAAAAGGGATCGCCTTCACCAAAGTAATTGCGCCACTGCGCCGGGTCGATCTCAGTCATTGACCGATGCACGGTGGCGCTGAGCGATGCTTCGTTGTGTTCAGTCAAGTGCCACTGACCTTAACCAAAAATCAGCGCACAGCCCACTTAAAATAAGAACACCGATCCATTTACTCTGATTAAACGCTCTAAAACACTGCTGCGTGTCGCGATCTTTGATGAACCAGAGGTGTCGTGTAAACAGCAGCCCCACGGCTACGATTGCGGCGTAGTAGGCCATTCCAAGATCGAACGCAACACCGCAGCAGCAGAAGGCGACGACGCAAAGACCCTGTAGCAGCCCAATAATACGCACATCGAGATGGCCAAATAAAATAGCTGTCGATTTAATGCCCACCGTTAAATCATCTTCTCGATCGACCATGGCATATTGCGTATCATAGATCACGGTCCAGAGGAGGTTGGCGACAAATAACCACCACAGAGCGCTAGGGAGCGTATTCATGCTGGCGGCAAAAGCCATCGGGATGCTCCAGGAAAAGGCAAGGCCCAACACAATTTGTGGCAGGTGGGTCACGCGTTTCATAAGCGGATAGATCAGTGCTAATGCTAGCCCTGCGATCGAGAGCTTTATGGTGAGCGGATTGGTGAGCGCGACTAACATCAGGGCTATGCTTAGTAAGCCAACCAGTAAAAAAAGGGCTTCAGGGACGCTCAAGGCGCCACTGACTAGCGGTCTTAAGCGGGTCCTTTCGACGTGGCCGTCTAAATTTCGATCAGCGAGATCATTTGCAACACAGCCTGCGGATCGCATCACAATAGCGCCGGCGACAAATAGGCAGAGTAATCCCCAAGGCGGGTAACCCTGATTCGCCAGCACCATGCCCCATAAGGTGGGCGCTAGCAGCAGAAAAGTCCCGATGGGCTTATCAAACCGCGTGATTTCGATTACCGCACGCAACTTACGAGCTTTTATCCCTGTATCCAGCGGGAGAGAAGGGGGAGGTTCAACCATTAACGCGCATTCTGCCTTTGGGGGTGCGCCAGTGTAGCGGCCTCAGCACAGCGATGCGACATCGGCTTGACTCAGTGCGTTGCTCTATTGGATTACACACGCGCAAAATCGGCACGAGGACCGGCCCAGCGAGCCATTAAGGCTCGTGCCCGGGCCATGTCATGCTGATGCAGTTGTTGCGCAATATCGTGCGCCGTGTTTAAGAGCGCTTCGTGTTCTGGGAGCCTCGCAACCCTAAACTGCGCGAGTCCAGTTTGCCGGGTGCCGAGCAGTTCACCGGGTCCGCGTATGCGCAAATCCGCTTCCGCAATCACAAAACCATCGTGGGTATCCTGCATGACCTTCAGTCTTTCTTGTGCTGTGTTCGATAGCGGCGGACGGAACAACAGTACGCAGTGACTCTCAATAGCGCCGCGGCCAACACGTCCTCTCAGTTGGTGAAGCTGTGCAAGCCCCAAGCGCTCAGCATTATCGATAATCATAAGGCTGGCTCTTGGTACATCGACACCAACTTCAATGACGGTGGTCGCCACGAGTAATTGCAGCGTTCCCGCCTTAAACTGTGCCATCACGCTGGCTTTATCCGCTGGCTTTAACTTGCCATGCACCAGGCCTATCGCCACTCCCGGAAGAGCCGCCGATAGGGTGTCTAGCGTCGCCGTGGCTGCCTCCATGTGCAGCGAGTCGCTTTCTTCGATCGCGGTACAGACCCAATACGCTTGTCGTCCATCACGGCAAGCGGCGCCAACACGTTTGATGACGGCATCACGGCGATCATGATCAATTAATGTCGTCGTCACGGGTGTCCGTCCGGGGGGCAGCTCGTCGATCACCGAGCAATCAAGGTCGCCATAAGCGACCATGGCGAGTGAGCGTGGAATCGGTGTTGCAGTCAGTGCAAGCTGGTGCGGGTGCTGCCCATCTGCACCTTTATCTGCCAACGCAAGGCGTTGGTGAACACCAAATCGATGTTGCTCGTCGACGACGATTAACCCAAGGCGTTGAAAAGTCACGTCTTCTTGGAACAAGGCGTGCGTTCCGACCACAACAGCCGCCTCGCCGTTCGCGAGTTGTTGCAATACCTCAGCACGGGCTCGCCCCTTAATACGGCCGCTTAACCACGAAACAGTTTTGCCCAGTGGCGCGAACCAAGACTCTAATGTTGAAAAATGCTGTTCGGCGAGTAGTGCAGTCGGTGCCATGAAGGCAACCTGATAGCCTGACGCGATGGTATCGAGCGCTGCTTTTGCCGCTACTAAGGTTTTGCCCGACCCCACATCGCCCTGCACTAAACGTAACATGGGGTGATTTTGAGAGAGGTCTTGACTGAGCTCTGCACCCACACGATTTTGCGCGTCAGTTGGGCTAAAAGGCAGGGACGACAAGAGTGCTCTCGATAAGGAAGAGTCTCTGTCGATGACCGGCGCAACAAATCGACGTTCTTTATCCCGCACGCCTAATACAGAGACTTGGTGAGCGATAAGCTCCTCGAGCGCCAGCCGCATTTGTGCGCGGTGTGTCCCCTGCTGAATTTCCCCCAGTGAGGCAGAGGGTGGGGGATTATGGAGAAATGAAATGGCTTCTGGCAGGGTAATGATATCGTCGGTGACACCGGCTAATAGATCATCTGGCGGGGTTTTCGTCAGCAATGCCACCGCCTGACCACAGAGTTTTCGCCAGGTGCTCTGCCCAAGTCCGCTGACGGTGGGATAAACGGGCGTGAGTGCTGGTTCCAACAAGTTGGCCTCGTCACCCAGTCGATACTCCGGATGAACCATTTCCACCTTACCTGCTAATCTCCGCGGTGTACCAAAGAGTGTGACGCGGCCTCCCGTTTTAAATTGGGCGACCTGCGTTTGCCGAAAATGGAAAAAACGGACGGTGATTAACCCCGTGTCATCGCCGATCTGAACCACCAATGTGCGCCGCCGGCCCATTGTGACGGCAGCGCCTTTGATGTCCCCTTGTACGACCGCATCGATTTGATCTGTGAGTGCGCCAATGGGTGTGATGCGAGTGCGATCTTGATAGCGAAGCGGAAAATGAAACAGCAGATCTTCCAGAGAAGAGATGCCAATTTCTGACAGACGTAATCTCAATTTTTCGCCGACACCACGGAGCGTGGTCACAGAATTTTGCAAAATGGTTTGGCTCAAAGGTGTTTCGATACCCTGCTGTCTTTGCCAGAGTGTTATCTTAGCGATTCTTCGATGAGGCTGCGCACTTTATGCATCTGCTTATCCTTGGATGTGGTGACATTGGCACGAGAGTGGGGTCTTCAATGGCGGCTCTCGGTTGGGCCGTGTCGGCTGCGCGTCGGAATGCCGGCTCGCTGCCCGAGCAGTTTGATCGGTATCAGGTAGATCTCACCGACCCAGTTTCTATGGCCGCTCTGCCAGTGCGCGATCCGGATTACGTTCTCGTGACGCCAACCCCTCAGTCATACGACCCACAGGGGTATCACAGGGGTTTTACCGAGGTGGCTGAGCTATTGGCGGCGCAATCGTGGCTGCTGGCGTGTCGTCGCGTAATCTGGGTGTCATCAACGCGGGTTTATCGTGAGGCGGAGGGTGGCTGGGTGGATGAGCACTCACCACTGAACGTGAGCGAGCCCCAAGCAAGGGCGATGGTCGCAGCGGAGGCTGCAATTCGACGCGCGCGAACCACCACCGTTATTCGTCCCGCCGGTGTGTATGGCGACCCGCAGGGCATGTTAATTCGGCGTGTTCTCTCCGGTCAGGGGGGGGCACCGGGATCTTCATTTGGTAATCGTATTCATCGCGAAGATTTAGCACGATTGATCACGCACTGCTTGCAGTTAGATGAGCAGGGCGAAGCGGTACCACCGACTTTGGTAGCAGCGGATGAGGATACAACTCCTACTTATGAAGTGGAGCGATGGCTGGCGCAAAAATTGGGCGTTAATCTCAGTGAAACGTCTCAGCAGGCGATTTCAAGAGCGAATCGTCAATGCCGAAGCGCGTTACTTAAGGAAATTGGCTTCACGCTCACCTATCCTTCATGGCGCGAGGGTTATGCCGCGGCCATCAAGGCGTAAGGCGTGAGAACTGAGGGGTTATTAGAGCGTGAGAATGGCCTCGATCTCAATCCGAGCGCCTTTCGGTAAGGCTGCCACTTGTACACAAGCTCTCGCGGGATACGGTTCTGCCAATTGTTGCGCCATGACGGTATTGACCGCCTCGAAATCAGCAAGATCGGTGAGGGAAATATTAATTTTCACGGCATCATCGAGAGTCCCCCCTGCCGCTGCGGCCACTGCGGAAAGATTGGCGAACACCTGCTCGGTCTCGGCAGTAATATCGCCCGATACCAGCGACATCGAACTGGGATCGAGTGGAATCTGTCCGGATATCCATACGGTGTTGCCGACCTTGATGCCTTGTGAGTAGGGGCCTATCGCCTGCGGTGCGGATGGGGTTGTGATGATGGCTCGGTTCGACACGTCAGCTTCCTGATATAAACGGTTGGTTTGTATTGAATAACGAACCCTCGAGCGACGCAAGATGGGTAAGTCTTGACCAAAAGAGGAGAGTCGTTCGGTCTGATGGGTTTATCGCCGCGCGCTGCGCGTCACTTTGAGCACACCCTCGATTATCCTGATGCGCTTCATCACTCTTGCTAAATGGATGCGGCTGCTAACTTGTAGCTCTAAATCGACAAAGGTGAACTGGATGTCTTTGTTTTGTGTTGCAATGCGCTCGATGTTGAGCCCAATACTGCTGAGCCGGGTGGCTAATACCGCAATCATCCCACGGCGATTTTCCACTTGAACCCGAAGGCCAACGGGGTAAGTACGGTCAATATCTTCATCCCAGTGTAATGACATGAGCCGATCGCGTTGTTCTCTCAGGTCGACCAAGTTGCGGCAGCTATCACGGTGAACGACTAATCCGCGTTCTTGCCCTAGGTATCCTTGAATGGCATCTCCCGGCAACGGGCAGCAGCACTTCGCATACGCCACGCCCACGCCTTCCGTCCCACGGATGCCGAGCGTAGCGCCCTCACCACTCACGGCGGCGTCATCGTAACGATTAGTTAGGTGTGCAACGGCGATATGGGGCAACGTGTTGCCCAGTGCAACGTCGATGACTAAAGCATCGATATCCGCTTTGCCCAATGAGGCTAAGGCGGTGTGCATCGTTGCGTCGTCAATGGCGCTGAGGCGAGTGTCGTGAGCCATCAGCGCGCGGTCGAGCAGATTTTTGCCTAGTGCGAGGGAGTCATCGCGCCGTTGATCCTTCAAAAAGTGGCGGATATGGGTACGGGCGCGGGCGGTGACGACCCAATTCAACCAAGAGGGGCTTGGTCTTCCAGTCGGTGAGGTGACAATTTCAATCGTCGCACCACTTTCTAATGGTTCTGATAGGGGGACTAGCTGGTTACTGACTCGCGCGGCAACGCAGTGGTTACCGATGTCGGTATGCACCGCGTAGGCAAAGTCGATACCACATGAGCCTTTTGGCAGCTCAAGAATATCGCCGCGCGGCGTGAAGACATAAACCTCGTCGGGGAACAGATCGATTTTCACATTCTCGATGAATTCCAGTGAGTCTCCTGCGCGTTGCTGCATTTCGAGCAGGCCCTGCACCCATTCTCGTGCTCGGTGCATGCGATATGCTGGTACTGCCTTCTTCGCTCTTATAGAGCCAGTGAGCCGCGATCCCATTATTCGCCATATCTTCCATTTCGTGCGTGCGAATCTGAACTTCAATCGGCACGCCGTGCATGCCTTTTAATACGGTGTGCAGCGATTGATAGCCATTGGCCTTGGGGATCGCAATATAGTCTTTGAATTCACCGGGCACAGGTTTATAGAGGCTATGCACCATGCCTAGCGCGCGATAGCAGTCATCGACGGAGTCGACGATGAGCCGAAAGGCAAAGATATCCATGACGTCAGCAAAGGATTTTCGCTTCGCTTTCATCTTTTGGTAGATGCTATAGAGGTGTTTTTCGCGGCCGACAACGTTGCGCTCAACTCTTCACGCTTTGAGTGTTTGGCTCAGTTGCCCACGAATTTGTTCGATGAGCTGCTTCCGGTTGCCGCTGGCTGCCCGACGCGCCGCTTCAAGCCTTCTTGCGCGCATGGGGTAGAGGGCTTTGAGTCCTAAGTCTTCAAACTCCAGGCGGATCTCATTCATTCCCAGGCGCATTGCAATGGGGGCATAAATGTCGAGTGTTTCGGTTGCGATGCGCTTTATCTTTCTCACGATTCAACACCCCGAGGGTACGCATATTGTGGAGTCGGTCAGCCAGTTTGACGAGAATGACGCGAATATCCTTGGCCATCGCCAAGGTCATTTTCTGAAAGTTTTCGGCTTGTCTTTGCTCGGCTGAGTCGAACTCGACGTGGGTCAATTTACTCACACCGTCCACCAGATCGGCAACATCCGAACCAAACTGCGCGCCACTATCTTCTTTTGGTAACGCCGGTATCCTCGATGACGTCATGGAGCAGCGCGGCCATCAGGCTTTGCGGATCCATGTGCATGCGCGCCAGAATGCAGGCGACTGCGAGGGGGTGCGTGACATAAGGCTCACCGCTGCGCCGTGTTTGCCCGTAATGGGCCTGCTCAGAGTAGTAGTAGGCTCGCCGGACCAGCTTCACCTGTTCTAGCGGCAAATAGTCGGCGATTAATTGCTCGAATGCGGCCAGTGAACTATGGCCAGCGTGTCCGGTGCGAGCACTAGGCGGTAGTTTGCCTCGGGGGGCTAGATAAGAAGCGGGCCCGAGGAGCGGTCTACTGAGCGTTTGGCGCGTGATGGCTACCATCGCTAGCGACCCTCCAAATTAGAGAATCGGCGTCTCAAACGTGGCGGCGAGCTCTTCTTCTGCCTCGATCTCACTCTCGCGAGCCAATATTTCGGGCGTAATCAGTCCGTCTGCGATCTCGCGCAGCGCAATGACAGTGGCCTTGTCTGACTCGTCTTCCACCAGTGGGTCGCGACCGCCGGTGGCGAGCTGCCGCGCTCGCTTAGAGGCAAGCATGACGAGTTCAAATCGGTTTTCGACGTTATCCAGACAATCTTCTACGGTTATTCTCGCCATGTCTGCGTGACTCTCCTGATCTCCGCCGCGATAAAACGCGGCCGCGTAGTATACCCCAGCTAAGGACAGTGCGAGCCCACCCTTGAGTGTAAATTTGCCGACATGCCTCACGGTGTCGCCGTTTCGGGGGCCAATAAATCCCTCAACAGGGTGCCGTGTGTGCTGGCCTGTTGGCGTCCCGTGCGCAGCCTTGCTGCGCTGATGACGGCTTGAAGCTCGATCAGTGCGGTGTCGAAGACATCATTGATGACGAGGTAGTCTGCCTCGTCGCAGTGTGACATTTCGTCTTGGGCCGCCTGCATGCGGAGATCAATGGTGGCGTCAGTATCCTGCCCCCGTTCGCGCAATCGCGTCTTGAGGGACGCCACTGAGGGAGGCAGGATAAAGATCCATGTGCTGTCCGGTAATAGGTTCCGCACTTGCTGAGCCCCTTGCCAGTCGATTTCTAGAATCACATCGGCACCTTGCTTCAGACGTGCGTCCAATTGTGCTGTGCTGGTGCCATAGCAATGTCCGAATACTTCGGCCCATTCGAAAAATGCGCCGTCGTCTTGTAGTCTTTGAAACGTCTCAGATGCCACAAAAAAATAATTAATACCTTCAATTTCGCCGGGGCGCTGGGGCCGCGTCGTGTGCGAGACAGACACCTCGATACGACGATCATTTGCTATCAGCGCTCGAATTAAAGAGGTTTTTCCAGCACCACTGGGCGCCGAAATAATCAGTAATTGGCCTCGCGAAATGTTTTTATTCATGGGTGTCATCTACTCGATATTCTGAATTTGCTCGCGCATCTGCTCAATGAGTACCTTGAACTCTACGGCGGTGTTAGTGGTATCTAAAGCAGTTGATTTAGAGGCGAGTGTATTGGCCTCACGATTGAGCTCCTGCATCAAGAAATCGAGCTTTCTG
Source organism: uncultured Luminiphilus sp. (assembly GCA_905182485.1). Taxonomy (GTDB): domain Bacteria; phylum Pseudomonadota; class Gammaproteobacteria; order Pseudomonadales; family Halieaceae; genus Luminiphilus. The sequence goes on from CAJJBO010000003.1 coordinate 207,339, forward strand.
CCGCAGGGTACTGTTCCGATTAACGCCGCATTAATGGCGTCTAAGTGAGCATCGAGGCGATCCATTTCCTCCTCCACATCGACGCGCTGCAGCACGTAGACAATTTCTTCCTCTAAACGCTTAGCGTCTGCTGTGAGCTCTAATGACGCCATCCGAGCGAGCAGCTTTTCCCGATGGGCTTGCTGAAGTGCTGGCAGTTGTTGCCGGAGCGAGAGGAGCAAAGCCCTGATAAGCTCTCCTCGGTCTGACACCATGGCGGCTAATTTTGCACCCTCTTCTCGGCGGTTTTGCGACAGCGTCTCGAGGCATTGCTTGAGCGCGGCAGTGGTCGCTGAAATTAGCGCTTCGACCGCGATCGGACGCTCGCTTAGGACACCGGGTGCCTGCAATAACGTCAGTTGGTTTGGCGCCTCGGCATCCGGAAAGAACGTTGAAATTTGCTTCAATGCCGCCTGCAACGTGTTTAGGTAATCGGTATTTAACGCGGACTCAGATGTCGTCTTGTTTTGCTGGTATTGCACGGATAGCTCGAGTTTCCCTCGGGAGAAAGCTTGGCTGATCTGTGCTCGCATTTGCGGCTCATACTCGCGCAACGTCTCTGGCATTCGAAAGTGTAAATCGAGGTAACGATTATTAACCGAACGGCACTCTACAGTGACCGTTAAGCCCTCGGTTGTTACACTCCCCCGGGCAAAGCCCGTCATACTCTGAGTCACCGCATTGCTCCAGCTATGGACGCAGTGAAGTGTAACAGTAGCCGAGGGGTTGTTAACTGTTACTGAGACCAGGAGACCCGCCATGGCGGCAGCATTTGATCGACCTAGTGGTCGAGCACCTAACGCAATGCGACCAATACAGTTTGAGCGGGGCTTCACTTGCCATGCTGAGGGCTCAGTGCTTGTGAGTTTTGGCCAAACTAAAGTGATTTGCACCGCCAGCGTGACGGCAGGCGTACCGAGGTTTTTACGCGGCAAGGGCGAGGGGTGGCTGACCGCAGAATACGGTATGTTGCCGCGGTCCACGAGCCGTAATGATCGTGAGGCGGCGCGTGGTAAGCAGGGTGGTCGTACTGTTGAGATTCAGCGTCTTATTGGTCGCTCGCTACGTGCCATGGTCGACATGAAGGCTTTGGGTGAGCGCACTATTCGTCTAGATTGCGATGTGATTCAGGCTGATGGCGGTACTAGAACTGCGTCAATTTCGGGGGCTTGCGTCGCCGTTGTAGACGCGCTCAATGGCCTCCAGCGATCTGGAGATTTGTCGGGTGATCCGTTAAAGCACCTAGTTAGCGCCGTTTCCGTGGGGGTCTGGCGGGGCATGCCTGTGGTAGACCTTGATTATGCTGAGGATTCTCGGGCTGACAGTGACATGAATGTGGTGCTCACAGAGAGTGGTGGGTTGGTTGAAGTGCAGGGCACGGCCGAAGGTGCCACCTTTACACAAGCCGAATTGACCGAATTGCTGGAGCTCGCTACCGCCGCGGGGGCAGACATTAACGCTGCACAACGAGAGGCACTGAGTAAAGGTTAAAGCGTGATGTCGTAGTCAATGACGACAGGCGCATGGTGCGAAAATACCTGTGCGTCGTAGATGTGAACTTTTTTGACCGCACTCACCAAGAGCTCAGAGATAATATGGGTATCGGTTCGCATACCCCCTGCCTCATCGCCATGAGGCCACCAAGTCAGTGCATCGGGCTCGCCGTCGATCACTCTAAAAGCGTCGGCGTAGCCGCTATCGTAAAGGTCCAATAACCAGCCTCGCTCGTTGGGTGACAGGCCCGGGATATTCCCAGCAGTGCCGACCTTTTCCGCGTCAGCGTGGTGTGCCATAAGCTCCCACCCGCCACACAATATGTAGCCGCGGCGTTTATGGCGCACTTTCTCTAGGTGGCTGCTTAATTGATTAAGAAAGGCCAGCTTATGTGCCATCGCTTGTTCGCCACTGAGCGCACTGGGGACCAAGACAGAGCCAATACTGACCTGATCATAATCAGCCTGTATGTAGAGACCCTGGGCATCAAACTGCTCAAATCCCAGGCCCCATATGATCGCCTTGGGGATCTTTTTGCAGTAAATCGCAACGCCATTGAGCCGAGCATCCTCAAAGTGATCGAGAAAATAGGGGTGGTAATGCGCTGGAAAAAAGTGGTCACCACTCAGCGAGTATTCAGAGCAACGCGTGTCCTGTAGGCAGATGATGTCCGCGTCTTGCGTCCACAGCCACTCAAGGCAACCGGCCTCCGCCGCGCGCTCAAGCCCCTCGACGACGAGGCTGATAATTCTCATTGCTAGTCCTATTGTCTGAGTTCCAATAGTATACCGTCAAAGCCCCGACCCAGACCGTAACTAATTGCTGAATTAAGCCAGAGGGGGCGCCTTTCGTTGATAACTGTATTTTGGAGTGGGTGGTGATAACAGCCTTGGAACAGTACCGTCAGGACTTCATTCGTTTAGCCCTCGCCTGTAACGTGTTGCAGTTCGGTGAGTTTGAGTTGAAGTCGGGCCGTCTGAGCCCTTATTTTTTTAATGCGGGTAAATTTGCTTCAGGATCATCACTTGCTCAGCTTGGTAGGTGCTATGCGGCCGCTTCGCAAGCGGCCAATTTGCCGGCTGACATGCTCTTCGGGCCTGCTTACAAAGGCATTCCTTTGGTCGCGACTACCGCCATTGCGTTGGCGGATCACCATCATGTCGATATGCCATTTGCCTTTAATCGTAAGGAGGCTAAAGCGCACGGAGAAGGTGGCGAAGTGGTTGGCGCGCCGTTAGAGGGCAAAGTACTCATCGTGGATGACGTGATGACAGCAGGGACAGCGATTAGAGAGTCGATGGCTATTTTGGAAGCGGCTGGGGCAGCTGGTGCCGGAGTGTTGATTGGCCTTGACCGTTGCGAGCGCGGCGCGGCGGAACTCTCTGCCGTGCAGCAAGTTCAGCAAGATTGGGGGCTTGAGGTGATCAGCGTCATCTCGCTCCACGACATTATCGAGTGGGTTGAGGACAACCCCGAAGCGATGGGGCATCGGGATTCGCTGCAGCGATACCGCGACCGCTACGTTTCTGCGTGACGCTGGGAATGGGCCGCTACCCTCCGGGTTGTCAATGATGGGTGTTGCGGGCTTTGTGGCGATAGACCACCGTGACATGCCGTTATCATCAGCACTTATTATCCAGCGCTAGCCTAAGCCGGGCGGTTAACGCTGGGTGATGATGGCGTTTGGCCGAGTCTGGCCCTATTGGACTATGAACTGGCCGCGGGAGGTACTGCGCGCATGAGGTCTGCCCCCAACCACTCCCACTGATCCTGCCAATTGTCGGTGGGTCCGCTCTTAAAACCACTGCGACAAAACTGGTGTATGCGCCCCTCGGCAAACGCCATCATCAGGTTAGCTGCCGTGTTGACAGGCAGTCGAGGTCGACAACCCTCACGCAGTTCGGCTTCCCTCAAATATTGCCGCAGTTGGGTTTCGAGACGCTCATAGAGCTGCGCGATGCGATGATGAAGCTGCCGCGATTCCCCCGTCAGCGCGCCACCCGTCAAGAGCCGACTGATGCCGTGGTTTTTCTCGCAAAACTCTAAGTACAGTCGCACCAAGGCGTGGCACCGCTCTATGGCGCTCAAAGACCCCTCGCTCATTCGCCCGATGCGCACAAACAGGGCTTCCTCTGCGAAGGTAATTAACGCTTCAAACATTTTGGTTTTGGAGGGAAAGTGCCGATAAAGCGCAGCCTCTGAGACGCCGACAGCCGCCGCAATTTTTGCGGTGGTGATCTTATTGTCCGGTGTTGCCTCGAGCATCTCCGCAAGGGCTTGCAGTATCTGTTCCTTGCGCTGAGGTGCTTTAGTCTGGGTTGCGTTGGCCATACGCTACTGCAATTAAGATTGAGCCTTGATGCTAAAGAGTCACGCGCGTCCGTGCAAACGGTCGCCGGCGGATTTACTTTTGGTTGCTGATCAGCGTGCCAATCCCTTCGTCGGAAAAAATCTCCAGCAGCGCCGCGTGAGATACTCGACCGTCAATGATATGCGCGCTGGTGACACCATTATGAACCGCTGATAACGCACACTGAATCTTTGGCAGCATACCGCTGTGGATGACACCAGACGTAATAAGTTCTTGCACCTGCTCGGTTGACAGTCCGGTGAGCGTTTTTCCCTCTGCGTCTAAGAGGCCAGACACGTTGGTGAGCAGTATCAGCTTTTCCGCTTGCAGCACCTCGGCCAGCTTGCCGGCTACCAAATCAGCATTGATATTATAAGTTTGCCCATCGGGGCCGCCCGCCACTGGCGCAATAACCGGAATATAGTCACTCTCCCGCAGAACAGAGAGCAGATCCGTATCAATACTGGAGACTTCGCCCACCTGACCAATATCTGGCTGACCGTTTGCTCCCCATTCTCCTGACAGTTTTCGCGCTTGGATCAGCTGGCCGTCTTTTCCGGTCATACCGATAGCTCGCCCGCCATTTCGGTGGATGCTGTCCACAATTTCTTTGTTCACCGTGGCGCCGAGCACCATTTCCACGACATTCATCGTTCGTTCATCGGTCACCCGCATACCATCAACGAACTCTGTTTCGATATTGAGGCGCTCCAGCAGCTGGCCAATCTGCGGTCCACCCCCGTGCACGATGACGGGGTTCATGCCAACCAGCTTCATCAAGTACAACGTCTCGGGCAAAACTGTTTTTCAGGCTTTCGTCGGTCATGGCATTGCCACCATATTTGATGACGAAGGTTTTTCCGGTGAAGCGTTGGATGTAAGGCAGCGATTCCGTCAGAATTCGCGCGAAATTACCCGCCTCGCCTTGATTTAAGGACATGCTCTGAGCTCTCGTGCTGTCATGCAGGGCTGAGCATGATGCGGGCGAATCGTAAACGCAATGTGAAGATGCCGCAGTTCAGCAAACTCGCCTGGTTGAACTTAACTTGATGTCCGGCTTGTTGCCGCGAGGTGATGAGCAACAAGGCTAACAATGCGTTCCGCAATCAACTGCTTTGTCGCCAAGGGCAAATAATGCGCTTCGTCCTCACCAATCAGGTGTACCGCGTTTTGGTCTGAGCCAAAGGTGGTGTCAGGGTCGCTGACGTCATTCGCAACGATATAGTCCAGCCCTTTTCTGGCTCGCTTTTCCCGGGCATGAGCGATGACGTCATTGGTCTCCGCCGCGAAGCCGATCATGAGCGTGGGCCGTTGTGACAGTTTTGCCACCGTAGCGATGATGTCGGGGTTTTGTACGAGCGTGATGACCCGGTCTTGCCCCTCTGTTTTTTTCAGTTTTTCAGGTGCGGCTGATTCCGGCCGATAATCAGACACTGCCGCCGCACCGATAAAAATATCGGCGTCCGGTGCACAGTGCACGGTGGCGTCATGCATCTCGATTGCGCTGGTAACGGGCACCACCGTGACCCGGCTGGGAGGCGCCAAGGAGACGGGACCTGTGATCAAGGTCACCGCAGCACCGGCGTCAGCACAGGCGCGAGCCAACGCATACCCCATTTTCCCTGAGCTGTGATTACTGAGATAACGTACAGGATCGATTGCCTCAACCGTAGGTCCAGCGGTAATCACCACTCGCTTGCCATCCAATAAGCGCGATTCAAACTGTTCGGCGAGCGCGTTTGCAATCGCGTCTGGCTCAAGGAGACGACCAGGACCCACGTCACCGCAGGCCTGCTCCCCCGCATCCGGGCCAATGATCTGAATGCCCCGACCGACGAGTTGCTCGAGGTTACTCTGGGTCGCTTCGTGAGCCCACATTTGCTGGTTCATTGCCGGTGCCACCGCGACTGGCGCTGGTGTGGCCAGCGCCACCGTGGTCAGCAAGTCGTCTGCTCTGCCCTGGGCGAGCCTGGCAATGACGTCTGCGGTCCCGGGGGCGATCACCACCAGATCAGCCCAGCGAGCCAGTTCAATGTGGCCCATACCGGCTTCGGCCGTTTCATCCAGCAATTCGCTATGGGTCGGTTCGCCAGACAGGGCTTGCAGCGTCAGCGGCGTGATAAATTCCTTTGCACCCCGTGACAGGATCACTCGCACAACGGCGCCCTGCTTTTTGAGCAGACGCACGAGTTCAGCGCCTTTGTAAGCCGCGATACCCCCGCTGATGGCCACGATAATGTGACGCTGGTGCAACAGACCCATCGGCCCCACCTCGTTACTGATGTGCCAGCACACTAGCATTTGCAGGGGTTTTTGCACACTTCAGCGGCCTCTGAGAGCAGATGGCTTGCACCGTCAATGGCCCTCTGGTATAAAACGCGCCCTTTTGTTTATCTTCGCGGGTAGTCTCATGTCACGTGTCTGTCAGGTAACGGGAAAGCGTCCCGCGACCGGTAACAACGTTTCCCACGCAAAGAACCGCACTAAGCGTCGGTTCCTGCCAAATTTACATAACCACCGTTTCTGGGTGGAGAGCGAGAATCGTTTCGTATCGTTGCGGCTCACTTCCAAAGGCATGCGCATTATCGACAAGCGCGGTATTGATGTTGTGTTGGCAGAGTTGCGCGCCCGCGGCGAGAAGGTTTGAGGATTTAAAAATGCGTGAAAAAATTAGAATGAATTCAACGGCGGGTACGGGACATTTTTACACGACCGACAAGAATAAGCGCACCATGCCGGATAAACTTGAGATGAAAAAGTATGATCCAGTCGCGCGCAAGCACGTGATCTACAAAGAAGCCAAAATTAAGTAAGCGTAATGCATGGCGCAACCTTCGAAACCCCGGCGATTGGCCGGGGTTTGTGTTTAGGTGCCGGGTTTTCATGAGCCTCGCCGTCGTGACGCTGATAGTCAGCGAGGGGCGCCATTTGCGCTGCCCAAACGGAATATGCCGGAACTTCCAGAAGTAGAGACCACTTGTCGGGGCATTGCGCCCCACATCATGTCGCGAGTGATTGCCCAAGTCATTGTGCGTGAATCCAGGTTACGCTGGCCGGTGCCACCCACACTGAACCAACTTTTGGCGGGAGCGCACTTCATTGGCGTGAGCAGGCGGGCAAAATATCTCTTGCTCGAAACCAATCGAGGCACCTTGATGGTCCACTTGGGTATGTCGGGTAGCTTGAGGCTGATGTTGGCTGATACTCCGCCGATGTTTCACGACCATATCGACATTGTGCTCGACAACGAATGGTGTCTGCGCTATCACGATCCTCGGCGCTTTGGCAGCTTCCACTGGTTGCAAGGCGGGTCCCATCCCTTATTGGACTCATTGGGGCCTGAGCCGCTCACCAATGCGTTCAGCGGCCATTATTTATATCAACTCTCTCGTAAGCGGCATGTGCCGATCAAACAGTTCGTGATGAATGGCAAAGTGGTTGTGGGCGTCGGTAATATCTATGCTAACGAAGCCTTATTTTTGGCGGGCATTCACCCCGCGCGGGCCGCAAGCCGCATTGCGAAGGCACGTTACGACGTGCTTGCGACCACGATTAAGCGAGTACTAGGTGAGGCTATTGAGCTTGGAGGTACCACGCTTAGAGATTTTGTCGGCGGAGACGGAGCGCCGGGTTATTTCGCGCAACAACTCCGCGTTTATGGCCGAAGCGGGCAGCCCTGTCGCGCCTGTGGCGCATCGCTGCGAGACCTACGTCAAGGTGGCAGAGCCACGGTGTTTTGCGTTAAGTGCCAGCGTTAATCGCTCGGTTGCTGCTTGTGCCGAGTGGCGCGGGCAGAGCGCTTTTATTGCTGGATGCCCCTGAGTGCCTCGGCGACGTTAACTGGAACAAAGCGACTGACGTCCCCGCCTAATGCGGCGATTTCTCGAACCAATGACGACGAAATGTAGGAAAGCTCCGCGCTGGGCGTGAGAAAGACACTCTCAAATGAGGGACTCATTGCGCGATTCATGTTGGCAAGCTGAAACTCGTATTCAAAGTCAGCAACAGCGCGAAGGCCACGCAACACGCAATGAGAATCGTATTGACGGACGAAATCGATCAGCAGCCCGTTAAAAGGGACGACCTCGACAGCGTTCACATGCCCCAGCGCTGTCTGGGCCAACTCGACTCGCGCCTCGAGCGAAAATAAAGGCGTTTTCTTTTCACTGGTTGCCACTGCTACGACCACGCGTTCAAACAATTTGGCGGCGCGCTCCACGAGATCTACGTGGCCATTCGTTATCGGATCGAAAGTCCCTGGATATACCACGGTATGGGTTAGCACAAGTCGCTCCTATCACGCTGAATTGCCAGCCTACACAAGTCTGGAGAGGCGAACAAACGCCGATAACGCTATGCTGAACGAAATCTCAGAAGCTGGAAACACACGTCGCCCGCTGTCTTTTCTCGGTAGACCTCGTAGCGCTGTTCGGGGACTGTTTCGGGTGCCGAGCGCCGCGTTTCAAAGTACACCAAGCCACCCTCCTGCAGGCACTGTGACGTGGCAAGGCGATTGAGGAGGCTATTGCCCAGACCTGCCTCAAAGGGAGGATCAACAAAAACAATGTCCCATTGGACATTCCCAGTGAGCACGGTGTCTGCCCGGCAGGTGCGCAGTGTCGCCCGTTCATAAGCGCCCAATGAGCGCAGATTTTTTTCAATGGCGTCAATGGCTTGTTGATCTGTATCCACAAAGTCGCAGCGCTGGGCGCCGCGAGATAGTGCCTCGATGCCCAGCGCGCCCGATCCGGCGCATAAGTCGAGGCATTGGGCCTCTACCACGATAGGAGCCAGCCAGTTGAACAGGGTTTCCCGCACTCGATCAGTGGTGGGCCTGAGACTACCCTTACTCGGGAAGCTGAGCTTGCGACCGCGCCAATCTCCACCGATGACACGAAGTTGTGGTTGACCCAGTGGGCGGTCACGTTTACTCATGCTGGCACCTCATTGTTGGAATGCTAGACTATCTCTGCGGCAGTATCGAGCGCGTCCCAACTGCCTAGTTAGGCCCTCCCAAGTGAGAACGATGAATCATGAAGTTATTCAAACGTCGCGCCAAGACTGAGTCTGGGTCTCAACCCAAGGATCAGGAAGTCGTGGTGGACGAGCAGCCCTCAGAGGCGGCCGCAGTGCCGGTAGCGCAGCAGCAGGGGCTAGCAGCCAGCGGCCCCTCGGTTGCTGCGGATGATCGCGAAGCGGTGCTGCCTGCCAAGTCTGCAGAGCCCGGCATGTTTGAGCGGTTACGAGCAGGGCTAGGCCGCAGTCGCAGCCAGCTATCAGAGGGCTTGGCCAGTCTGGTTTTGGGGAAAAAGCAGCTTGATCCGGCTTTGATGGAGGCGCTTGAAGAGCAGTTGATTATGGCTGATCTGGGCCTTGAGACATCAGCGCGCGTTCTTGAGCTTTTGCGTCAGCGTCTTGATCGGAAATCGCTGTCTGCGACGGAAACGGTCATGTCCGCATTAAAAGCGACCCTCGTGGAATTGCTGATTGATCAAGAACTCCCTCTAAAAACAGAGGGCCATCGTCCCTTTGTGATCCTGGTCGTGGGGGTCAACGGCGCGGGGAAAACAACAACCATTGGCAAGCTGGCCCATCGATACCAGCAGGAGGGCCGCAGTGTGATGCTAGCTGCGGGTGACACTTTCCGGGCCGCAGCGGTTGAGCAGCTCGAGGCCTGGGGTCAGCGACACGATGTTCCCGTGGTTGCGCAGCACACGGGTGCCGACAGTGCATCGGTGCTCTACGATGCACTGCAAGCGGCGACCGCAAGAGGGGTTGATGTTTTGATTGCGGATACGGCGGGCCGCTTACAGAATAAATCCCATCTTATGGATGAGTTGGCAAAAGTGGTCAGGGTCATGCGTAAGCAAAATCCTGCGGTGCCACACGAAACACTCTTGGTGTTGGATGCGGGAACGGGTCAGAACGCGGTTTCGCAGGCGCTAGAATTCGACCAGACCGTTGGTATTACAGGGGTTGCCGTGACAAAGCTGGATGGCACTGCCAGAGGCGGGGTGCTGTTTGCGATCGCGAACAAACTGAAGCGTCCGATTCGTTTCATTGGTATCGGCGAGAAAGCGGAGGATTTGCGGGACTTTTCGGCTCAAGATTTCGTTGATGGATTGCTAGATGATCAGTAGCGGCGGGCAGTGCTGATGATTGAATTTGACCGTGTCAGCCGTCGGTTTGGGCAACAAGACGCACTGCGCAATCTGAATTTACAGATCGATGACGGTGAAATGGCGCTGCTAACCGGCCATTCTGGGGCTGGTAAAAGCACGTTATTGCGCCTTTTGTTGTTACTGGATAGACCCACCGGCGGTCAGATTCTCGTCGATGGGCAATCTACCAAGCAGATTCAGGGGAATGCGGTAGGGCATTATCGGCGTCGGTTCGGCGTGGTATTTCAAGAGCACCGACTACTCTTCGACCGCAACGTTCGTGACAATATTGCCTTACCTCTTGAAATTGCTGGATTTTCTCCCCATGACGCGAATCGGAGAGTGCGGGCGGCCCTAGACAAGGTGGGGCTGTTAGCGAAGGAGCGAGCGGACCCAAATGGGCTCTCCGGCGGGGAGCAACAACGGGTAGCGATTGCGCGCGCGGTCGTGGCGCGACCAGAGTTTTTGATTGCAGATGAGCCCACAGGGAACCTCGATCCAGCGCTCTCTGCAGAAATCATGACGCTGTTTGAAGCCTTTAACCAAGTGGGGGTCACCGTGTTGGTGGCGACGCATGACCTGTCATTGATTGCGCGATCGCGTCATCGGCTGATGACGCTTGCAGCGGGACAATTAATGCAGACCGAGGTAGCGTGACGCAGCCGCTAAAACGAGAGCAGGGGCATTGGGGCGCTTGGGCGGCTTGGCGTGCACAGCACCGTGCCGCCGCTAGCAATAGTTGGCAGAAATTGGCTGTTCAACCCGTTGTGACGTCTGTCACGTGGTTGGTGATTGCCATTTCATTGGCATTACCCAGTACGCTGTTGCTCACCCTAGATAACCTGAGTGCCGTCGCGGGGGGAGTGGACCGATCTCCCCAATTATCGGTGTTGTTAACCGGCGATAGTGAGTTGCCGGTGGCCGAACAATTACAGCGCACCTTGAAGAGCTGGCCAGAGATTGATGATGTTGTGCTGCTGGATCGAGAGCTGGCCTTGTCTCAGTTTATTCAGCAGACCGAATTGGCGACAGTTGTGGGGTCGCTGGCACGCAACCCGTTACCCCATACGTTAATTGTGATGCCGGGGCCCGCCTTGTCGGCGGCCGCGATGACTGAGTTGGGTCAGCGGGTGCAGACGCTGTCAGGTGTTGATCGAGTGATCGTGGATACACGCTGGGTCGCGCGCTTAGAGACCGCACTGCAGGCGGGATGGCGTTGGGTGCTGGGTTTAGGCGCGGTGATGCTGATGGGCGCGGTGCTGCTGTTGGGCAATACCTTGCGTTTGGCGATCGAGGCCCGCAAAGACGAAATTTTGGTGGTGCACCTTATTGGTGGTTCACCAGCATTCGCACGAAGGCCCTTTTTGTACCTAGGTCTGTGGTACGGCGTAGGCGGCGGCATGGTTGCTGCGCTATTGCTAATGGTCATGACCTGGTGGATGACCGGGCCAGTGAACACGCTATTCTTGTTGTACGAGAGCCCTCAAACAATGCGCGTTCCAGGCGCGTTTTACCCGATGAGTTTGACTGTGTTGGGTGGATCTCTCGGGTTATTGAGTGCTCGGCTGGCCGCAGGGCGTTATGTTCGGCAATTGGTATCGCTGGCCTCCTCGTAAAATCGGTAATTTTTTGGGTTTAGCACTCTCGGGGTGAGAGTGCTAAAATACGGCCACGAGCTTACAGGAGGCCAGGAAATGACTGAGACAAAGCGAGCATTAGCTGTGCCCAACAGCGCCGTACTGAATATGGCGCCAGGCGCCAATTTGTCAGCGTACGTGCAGGCCGTCAGTGGCATTGCATTGCTGTCTCCGGAGCGCGAGAAAGCATTGGCCGAGCGGCTTTTTTATGAGGAATGCGTTGACTCTGCGAGAGAGTTAGTACTTGCTCACCTGCGGTTTGTGGTGCATATCGCGCGCAGCTATTCTGGCTATGGTCTTGCCGAGGCGGATCTGATTCAGGAGGGTAACGTCGGCTTGATGAAGGCGGTTAAGCGTTTTGATCCGACCAAGGGCGTCCGGCTTGTATCCTTCGCGGTGCACTGGATCAAAGCAGAGATGCATGAATATATTTTGCGTAACTGGCGCATCGTCAAGGTGGCAACGACCAAGGCCCAGCGTAAGTTATTTTTCAATCTGCGCAGCCAGAAGAAAACCCTTGATTGGCTCTCTGCTGAGGAAACACGTGCGATTGCGGCTGATTTAGGGGTTGATGTGACTGAAGTCACGCGCATGGAAGGCCGTCTAACCAGTCGTGATGTGGCATTTGATGCGCCAACAGACAGTGATGATGAGGACACGTGGCAGGCCCCGCAGCATTTTCTGAAAGACGAACAAGCGGACCCCGGTCAGCTCGTCGAGGCTGCAGAGTTTGCTGAGGACGGCTCGGCTCGGCTTCATGTGGCGCTAACGGATCTCGATGGCCGCAGCCGAGATATTTTAGAACGACGCTGGTTGGTCGACGATAAGGCGACACTGCATGAACTGGCCGCCGAATATGACGTGTCGGCGGAGCGGATTCGGCAGCTGGAAGCCAATGCATTGAAGAAACTGCGCACCGCACTGGTCGCGTAAGTTTTTCAATCAGTTCACTTCTCGTGGTATCCCCAGAGCGCTTAGCCGCGAATCGGATTCGCAGCTTTGTGATGCGCGCTGGGCGCATGACGCCAAGTCAGCAGCGCGGCTGGGAAGAGGGCTTTCCTCAATTAGGGCTTGCGGCAAGTGCGGGAGTGCTGGATTGGGACGCGACCTTTGGTTGTGCCGGCAGACGGGTCGTCGAGGTGGGTTTTGGTATGGGAGATAGTCTCCTGCAAATGGCCGAGGCCGATGCCACCACGCAATTCATTGGTATTGAGGTCCATCGCCCGGGGGTGGGTCGCTTGTTGGCTCAGGCGCTGACGGCGAAAGTCGATAATCTTCGTGTGTACGCGGAAGACGCGGTTGATGTGTTAACGCACTGTTTAGCCCCCGACTCGGTTGACGCGTTCCACGTGTTTTTCCCCGATCCTTGGCATAAAAAAAAACACCATAAGCGCCGGTTGATTCAAACCGACCTAGTGAGGCAGTTATCAGCACGACTTCGCCCCGGGGGCTATGTGCATCTTGCAACGGACTGGGCGCCCTATGTTGAGCATATGTTCGACGTGTTAGAGGCAGAGCCTACTTTGCTCAACACTCACGGTACTCGCGCGGCGGTCTCGAGACCTGACTATCGCCCCTTAACGAAATTTGAGGCCCGGGGAGAACGACTGGGGCATGGCGTATGGGATCTGATGTATCACCGCCAAGACTGATGGCAATCACCGCGCCGCATCGGCGCTATAAAAATGACGCCACCACGCTGTCGAGGAATTGATAGCCTAACGGTGTCGCTCTGAGGGACCCACTGTCTAAGTGCTGTATCCAACCTCGAGACTGGGCCTGCTCTGCTGCTCGCTCGAGCTGCCGAAAAGGCAGGCCAGTGCGCTGGGTGAAGTCACCGACGGGTGACCCCGATTTGAGCCGCAACGCATTCATCACGTACTCCACTACCCGTTCTTGCTGACTGATGGTTTTACCGCGTGGCGCGGGCATCGATCCGTTCGTGATCAACGCCAAATAATCCGCGGGGCTGCGAGTCCGTTGGGTTCGGATAATCTGTCCATCGTTGCGTGATATCTTGCCGTGAGCGCCGGCACCGAGTCCGACATAATCACCAAATCCCCAATAATTAAGATTGTGCCGACTCTCATAGCCCGGGCGACAATAAGCCGACACTTCATATTGGTGATAGCCGGCATCACTCAGTAGTTGCTCTCCGGTGGATTGAATCGATTCCAGCGTTGTTTCGCTGGGCAGCTCGGGTTGCGACGTCCAGAATCGTGTATTGCGCTCAATCGTCAACTGATACCACGAAATATGACCAGCACTCAGCGCAAGCGCTTCCGAAAGATCAGCCGCCGCAGTGTCGGCTGTCTGTCCTGGTAAGCCATGCATCAGATCGATGTTCCAGTTTTGGAAGCCCGCTGTACTCACCAGATGAAGCGCTTGACGGGCGTCATCACCCGAATGAATGCGGCCGAGTCGGCCCAACGCGCCATCGTCAAAACTCTGCACACCGATACTGAGTCGGGTTACGCCCGCTTCAAGATACGATTGGTATCGGCCGCGCTCAGCACTACCTGGATTACTCTCCAAGGTGATTTCAGCGCCTGGGGCAAAGGGCATGCGTTCTGCTAGACCGGAAAGCAGGCGCTGTATCCACTCCCCAGAGAACAAACTGGGGGTGCCGCCACCGATAAAAATGGATTCGACAATGCGCCCGCCGATCTCTGGCAGTTGACTATCAAAATCTTGAAGTAATGCGGAGACATAAGGCCCTTGCAACTCAGGCGTAAACCCTTCGTGGCTATTAAAGTCGCAGTAGGGACATTTTTGCGTGCACCAGGGCAAGTGCAGGTAGAGAGACAGTGGAATTGCGCTCGGTGTGATCAATCGTTTGCTAGCGCCAGTAAAGAGTTGATGGCTTTGGCACGATGGCTTATGCGATTTTTTTCAGCGGATGAGAGTTCGGCTGCGTGCAGGGAGCCGCCCTCGGGAATAAAGATAGGATCGTAACCAAAGCCGCCTTTGCCCCGCGGTGCGTCGGCGATGCGGCCCTGCCAGCGGCCTTCTGCTATGAGCGGAGTGGGGTCTTGCGCATCTCGCAAAAGCACGACCACTGCGATATAAAACGCTTGTCTATTCGCGCCCTGTAACGCCGCCATATTATTGAGCAGTAACGTATTGTTGTCCTCATAACCTGAGCCTGAATAGCGCGCAGATCGAAGCCCCGGGGCCCCGTCTAGTGCCGGCACCACCAGTCCCGAGTCGTCGGCTAATGCCGCATGACCCGTCATTGAACACGCATGCCTTGCCTTAATCAGTGCATTTTCGACAAAGGTGCTGCCGGTTTCTTCTGCTTCTGTCACGCCAAAGTCGGCCTGCGGCTGTACCTGCCAGTGAGTGCCGAGCACCTGCTGGAATTCCTTAATTTTACCGGCGTTATGGCTGGCAATAACGAGTTGCGGGGACGTCTCAGCGATCACAGATCACTCCTGGCGCCACAGTTGCACTTTCATGGTGTGCTCATACACGGTGTCGGCGCCCTCGGGCTGAAACTCAAATTCAAAGAATCGATACTCGCGGTTCAAAAACTCGAACGGCACAATGTAATAGGTGGCACGACCCTCCCGAATTTCTTTGACGCGCAGCGCCCCGCCAGTGATCAAATCCCAGGTCCTGCCCTCAATACTCATCGGCCGACCTGCTATCTCGCCCGATGTGGTGTCGCGGACAGATAGCGTCAGAATGGCCTTGTCCGCACCGCGGGTAATCCCATATTCCGCTGCAATATCGGGAGTGAGGAAGGTCGTATAGACAATACTGTGATGTAATTCGAAGGGTCCATATTGCGTGGATTGTTGAGCGCTACCCGTCATCGGGATGACACTCAGGCCGCAGGCAAGGATTAACGCGCCGAGCGGCGTATTCTGTAAACGGCACTGCTGGCAAACAAATTGGGCCACCATTTTCCAAGCCAGTTTTGTGCGGCGCCAGCAACCGTTGCCCGCTCTATAATGTCGATACGCAAATCTGAACACAGTGCTTCAAAATCCTTGACCGTACAAAAGTGAATGTTAGGGGTGTCATACCAACTCCGAGGCATTGCCCTAGAGACAGGCATATGACCAGTTAACCCGAGGTGGGTTCGACAGCGCCAGTGCCCAAAATTAGGAAAAGAGACGATCGCTTCTTCACCAATATGTACCATACGCTCTAAGGCTAGGTGCGGATGCGTCAGCTCTTGCAACGCGTGGGTGAGTATCACCACATCAAAACGGTAGCGAGTAAAGCAGTTTAGGCCTTCGTTGATGTCTTCCTGAATGACGTCGAGACCTTTGCTCACCGCTGAAACGAGGTTGTCAGGATCAATATCAACTCCGACGCCCACAGCGCCACGCTCTTCGCAAAGGCGCTTTAAAAACGCGCCATCACCGCACCCTAGGTCAAGTACTTTGCTACCCCGGGGGACCCAACCTAACACCGTATTAAGATCAAGACGATTCATGCTGGACCGACCCGTTGCATCCACTGTGTTAGCAGCGCCTCATAGGTTTGATTGGGCAGCAGGAAACCGTCGTGGCCGTTGTCTGTTTCAATGTTAGCGTAGGTCACGGGTTTGCCGGCAGCCATTAAGGCATCGCGGATTTCAATGGAGCGGTGTGGGGGGAAGCGCCAGTCGGAGCTGAAAGATAACACCAGAAAGTCGGCGTGTGCTTTGTCGACGGCGGCCTTTAAGTCACCGTGATCGCCAACGGCTAGGTCAAACAGATCCAATGCGCGTGTCATCAGCACATAGGTATTCGCATCAAACTGAGTTGAAAATCGCGTGCCCTGATGTCGCAGATAGCTCTCTACTTGGAACACCCACTCGCTCTCTGCTTCCGGCGTAAAACTCCCTTCCCTGAGCTCTCGGCCAAAGCGGTCGCTCATACCATCGGCGGACATATAGGTGAGGTGGCCGACCATACGGGCAAGTGCCACGCCTCGACTCGGTATCGTATCGCGGCTCAGGTAGTCGCCGTCGCACCAATCGGGGTCGGATAAAATGGCATGCCGGGCAATTTCATTGAAGGCAATATTCTGAGCGGTGAGCTTGGGTGCTGCGGCGAGTGCCACACAATGCTCAACCCATTCTGGATAATCGATGGCCCACTGTAGCGCTTGCATGCCACCGAGGCTGCCACCGATTACCGCTGCCCAGCGCGAAATGCCCAAATATTCTGCCAGCAGTTTTTGGCTACGAACCCAATCTTGTACCTGCGGCTGAGGGAACTTAGCGCCCCATGGTTTGCCCGTTTCGGGGTTTAAGGTATTGGGTCCTGTCGACCCGTCACATCCGCCTATATTATTGGAGCAAACGACGAATAAGCGTCGTGTATCGATGGGCTTGCCGGGGCCAATGGCAAGATCCCACCATCCGGCACGTTCACCGTCGTCAGCATAAAAGCCCGCGGCGTGATGCGTGCCAGACAGCGCATGGCAAATGAGCACCGCATTGTCGCCAGCCGCATTGAGTTCGCCATAGGTTTCGTAGACCAGCTCGTGCTCAGCCAGCACTGACCCATTTGCTAATTGAAAAGCGGTCTCGAACCGAACGCGGCAGGGACTGACCAGCCCGACACTGTTGTGCGCGCCACTATTTGGCATCGTTCACAGTCCAACGACCAAGTTAGGCGGAAGTGACAGCGCTACTGCTGCATGTCGCAAGCCAATTTGCACGATGTTGATGGTGACAAAAAGCAAAATTGGTGAAAAGTCGATACCCCCCATATTGGGTAGCAGGGCGCGAAAAGGAGTCATAATGGGGTCAGCAATTTGCCCGATCAGCTCGATGGCAGGATGCCGACTGCCGGCCGCTACCCAGCTGACGATGATCATGGCGATGAGCACAAAAAAGGTCAGATTGGTGAGTAACCCGAGCACACCAATAATGCCCCAGCCCACTAATATAAGCGGGTTAGGCACACTCCACTGCTCCCCTAGCACCCAGGTGATGCCCAGCAAAATTAAGATCTGAATGAGGACGGCCATCACTAAGACAGCCCAATCAATGCGTCCCCTCGCCGGAAGCATGCCGCGCAGTGGCGCGAGAAACGGGTTGGTGATTTTGACAATGACTTGAGAAATGGGATTGTAAAAATTGGCTCGCGACGCGTGCAGCATGCCGCGTAAGACGATCAAGGTGAGTACCAAAGCCCCAAGATTCTGTATCAGATAAAGCGCCATTTCAGTTCCCGCGGTCATATCAACCAAACTCCTCGCCCAGCGTTCTCGCTCGTTCAGCACAGGCCTGAACGGCATGAGTGATTATCTCGTCGAATTGATGGGACTGTAAGGCTAATAGTGCCTGTTCTGTCGTGCCGCCCGGGCTCGTGACATTTTCCCGCAGCGTTGAAATGGGCAGTTCGGAGCGCCCAGCGAGCTCAGCCGCCCCGATAGCGGTTTGCAGGGTTAGCGCTACCGCGGTCTTTTGATCCAGCCCTAGATCAATACCAGCCGCAATGATGGACTCTATCAGCGCAAAGAAATAAGCCGGTCCACTGCCAGAGACGGCGGTCACGGCATCGAGCAGTGCCTCTGAGGGCACCCATATCGTCATACCGACTGCGTTAGTCACTTGCTCAGCTAAGGCGCGATGTGCATCGCTGGCTTGTGCTGTTGCGAACAGCCCACTGGCCCCCTTGCCTATCATGGCAGGCGTGTTTGGCATGCACCGAATAACCGGGACGGTGGGATCGACAGCAGCCTGTAGGGAGGCAATTGGAATGCCCGCTGCAATCGACAGAATGGCGGTATTGGGCCCAATCTGGTCTCGTATCGCCGCCAAGGCGTCAGGGGCGACCTGTGGTTTGACCGCCACCACCACCAGATCCGCATCGATAAAAATGTGTTGAGGCGAGGTGTTGAGCTGCGACAGACCGAGTGATCGGAGCCGCGATAACGCAGCTTCGCTAGGGTCGCTAGCGCGCAATTGTGACGGCGAGAAGCCACTGGCCAACAGGCCATTGATCATGGCGGTGGCCATATTGCCCGCGCCTAGGAATGCGATGTGAGGCGACATAAGATCAGGAGTATCCGTGAAGAATGACTTTAATTATACCGTGCGCCAAAAATATCTGTGCCGACTCTGACCAGGTTCGATCCTTCGGCAATAGCGGCCTCTAAATCGCTGGACATTCCCATCGATAATATCGCCAATTTTGGGTTGCGGCCGATGAGGCTTTGTTGAATGGCGCGCAAATGACGAAAAGGCACTCGCTGGGCAGCGGGTTCGGCACTGGACGCTGGAATGGTCATTAGTCCTTTCAATTGCAGATTGGGCAGCGTCTCTACTGCATCAATCAGCGTTTTGAGTGTGTCAGGCTGTACCCCTGATTTACTCGCTTCATCCGATGTTTTGACTTGAAGGAGTACCTTTAACGGCCCTTTTTCTGGGGGGCGTTGATCACTGAGGCGTTGCGCTATTTTGAGCCGATCTACGCTATGCACCCAGTCACTAAACTCGGCAATCAGCCCCGTTTTATTGCTTTGAATCGGCCCAATAAAGTGCCACGTCAAGCCTAAGTCAGATAGTTGAGCGGCTTTTTCGGCCATTTCTTGGGCGTAGTTTTCACCAAAATCAGTCAGGCCCGCCTGGTGCGCCCAACGGATGAGTTCAGTTGATTTTTTTTTACTGACCGCCAATAGAGAGACCGCCCCGGGTGGCCTGCCTGCAGCGCACTCTGCCGCGCGAATACGTCGGTTGATTTCTGATATATTAAGACGCAAGTCTGTCGGTGTCATGTCTGCATCATAAGGAAATTGATGCGCCATGTGTTAGTCCGACGCTATCGGAGACTATGATATGGATATCACAGAGTTACTCGCGTTTGGCGTTCAACAAGGTGCTTCGGATCTGCATCTTTCAGCAGGGCTTCCGCCCATGATCCGGGTAGACGGTGATATTAGGCGGGTCAACTTGCCGCCGCAAAATCCGACCGAAGTCCAAGCCTTAATTTACGACATTATGAATGATCGCCAGCGGAACGAATTTGAGGAGCGTCTCGAAACGGACTTTTCTTTTGAGCTCCCCGATGTGGCGCGTTTTCGTGTGAACGCCTTTGTTCAAAATCGCGGTGCCGGTGCGGTATTTCGCACGATCCCGTCCGAAGTATTGACGATGGAGGCGTTGGGAATGGGACAAACGTTCCGCGACATCTCCATGCTACCAAGAGGGTTAGTCCTGGTGACTGGTCCTACAGGTTCTGGAAAATCCACCACGCTTGCCGCCATGATCGACTACGTCAATGCAAACCGCTACGACCATATTCTTACGATTGAGGATCCGATTGAGTTTGTTCATGAAAGCAAACGCTCCCTGATTAATCAGCGCGAAGTTCATCGTGATACGTTGGGTTTTTCCGCAGCACTGCGTTCTGCTTTACGTGAGGATCCTGACATTATTTTGGTGGGCGAACTGCGAGATCTAGAGACAATCCGGCTGGCGCTGACAGCCGCTGAGACCGGTCATTTGGTTTTTGGCACGTTGCATACCACCTCGGCTGCAAAGACAATTGATCGTGTTGTCGATGTCTTCCCTGGAGAAGAAAAAGCCATGGTGCGCTCGATGTTGTCAGAATCCTTGCAAGCTGTGATCTCTCAAACTCTGCTCAAGCGCAGTCAAGGCGGGCGTATTGCGGCACACGAGATTATGCGCGGTACCGCGGCGATCCGAAATTTAATCCGGGAAGATAAAGTGGTTCAAATGTATTCCGCTATTCAAACGGGACAATCCACGGGGATGCAAACGATGGATCAATGTTTGCAAGGACTGGTTCAAAAAAGACTGATTACCGCCGAAGTCGCGCGCGAAAAGGCTCGTCAGCCAGAGGGCATCATTGGCTGATCGTTGAGCCAAGTGACGAGGATAATGGCCGCCGCTTTGTCGTCGATAGGGTCGTTGACGAAATCGCCGCGATGCCCTTCTGCGAACGCGTCAGCCTTTGCTTCGCGGCTGGATAGCCGCTCGTCAACCAATGTCACGGGCAACCCTAATCGGCCTTCGAGTTGCCGGGAAAACTTAGTTGCTCGCCGACTCAGCTCGCTTTCTGAGCCGTCCATGTTGATAGGGAGTCCAACCAGTAAGCGATTCGGTCGCCATTCCTCAGTCAGCGCAATGATCGATGGCCAGTGCGGTACACCATTCTTTGCCGATACCACGGTGAGAGGCTCGGCGGTGCGCGACAGCGTATTGCCAATTGCGACGCCTATATTGCGCAGTCCAAAATCAATCGCCATGATCGTTTCATATTTTGGCATCCTTACGCGTGTCCCGCGTCGGCGGTGAGTAGATCGACATCAATGCCCAACATGCGACCGGCCTCTGCCAGTTTTTTTGACGTTGCTGCATGAAATAGCGTTTGCCGGTCTGCAGCAACCGTCAGCCAGCTATTGTCGGCTATTTCTGCTTCGAGTTGTCCTGGCGCCCATCCTGCGTAGCCTAAAGCGACAAGGCATTCTCGGGGTCCTTCACCCTTAGCCAATGCGCACAAAATATCGCGCGAGGTCGTCAGGTTAATGTCATGGTTAACCGCCTGACCCCCTTGCCAGTCTCCCGCCTCGCTGTGCAATACAAATCCGTGGTCTTTCCTGATCGGCCCTCCCGCTAAGATCGGGTAATTGGGGACCTCAGGATCGGTGGGTATTTCGAGATGCTCCAACATGTCGTTGAAGGTGATATCGAGCCGCTGATTCACGACAATGCCCATTGCACCCTTCTCATCGTGACGGCATAGGTAGATGAGTGAGCGGTTAAAAAAACCTCGACCGATGGCCGGCGTGGCAATTAAAAAATGACCACCAAGCGTCACAGTGACGGCTTGTCTATCAGCGATGGGGTTAGTGCGTTCAGGTTGAGGGCCCTTTGGCAACATGAGATTGAATAACATCGAGCAGCTGGCCTGCAATATCAAGTCCTGACTCAGCCTCTATTTCTCTGAGACAGGTTGGGCTGGTGACATTAATTTCAGTCAGGTAGTTGCCAATCACATCGAGCCCCACGAAAAAAAGACCCCGGGCCTTAAGAGCGGGACCCACTTGCTCTGCTATCCATCGATCATGATCTGATAGGGGTTGCACTCGACCAGAACCGCCCGCTGCCAAATTGCCTCGGCTCTCTCCGGCAAGTGGGATTCGGGCAAGGGAGAAAGGGTACGGGTTCGCCATTGATGAGAAGGATACGTTTATCGCCGTCACTAATAGCCGGCAAATAGCGTTGTGCCATGATCGTTTGCACGCCTGAGCGTGTCAGTGTCTCTAAAATGACGCTGAGATTAGGATCATCTTTGCGCGCCCGAAAAATAGCGCTGCCACCCATGCCATCTAGCGGCTTAAAAATGACATCTCCGTGTTCACCGTGAAACGCGCGAAGCTTAGCCATATCTCGACTGACTAATAGAGGTGGGCAGCAATCAGGGAACTCGGTGGCAAACAGCTTTTCGTTGCAATCTCTCAGACTCTGGCAGCGATTGACGATCAGCGTGCCCCGCTGCTCCGCTCGCTCCAACAAATAAGTGGCGTAAATATATTCAAGATCAAACGGCGGGTCTTTTCGCATCAGGCAAATGTCGAGGTCGCCTAGCGATAGGTCTTGTGGCGCTTTCAGTGCATGCCACTGAGATGCGTCTCGATAGACGGTCAGTGATTGCGCGCGAGCCATTGGCTCCTCGCCGCTGAGGTAGAGGCCGTCAGGCTCAATATAAAATAACGACCAGCCGCGATCCTGCGCCGCCCAAAGCAGTCCTAAGGTGGTATCTTTTTTGTAGTTGATAGAGCTGATGGGGTCCATGACGACGCCGAGGTTGAGACTCATTTCTGGATCCTTTTAGGCCGAGGGCTACTATCTTGCGATTCGCAGCGAATCCCCGCAAGCTTCCCGGGCAGCCGAAGCTGTGCATTTTTTGATTGAGGTTCGTTGCATTATGGATGGTTTTTTTGTCGTCGTCGCCTGTATCAGTCTGCTGTGCGCGATCACAGCAGTGTTGAGGGTGCGGGCAATCGGCTGGGCAGTTTGGTTGTGGTTTTTTGTCGGATGGATAACGGGCGAGCTCGCCATTTGGTGTATCGGCCTCCAAGTGGTTTTTGTGGCCGCGTGGGTGCTGATTGCAGGGACCGACACCGCGGGCTTTAGTTGGGGCCTATCGCTTTTCCTCGCTACGTGGGTGTTGTTGGCAGTATTTTTACGAGACGCATTTGATGCGGGCGCCACCTTTAGCCGTTCATTGCGAATGACACTCGGCGTCGATTTTCTGGAGCAAATACCCCTTTCTCGGCGCGCTAAGATTACGACTCAGGTGCACAGCAAAGAGTGGCAGTGGCCGTTTCGGTTCAAGCGCCCCGGCGTGCGATACGTCCGGAGCCTCCCCTATACAGAATCGGGTAAGCGCGGCCTACTAGACGTGTATGTTCCAGTCGCCGCTGGTGAACGTCGCCCCGTACTGTTGCAGGTGCATGGTGGGGCGTGGATGGTGGGGCACAAATCCGAGCAGGCGCAACCGCTTTTGCATCGCATGGTGGAATCGGGGTGGGTGGGGGTGTCGATCAATTATCGCCTGGCACCCCGGTCGGCTTTTCCGGCGCAAATGGTCGATGTTAAAAAAGCGATTACCTGGGTAAAGGACAATATTGCTGAGTATGGCGGCGACCCCAATTTTATTGTAGTGACAGGCGGCTCTGCTGGTGGCCATTTGTCGTTACTGGCAGGTTTAACGCCGAATCATGCGGACTGGCAGACCGGTTTTGAGCACTTTGATACGGCGATTCAAGGCGTGCTAGCGTTGTACCCCGTTGTGGATTTGACCAACCGTCACGGCATTCGACAGCAATCCAAGATGGATTCATTTATTGCTCAGCGCATTATCCAGCAGTCCCGTGAGGAGGCGCCGGCTATTTACGAGGATGGTTCGCCGATCTCTTGGATACATCGCCCGGGTGTTGTCGAGGCCGCCCCGCCGATGTTCATTGTCCAAGGTACGCACGATTCACTGGTTTGGGTAGAAGAGGTTAGGCGATTTGTTGCGGAGCTCAGCCCCATTGCAGCGGCGCCTGTGGTGTATGCGGAATTGCCCCGAGCGCAGCACGCGTTTGAAATTTTTCATTCGCCTCGAACCAGCCATTATCTCAACGCAGCAGGGTGCTGGCTCGAGTGGGTGTGGGCACGGCATCAAAGGGGTGAGCAGGAGTAATGTCGCAGGCTACGGTTGGCCGAGATGCTTGGCGCGCTGAGTGATCATTGAGCCATGTCGCCCCATTGGGCGCCAATGACAGAGAGGGCAACCACGGGTGCGGTCTCTGTTCTGAGAATGCGCGGCCCCAGCTGCCACGGCTGAAAGTGATGTCGCTCGGCCGTGGCCACCTCTTCATCGGTCAGGCCACCCTCAGGCCCGATGAGCAGTGCGACCGACTGTGGTTTGGCTGCAAGCAGTGGCGCACTGTGCACGTCACAATGCAGCACCAATTTAACGTCTGCCACCGTTTCCGACACCCAGTTTGTCAGTGAGGTGGGCGCATTAACGTTAGGGATACGGACCCGTCCTGATTGTTCGCAGGCGCTGGTGACAATGTGTTGCCAGTGGGAGAGCCGCTTTGCTACTCGCTCTGGGGGGACGATGAAATCGACGCGAGTGCTATAAAGCGGCGAGATGCTAGTGACACCCAGTTCGGTTGCTTTCTGAATGGCCCAATCGAAGCGGTCACCCTTACTCAAGCACAGCCCTAGGTGAGACTGCAGAAGGGATTCGGTTTGCGGAGTGTTAACGGCGCCAAGCAATACCGATATCGATTGTTTGGTAATGGCTTTGATGCTTGCCGAGGCTTGCTGCCCCTGCCCATCAAATAAGATGACATTGTCACCAACGCGAGCGCGGAGGACTTTGCCAAGGTATTGTGCTGCATGTTCGTTTAAAACCACTTCCGCTCCGGCGAGCAGCGGTTGGTCTGAAAAAATTCTAGGGGTTCGCATAAAAGACCCTGGTCATTTTTGCTGTATTAGCGAGAACGACAGCGTCTCACCAAGGCGAATCAATCCTGCGCCTTGGTGAGCTGGGCCCCTACCTTAATACTTATACGAGTCCCCTTTAAAGGGGCCACTGACGCCGACACCAATGTAGTCCGCCTGCTTTGTTGTCAGTTGCGTCATGACCCCGCCAAAGCCTTGTACCATCAATGCGGCGACTTGCTCATCGAGGTGCTTTGGCAACACCTCTACTGCAATGGCATCTTGGCGTGCGTCTTCTGGTAGGTCGGCAAACTTCTTTTCATAGAGGTGAATTTGCGCTAATACCTGATTAGCGAAAGAGCCGTCCATGATGCGTGAGGGATGGCCCGTGGCATTGCCTAGGTTGACCAGTCTGCCTTCTGACAAGAGCAAAAGGTGGTCGTTACTGGCGCTGTCGCGGATGATCTTATGCACTTGGGGCTTGATCTCTTCCCACTGCCACTCTGCGCGCATGTAGGCGGTATCAATCTCATTGTCAAAGTGTCCAATATTGCACACCACTGCTGTTGATTTGAGAGCGCGCAGCATGGGCGCAGTGCAGACGTTGTAGTTGCCAGTGGCAGTGACCAACAAATCAGTGGCGCCGAGCAAATCGGCATTGACGCTGCCGTCTGTGCCGTCATCGACACCGCCGTTGAAGGGCGACACCACCTCAAAACCATCCATGCAGGCTTGCATGGCGCAAATGGGATCGCATTCAGTGACCCGCACAATCATCCCTTCTTGTCGAAGTGATTGAGCCGACCCTTTGCCGACGTCACCATAACCAATCACGAGGGCGCGCTTGCCTGCTAGTAAGTGATCAAGGCCACGTTTGATGGCATCGTATAAAGAATGACGACAGCCGTACTTATTATCATTTTTACTTTTAGTAACCGCGTCGTTGACATTCACTGCTGGCACTTTCAGTTCGCCATTGGCAAGCATTTCATAGAGACGGTGCACGCCTGTTGTGGTTTCTTCAGTGACACCATGAATGCGTGCCAACATTTCAGGATATTGCTCGTGCAGCATCCCAGTGAGGTCGCCACCATCATCGAGCACCATATTCGCATCCCACGGTTTACCGTCTGCAAGAATAGTTTGCTCGATACACCACTCATATTCCTCTTCCGTTTCGCCTTTCCAGGCAAAAACCGGAATTCCTGCAGCAGCGATAGCGGCGGCTGCATGATCTTGGGTAGAGAAAATATTGCAAGATGACCAGCGAACCTCTGCGCCGAGCGCGACCAGCGTCTCAATGAGCACGCCCGTCTGAATCGTCATGTGAATGCAGCCCAAGATCTTAGCGCCGGCCAGTGGCTGAGCATCGCGATAATGCTCCCTCAGCGCTATCAACGCGGGCATCTCGTTCTCGGCAATTTCCAATTCACGTCGACCCCAGTCGGCCAAATGAATGTCCGCGACTTTATAATCAGCAAATACAGTTTGCTCAACAGCAGTGTTCATAGCATCGTCTCTCTTTTGATCAATTGATTCATTATCGTCCTGAAGCCGCACGAAGTGCTTCTGCGTGGTCAGTGTGTTCCCAAGTAAAGGCATCCCCTGTGCGGCCAAAATGTCCGTAAGCGGCAGTAGTACGATAGATGGGGCGTTTTAGATTGAGCATATTAATAAGGCCTTTGGGTCGGAGATCAAAGTGCTCGCGGATCAGCGACTCGATCGCGTCGTCAGCAATTGCCCCGGTACCAAAGGTGTTGACTGAGATAGAGGTGGGCTCTGCCACGCCAATGGCATAAGAAACCTGCACTTCACAACGACGAGCAAGCCCAGCCGCGACGATATTTTTCGCCACATAACGACCTGCATAAGCGGCGGAGCGATCCACCTTAGAGGGGTCCTTACCCGAGAACGCACCGCCACCATGCCGAGCCATGCCCCCATAAGTGTCGACAATGATCTTTCTTCCGGTTAGCCCGCAGTCTCCCTGTGGGCCGCCGATCACAAAATTACCGGTTGGGTTGATGTGAAACAGGGTATCGCTGTGTAGCCACTCTGCCGGCAAGGTCGATTCAATAATCTCCCTGCGAACTGCTTCGCGAAGATCGGCCTGTGAGATGTCAGGGTCATGCTGCGTCGAGAGGACCACGGCCTCTACGCGTTCGGGTTTGCCATCAGCTGAATATCGCATCGTAATTTGGCTCTTTGCGTCGGGGCGCAGCCAAGGTAGGGCCCCTGATTTACGAAGTTCAGCTTGTTTCTCAACCAGTCGATGCGCGTAGTGGATCGGCGCCGGCATTAACACCTCAGTCTCGTCCGAGGCAAACCCGAACATGAGTCCTTGGTCGCCGGCGCCTTGGCTGGCTTCATCTGCCTCATGGGTGCCTAGGGCAATATCCGCCGACTGCTGTCCAATGGCATTGATCACTGCGCAGGAGCGCCGTCGAAGCCGACGTCCGAGCTATCATATCCAATGCCCAGTATGGTCTGACGAATGGTCTCTTCCAGGTCCATAGTGGCCGAAGTGGTGACCTCGCCCGCCACGATACACATACCCGTCTTGACCATGGTCTCTACCGCGACGCGTGCATCTTTATCTCGCTTAAGAAGATAATCTAAATGGCATCCGAAATTTGATCGGCCATTTTATCTGGGTGTCCCTCGGAGACTGACTCAGACGTAAAGAGAGAGTACTCACTCATAATGTGTGTTCCTAACGTTGGGTTTAGTGACGGATAAAATGTTGGATCTGTATTTGAAAGCCGTTTCTTTGACCGAAGAAGAGCTCTGCGTTGCGCTCCAGGCCGGCCGCGGCCGCCCAGATGTGGAGTGCGTTTGGATCGAGTCCTAACCATAAATCGCCGCAGTGCTCGCGTGCCCATGCCTGATCGTGTGGGCAGAGTTCGCTCACAACGAGATGCCCACTTGGTGCCAACAATCGCGCCACCTCTAAAATAAGTCTCTCGGGATCAGGCACGTGGTGAAGCACCATGTTGACGACTGCCGCCGAGAAAGCGCCTGCATGATCCGTCAGCGAGGCGGGTTCACCAAAACAAAATTGAACATTGCCTAACGCGCTAGCGTGTTTTTTTTGCGGTGCCGAGCATTTCTTGAGCATTATCGAGCGCGACAATAGCGGCTCCTCGTTTTGACAGCGCGGGCAGCAAACGCCCGTCACCGGGGCCGACTTCAAGGATTTTGTTGCCGCTAAAGTCTCCCGCTCTGTCGAGTAAGTGAAGCGTTGCGCGGCTATAGTCCTCCCAAGATGCGATGGATTCCTGATGACGTTTAAACTGTTCGCCATGCTCACGAAAAAAAGTTGCCGAGTGCGCCTCACGTTGACGTTGCACTCTTTGCAGTCCCAGCACCACGTCATGCCCGAGGGGTTCTTGATCGATATCGTCGAACATGGTTTGCCGCAAACTTTCGTGCGGACCTTCGGGCAGTTGCCGACGGTAGAAAGTAGCAGTCCCCTCAGGTCGCCGGCTTAATAGGTTAGCTTCCGCCAGGATTTTAAGGTGGTGGCTCAAGGCACTTTGGCGCATCGAAAACAGATCGCACAGCTCCGAAACGCTGAACGATTCGGCTTTTAGCACCCTCAAAATACCCATTCTTAATGGGTGTCCAGCAGCACTGAACAGCGCGTGAAGCGGTTCTTGTGAGCGTGGGGTCCGACTGGGAGGATTGATCGGAACGATGGTTGAAGCGGCGTTCATGGGCTAAGGCTACCACTGCGCTACCCATTTATCTAAATATTTTGATGAATATAGACTTGGCGGTCTGGATCCCTGCTGGGCGCTCCCGGGGCTATACTCGTTTACCAGTCATTACCAAGCCGCTATTGGGAGCACGTGTGGATCAACAAGCGTTAAAGGAACAAGTGGCCGAGGCCGCACTGGAGCGCGTTGCAGCGCGTCATAACGACCGACTGCTATTGGGCATCGGTACTGGCACTACTGCTGAGTGTTTTATTCGCACCCTGCCGGCTATCCGCTCGCGCATCGAGGCAACCGTTGCCAGCTCAGAACGCTCGGCTGCCTTGCTAGAAGAGCTCGGTCTGCCCGTGATGGATCTCAACAGTGTCGGACCGCTAGATGTCTATGTCGACGGCGCAGACGAGGCCAATGAGCAGTTGGTGCTGATCAAAGGGGGTGGCGCGGCATTAACGCGAGAAAAGATTGTCGCCGCCGCGTCGGAGGAGTTTATTTGTATCGCAGACGCGAGCAAGCTGGTTCACGTGTTGGGGGACTTTCCCTTACCCGTTGAGGTGATTCCTATGGCGAGGAGTCATGTTGCCCGTGCATTGGCGCGGTTGGGTGGGCAACCTGTGTGGCGTGAACAGACGATTACCGATAATGGCAATTTGATTTTAGATGTTCATGGTTTGCATATTAGCAATCCTCTAGAGATAGAAACTCGCATTAATCAGATGGCCGGTGTCGTATGTAATGGGCTATTTGCCAATCGGCCAGCTGATGTATTGCTGTTAGGCACGCCAGCTGGGGTAGAAGTAGTGTGCGGTTCGACGTTGTCGTGAGATAGTCCGTAGTCGCTACGGATGCCCTTCACGACAGGCCTCAGTATCAGATCATGAAGTGAAAAGGCACTCGGAGGCGTTGATGCGCTAAGCGAAGCGAAAACCGATGACGTGCGCAGCTTTGATTCTACTCACTTTAATGGGCCTCTCGTAGACAATAAGGGTCAATTTATTTTGGTATCCCCCCTTTCGCGATACCTGATCCGTTGGAGCCATGAGCGGAAGTCACGCCTGAAGAGGGCTTACTCATCCTGTTTCCCTCTTATTGATTTCATGGGACTCGGGTTGCAGCGCCCGGATATCGGCGAGAGACACTGGCGTTTGATGCGAGTTGATTAGCGATATTTGCCCATCAGGCCGGCATCGCGGACAATACGGCTCGCCCTGTGATCCCGGAGTTTTCATGCCCGCTCAAATAGAATTGGCCAACGCTATCCGTGCCCTAGCAATGGATGCCGTACAGGCCGCCAACAGCGGTCACCCTGGTGCTCCGATGGGTATGGCAGATATTGCCGAGGTGCTGTGGAATAAAGTATTGCGCCATAACCCGGCTAACCCACAATGGCCAAATAGAGACCGCTTTGTTTTATCAAATGGCCATGGATCGATGTTGATCTATTCGCTGCTCCATTTGACCGGTTACGACCTGACAACTGACGACTTAAAAAACTTTCGACAGTTACACAGTAAAACGCCAGGACACCCAGAGTATGGGTATACCCCCGGTGTCGAAACCACAACGGGTCCGCTTGGTCAGGGGCTGGCAAATGCTGTCGGCATGGCGATTGCTGAAAAAACGTTGGCGGCACAATTTAACCGAGAGGGGCACGGTGTGGTGGATCATCACACATGGGCTTTCCTGGGTGATGGCTGCCTGATGGAAGGGATATCTCACGAGGCATGCTCATTGGCGGGAACGTTGGGCCTTGGCAAGCTGATTGCTGTTTATGACGACAACGGTATTTCAATTGACGGTGAGGTTGAGGGTTGGTTTACCGATGATACGCCGCAGCGTTTCGCGGCCTATGGCTGGCATGTGATTCCGGTTGTAGATGGCCACGATCCTGATGCGATCGAAGCGGCGTTCATTGCAGCAAAGGCGGAGCATGATCGACCTTCGCTGATTTGTTGCCAAACCGTTATTGGCAAAGGCAGCCCAAATAAGGAGGGCACCGAGGGCTGTCACGGGGCGCCACTGGGCGACAAGGAAATTGCGCTCACACGCGAGGCGCTCGGCTGGCAGCACGCGCCTTTTGAGATTCCTGATGTGATTCGCGAAGCGTGGGATGGGAGAGCAAAGGGCGCATCGTTAGAGTCAGAATGGGGTGCGCAATTTGATGCATACCGGGCAGCTCATTCGGATTTAGCGGATGAGCTTCTGCGGCGTTTGGCAGGCGCATTACCGCGTGATTTTCCCGCAGCAAGTGGACGCGTATATCGATGAGTGCGTTGTTGCAGGTGCTGATATTGCCTCGCGCAAGGCGTCTCAGCAGGCTTTAAATGCACTGGGGCCCTATTTGCCTGAACTATTGGGTGGCTCAGCAGATCTTGCAGGGTCGAACTTGACGCTGTGGTCGGGTGCATCAGGTATCTCGGCTGAGGACGCCAGCGGCAATTATGTGTATTACGGTGTGCGAGAATTTGCGATGGCCGCCATTATGAATGGCGTTGCTTTGCATGGAGGCTTTATTCCTTACGGCGCGACCTTCCTGATTTTCATGGAGTATGCGCGTAACGCCATTCGTATGTCCGCGTTAATGGGCAAGCGTGTCATTTATGTTTTCACGCATGACTCAATTGGCCTTGGCGAGGATGGCCCCACTCACCAACCGGTAGAGCAGTTAACGGCGCTGCGGGCGACGCCTAATCTGCATACCTGGCGTCCCTGTGACGCGGCTGAATCGGCGATTGCGTGGAAGCAATCATTGATGCGGGAGTCGGGCCCTAGCGCATTGGTGTTTTCTCGTCAGACATTGCCTGCTCAGGTTAAAACGGCAGAACAGGTCGCCGGCGCGCACCGCGGCGGTTACACACTGGTGGCCGAGCAAGGCCCATTAGACGCTGTGCTCATCGCGACCGGTTCAGAGGTGGGGTTAGCGGTTACGGCGGCCGAGCAGCTGACGGCTGCCGGGAGGGGTGTGAGGGTCGTATCCATGCCTTGTACGGCACTGTTCGATGCTCAGGAAGCGGGGTACCGAGAAATGGTTCTACCCAGTGAGGTGCTCGCGAGAGTAGCCGTCGAGGCTGGCCATACTGATGCTTGGTATAAGTACGTGGGACTGGATGGCCGTGTTGTGGGCATGTCCACTTACGGTGAATCCGCTCCCGCTCCGGCGCTTTATCAGCACTTTGGCCTGACAGTAGACAACGTGGTTGCTGCCGTCGAGGAAGTGATCCTCGATTGACAATGCGTTTTGCTATTAACGGCTTTGGTCGAGTGGGTCGGACACTGTTAAGAGTGTACGCGTCCCGTGAGGACGCCCGAGCGAAGCTCACTCTAGCTGCCATCAACGAAATTGCTGATGCCGATACGGTGGTGCATCTCGCGCGCTATGACTCCAATTATGGACGGTATCCGGGAGAGATCGCGCGATCGGCATCGTCTCTTGTCATTGATCAATTATCGGTGCCACTAAGTCATGTTGCCGACGTCGCCATGCTGCCTTGGCGGCAACACCAGATTGATCTGGTGTTGGAGTGCACGGGCGCCTTCACCGACCGCATTACCGCAGAGCAACACCTGCAGGCCGGCGCTTCACGCGTCCTGTTTTCACAGCCAGCGGAATCAGATGTCGATGAGACCATCGTTTATGGCGTGAATAGTGATGCGCTGTCAGCAGACATGACGGTCGTATCGGCTGCTTCTTGTACGACGAATGCGGTCGTTCCTGTCTTGGCAACGCTCAATCGCGCGGTAGGTATTGAAGCCGCGACCATTACGACTATTCATTCTCTGATGAATGACCAGCCGGTGCTGGATGCCTACCACCATACAGATTTGCGCAAAACGCGCGCTGCATCGCAATCCATCATTCCTGTTGATACGGGGCTGGCAGTGGGTATCGAGCGCATATTGCCATACTTGTCGGGCAAGTTATCTGCGCACGCGCTCAGAGTCCCTACTACCAAGGTATCGGCGATTGAGCTGACGGTGGCGACGGATCGTGTTTGCACGAGTGAGGATGTTAATACGGCGCTTCGCACCGCGGCAGAGGGCGCATTAGCGGGGGTGCTGGATTACTCTCTTGAGCCTTTAGCCTCTTGCGATTTTGTGGGTGAGGCCGCCTCGGCGATTGTCGATGCCAAACAAACACAAGTTGCCGCGGGACGGCTGGTCAAAATCTTGATTTGGTTTGACAATGAGTGGGCGTATGCCAGCCGTATGATTGATGTGGCGCTGGCATGGCAAGCAAAGATCGAGGCATCACACAGTGCCGTGCGAGGAAATGCACGATGAAACTGATGACGGACCTGGCGCTTGCAGGGCAGCGCGTGCTGATTCGAGAGGATCTTAATGTCCCACTTCGCGATGGCGTGATTACCAATGATGCCCGATTGGGAGCCGCTGTTCCCTCCATCTTAGCGGCGTTAGAGCAAGGTGCGGCGGTGATATTGATGTCACATTTAGGCCGGCCCCTTGAGGGAGAGTGGCGCGAGGAAGCCTCTTTGGCGCCCATCGCAACGCGCTTGGCAGAGCTGCTGGGTCGTGACGTTTTGCTGGCTAAAGACTGGCGTCAGGTAGCCCCCTTACCGGGTGATGTCGTGCTGTTGGAGAACGTGCGGTTTAACCCTGGAGAAGCGGCAAACGAGGATAGTTTGGCGGCCGCTTATGCCGCTTTGTGCGATATTTTTGTAATGGATGCGTTTGGAACGGCACATCGTGCGCAAGCCTCTACCCATGGGGTAGCGAGGCACGCGCCAGTGGCCTGTGCCGGTCCACTGCTCCACGCTGAGTTGACCGCATTAGAGCGCGCATTAACCAGCGCGCAACAACCGATGATCGCCGTGGTGGGAGGGTCCAAGGTCTCTACCAAGCTGGCCGTTTTAGGGGAGCTGGCAGCGCGCTGCGACAGTTTGATTGTGGGTGGCGGCATTGCGAATACGTTCTTGGCTGCTGCCGGTTATCCCGTTGGCCAATCGTTATGCGAATGGGATCTCTTAGATATCGCCCGCGAATTGATGGACAGGGTGGATATCCCATTACCGATAGACGTCATCGTCGCCCCAGGTATTGATGCGCCTCAACATGCTGAGATTAAGCTGGCAGCTAATGTGACGGCTGACGACATGATCCTCGATGTGGGACCGAGTACGGCGGCTGAGATCGCAAGCCGGATTCACAGTGCGGCGACAGTGTTGTGGAATGGCCCGCTGGGTGTTTTTGAACAAGAGGCCTTTGCGGCAGGCACTCGTGTGCTGGCTGGTGCGATTGCAGAGAGCGCGAGCTTTTCGTTGGCTGGCGGCGGCGACACGTTAGCCGCGATCGATCAATTTGGTGTCGCGGATAACATATCGTATATCTCGACAGGTGGCGGCGCGTTTTTAGAATATGTCGAAGGCAAAATGCTGCCCGCAGTGGCAGTGCTAATCGAACGCGCGCAAGACTAAAAGACAAATAGGAGAACAGAAATGGCGCTGATCAGCTTAAGGCAATTACTGGACCACGCTGCGGAGTGCGGCTATGGCGTGCCCGCTTTTAATGTGAACAACCTCGAGCAAACGCGCGCCATTATGGAGGCGGCAGATGAAACGGATTCGCCGGTAATCATGCAGGCAAGTGCCGGCGCTCGAAAGTATGCGGGCGCGCCATTTTTGCGCGCACTCATGGAGGCGGCCATGACAGAATTTCCACATATTCCGGTTGTTGTGCATCAAGACCACGGCATGTCAGCGGGTGTCTGCCAGCGATCGATCCAGTTGGGCTTTAGTTCGGTGATGATGGACGGGTCTCTGGGGGAAGATGGTAAAACGCCGATGGATTACGATTATAACGCCAGTGTCACGCGGCAAGTCGTTGCAATGGCGCACGCTTGTGGTGTGTCAGTAGAAGGCGAAATTGGATGTCTTGGGTCCCTGGAAACGGGAGAAGCGGGTGAAGAGGATGGTATTGGTGCGGTGGGTATATTAAGCCATGACCAACTACTTACAGACCCTGAGGAGGCTGCTCAATTTGTGACTGATACCGGTGTAGATGCACTGGCAATTGCCTGTGGCACCAGTCACGGGGCCTATAAATTCACGCGCCCACCGACCGGTGATATCCTCGCGATGGATCGCATTAAAGCGATTCACGCACGTATTCCCAATACCCACTTAGTCATGCATGGTTCTTCCGCCGTGCCGCAAGATTGGCTGGCAATCATCAATGAAAACGGCGGTGAGATTCCAGAGACGTATGGTGTGCCGGTTGAGCAGGTAGTGGAAGGCATCAAGCACGGGGTCCGTAAAGTCAATATTGATACGGATCTTCGGCTGGCTTCAACGGGCGCTATCCGACGATTTTTAACAGCACATCCGGCGGAGTTTGATCCCCGAAAATATCTGGCGGCCAGTCAGGAAGCCATGAAAGCAATTTGTGTCGACCGTTACGAGTCATTTGGTGCGGCGGGTAACGCGTCTAAAATACGGCCGATGACACTCGATGCCATGCAAGTGCGCTACGCACACTGAGATCGTCTCATCCACAATGGCACCGGCCATTTTGCCAAGAACGGCCCGTGCCATGTTGGTGCTAAAGTTCTATAGTACTTAGCTTTTCTGAGAAGCTGTTGGGTCATGCCACACTCTTACATCAAGAAAATACTAAACGCCCGGGTGTACGACGTGGCCCGTGAGACGCCGTTAGAGGTAGCGCCGCTCTTATCGTCGCGATTGAATAATCAGGTCTGGCTGAAAAGAGAAGACCTGCAGCCCGTCTTTTCTTTCAAATGCCGCGGCGCCTACAACAAAATGAGTCGGCTCGATGAGTCGGCGCGCCAAGCGGGTGTGGTGGCAGCGTCGGCCGGTAATCACGCCCAAGGCGTTGCCCTGGCTGCACAAAAGCTCAGTATCAAAGCGACTATTGTTATGCCAGTGACCACCCCCGCTATTAAGGTTGATGCGGTGCGTGCTCGCGGTGCGAGAGTCGTACTCTTCGGCGACACGTTTGATGAGGCGGCGGTTCGTGCAGCTGAGCTGGTAGCCACGCAGGGCCTTACTTTTATTCATCCTTTTGATGATCCCGATGTGATAGCGGGTCAGGGCACGGTGGCGATGGAGTTGGTGAGACAAGCACCTGGTCCGCTTGATTATGTCTTTATTTGTTGTGGCGGAGGCGGTTTGTTGGCCGGTATGGCCGCTTATCTTCGATATACATGGCCCAATACGCGGATCATTGGTGTCGAGCCTGAAGATGCCGCCTGTACTCAAGCAGCACTCAACAAAGGTCGTCGGGTCACGTTGCGTGAAGTGGGCTTATTTGCAGACGGTTGTGCGGTGGCTCAAGTGGGCAAAGAAACGTTTCGGGTGATCCGTGAGTGTGTTGACGAGGTGATGACGGTTTCCACAGACGAAATCTGTGCCGCAGTGAAAGATATTTTTGAAGACACACGCGCCATTGCCGAGCCGGCAGGCGCATTGGCGGTAGCAGGCATGAAAAAGTTTGCTGAAGCCCACGCCATTACCGGAAAAATGATGGCAGCGACTGTCAGCGGCGCCAATACTAATTTTGATCGGCTGCGCTACATCTCTGAGCGCACTGAAATTGGCGAGCGTCGTGAGGCAATATTGAGCGTCACCATTCCTGAGCGTGCGGGCGCCTTCCGCACTTTTTGCAGCGCAATTGGTAAGCGCAATATCACGGAATTTAACTATCGGTACGAAATGTCGGGAGAGGCGCGGGTCTTTGTGGGGCTGACTGTGACGCCGGATGACGAGGGGGTGTCCGCATTGCAGTCAGTACTGGAGCGCAAGGGATATCGGGTATTGGATATGACGGACAACGAGACCGCTAAGCTGCATCTGCGTCATATGATCGGGGGCAGAGTTTCTCCTGAAATTGCCGACGAAATGGTGTTTCGAGTTGAGTTTCCGGAGCGTCCCGGGAGCTTGCTGCAGTTCCTCGACGCGCTGGGGAATGAATTCAGTATTTCCTTGTTTCATTACCGGAACCATGGATCTGCATTTGGCCGGATACTAGTGGGCATGCAAGTGCCACCCAGCAAGCGTCCTGTGCTCAAAAAAGCACTGTCTCGATTGGGTTATCGGTTTTGGGAAGAGACGGATAATCCGGCTTATCGCGAGTATTTAGGCCGCCCAACAACAGGATAAATGCCCTAGCGATACGACGATAAATGCGGGTCGTTTGAGCTCTATTTTTGGCGCCGCCAAGCTAGTGCCCAGAACGAAAAAGCACCAGCTCAGAGTCACTCAAGAAGCCGTTCAAAGGTTTATCGTGTGCTTCTGCTTGCCAGTCGCTGACGTGTTGTTGCGCAAAGCCTACCCCTAGCCGAAACCCGCGTGCCGTGACAAAGAGTCGATCATAAAACCCTCCTCCGTAACCCAGTCTCATGCCGGTGCGCCCACAACCCAGCAGTGGCGTGATAAAAAGATCAATGGTCTCGATTGAGACGGGTGTGGCAGAGGCCACTGGTTGACGAACGCCGCCTAGTGTTGTCTCGGTTGCATCACCGTCTTGCCACAAATGAAAGTTCAGCGTGGTGCCGACGACTCGGGGGCAGGCTACCTGAGCTCCAGGGCGCCTATGTGCCAGCAGCCCGGACGGGTCGAATTCTGACTGATGCGGTAAATAGCTGGCAATGACGCCTGCTGATTCCCAGACGGACCAGTCTTTGAGATGTTTGTGGGCGCTTTGGCATGCAAGATGTCGTTGCTCGTCTGTCAGCTGATCCCGCGTGCTCCGCAGAGCGCCCCGCAACGCTGTTTTCTCTGCCTTGAGGTCAGCCATCGAAAGCGCCCGTGGCGGATGGTGGAGCTTGCAGGGGTGCAACCCTGTAACGTGGTGGGGGTGCGCCACTCGCGCGCCATCGCGAGGCTACGCCCCACTTGCGAATAAAATGACCCACGGTACCGCTGACGAATAGGCCCTTGAACCCTTGCGGCTCAAGGTGGTGACCACCTCGTGGCTTCAGGCTTCCCGGCTTAGACCAGGCTTGCTCAACCGCCACGGAGGTGCTCTCCGGGTACTGCATTATCGGCTCGAGGACAAATCGTCTGGCGCATACAACAGGCCATGCGGAGTATAGCGGATTCTTGGCTTCAGTTAATCTCGAGCTGCCGCAACTGATAGAGCACCTCGTCCAGCTGGCTATTCAGTGCTGACAGCCGCTGCTGTTCTTCACTGTTTTGCGTGGATTGTTCGCCACCCTTAAGCGCGAGCAGCTCGTGGCTGATATTCAGTGCTGCCATAATGGCGACGCGCTCTAAACCAATGACTTTTCCCGTGGAGCGGATATCTCGCATGTGCTGATCGAGGTAACGAGCGGCGGTGGTGAGCGCTGACTCCTCGTCAGCGGGGGCAAGCGACTTGATACTCCTTGTCGAGGATATCGACGCTGACGGTGTTAGAGCGGCTCATGCAGTACCATCCAAAGACCGCAATCTGGCCAAAGACGTCTCAACGTGCTCGCTAGCTTGACGTTGCCGTTCCAATAACTCGCGGCGCTCTTTTTGCAGCTCTGCAGTGCGCAGCTTCAAGGCACGATTTTCTCGGTTTAACTCGCGGCTCAGCTCAATGAGGTCAGTCACTTTTGTTTCCAGCGCCTGTATGAGGTTTTCAGCCACGGCATGTACACTATGTCAGTTAGAAGCAAGCACTATAATGCGCGTTGTTTCACCGGGTCAATGCACGGCAACACAACTGAGATGACGACGGGCTATTTTAGGAAGTAGCGTTGCGTCATCATCGATGAATAAGGTTTCAATTACCGACAATTAGGGATGGCATTATTTTGTTATTCGACGCACTGGGCGCATTCGAAGATATGCCTCATTGGGAAGAGGCGGCAGACAGCCTTTTCAATGCGGGCCTGACTATTAATCCGTCTGCGCTTCATGGCGGTATGGTGGGTTTGCTGGCGGCGGGATTTAGCCCGCGCACGGAGCAACATTTTTCGTCGACCGTGGCGGCATTGGAAAAAGCATTGGCGGTCGAGTTAACAGGGGATTTGGTCGACTTTATCTCCCGCTTGAGTCTTGCGACCTTGTCGGCTATTGAGGATGCAGATTACACCTTTCAACCGATGTTGCCGCCAGACGATGATGCCTTAGAAGAACGCTTATTATCCGTTTCTGAGTGGAGTACGGGGTTTTTATCGGGCTTCACACAAGGGATCACGATTCGCGAAGCAGCGGGTCAGCCTGTTGCGGGCTTAACGGCTGAGGCGCTGAAAGATATCGCTGCTATCGCGCAAGTCGATACTGAGGAGTCTGATTCTGAAACGTCAGAGCGACAACTGGATGACATCATCGAATACTTACGGTTTGCCGCCATCAACACCGTGATGGAAGCACAAGCGCTACAGGAGACTGATCTTGAAGATCACCAAAGCTGAGTTTACGCGTCGCCGTAAAAAACTGATGTCTATGATGGACAAGAACAGTATTGCGATCATCCCTGGTGCGCGGGAGGTCACTCGGAGCCGAGATACCGAATATCCGTTTCGGCAGAATAGCGATCTCTTTTACTTAACAGGATTCGAGGAGCCTGAGGCAGTGTTGGTCCTCCTACCGGGTCGCCGGCAGGGTCAGGTGATCTTGTTTTGTCGAGAGCGCGACCCCGACATGGAGCTTTGGAATGGTTATCGACTGGGACCGGAGGGCGCGATAGCGTATCTGGGGCTCGATGATGCTTTTCCTATTGATGATCTCGATGAAATTCTTCCTGGTCTCATTGAGGGAACGAATCGGATCTACTACTCGATGGGCCACGATGATCATTTTGATCAGCGGGTGATGGGTTGGGTAAATCAGATCCGACGCCTCGCGCGGAGCGGGGCGGCGCCCCCTGCCGACTTCACTGACAATTGCTTTTCTGCTGCATGAGCAGCGCTTGATCAAGTCCGCTGCCGAACTGCGCGTGATGCGCAAAGCAGGTGAGATCAGCGCTGAAGCGCACATTCGTGCCATGCGCGAGTGTCGTGCGGGACGATACGAATACCACCTTGAAGCGTCTATTCAGCATACTTTTGCAGAGCATGGCGCACGTTTTCCTGCCTACAACTCCATTGTGGGTTCAGGCGTTAATGCCTGCGTACTGCATTACACAGAAAACAACGCGCGCATGCGCGGCGGTGATTTGGTGTTGATTGACGCCGGCTGCGAATACGAGGGTTATGCGGCTGACATTACCCGCACCTTTCCGGTCAGCGGTCGTTTTTCCCCGGAGCAACGCGCTCTGTATGACGTCGTGTTGGCGGCGCAGCATGCCGCGATTGCCAAGGTCAAACCCGGTAACACGTGGAATCAGCCCCACGATGCCACCGTACGGGTGATTACCCGGGGACTCATTAAGCTGGGTTTACTGAAAGGTCAGGAGCGCGATTTGATCAAATCAGAAGCTTATCGCGACTTTTATATGCATCGAGCGGCCATTGGCTGGGTCTGGATGTTCACGACGTGGGGGACTATCGCGTGGGTGGGCGTTGGCGGCAGTTAGAGGCGGGAATGGTCATGACCATCGAACCTGGTATTTACGTCGCGCCTGACAACACGCGCGTTGCCAAGCGGTGGCGTGGCATCGGGGTGCGAATAGAGGATGATGTGGCGGTGACTGAGACAGGATGCGACGTAATGACCGGCGACGTTCCGACGGATGCCGACGAGATTGAAGCGCTGATGTCAGGGACGCCATGAACTCTCATTCGCAGGTGCTGATTCTGGGTGGGGGGCTAGCGGGGCTCTCGTTCGCCATTGCTATCGCCTGTGAGAATCCTGATTCAGACATTGTGTTGTTGGAGGCCAGTCCCTTTCGATCGGGGTCACCTAATCCACTCGATACGCGGGGCTCTGCACTCAATTTACATTCTGTGTCACTGCTGGAATCGTGGGGCATATGGTCAGGTCTGCGTTCCGCCGCTGGAGCGATACGCGATATTCATGTCTCTCATC
>CAJJBO010000004.1 GCA_905182485.1 uncultured Luminiphilus sp.
GAACACAGCGCCACCAAGGTTCACTTTGGCTGGTTTAGATATTTAGTCCCAGATAACCGCTTTCACCGCATACATCATTCAATAGAGCCAAGGCATTTCGATCGTAATTTTGGAAGCAGCTCGGCACTTTGGGACTTTGTGTTCAAAACGATCTATCATCCTAGAAATGATGAATGGCCGCAGGTTGGAATAGAAGAAGTCCATGAACCGCGGTCAATTCGCGAGTTCCTATTCATGCCCTTTTCAACATTAAGCGACAAGAAAAAAGGCCCACAATTCCAGCGAGCTAAGGACAAGGCAGGTCAGCACTAGCACTCAGGGATCTATTAGAAACGATGACGTGATTAATTCAGTTAGGGAAACAAGAAGGGCTATAGAGTTGTTGAGGTTTACGCTGGTGGAAGAATCAAAACGTGCCAGTTAAACGCTGAGGATCACATTGTAATGAGTGCTCATGATATCGAGCCACTCGAAGACGAGCAGCTGTTAGTTCGTCTCTTATAGAGAGTCTCGAAACTGACAGGGTCGGTTCGGCTTCAGTTCGGTGTTCGATGTTCGGTTGGAGAACCTTGTTATGAATCCTCGACTTACTGAATTCGTGTTGGTCTAAAGCTCAGTCAAGGTTCAGGATAGGTTCGGACGGCCTGAAATCAAAAATCAGTATCCAGAAAAGACCTTACGATTCTTACTCTTGGAAGAGTCTTGCCGGATTCTACCCCGTCCTCATAATTGATTGGTCGCAGGTTCAAGTCCTGCGGTCCCTACCAATGCTAATTGAAGCTGAGCAACAGTCGATCTGTATCGGCTCCCCGTCATCCAGTTTGAGCAAGACCTGGTCTTACCTGCATTGCATGACTGACCAATCTGCTTTTTTGCTTACCCCTAGGCGGAAGGTCCCGGATGTTGTGCTGTCCCAACCGACGCCGCGCATAAATCATCAGCATTGCAATCAGACCGAATAGTCCAGGGCTTGGAAGGGTGTTAACCGCAATAGGGCCACAGGCATCGCCCACGCCATTGTCGAGGGAGTCCGACTGACTAGGATTAGACACTAGCGGACAGTTATCCTTGCTATTCATGATGCCGTCACTGTCGCGGTCATCGTCACAGGCGTCCCCGAGACCATCACCATCCGTATCGAGCTGGTCGGCATTACTCACCAGCGGGCAGTTGTCACTGCTATCCGTGATGCCGTCACCGTCAAGGTCATCGTCACAGACGTCCCCGAGACCATCACCATCCGTATCGAGCTGGTCGGCATTGCTGATCAGCAGCGAGCAGTTGTCGCTGCTCATCCGGAATGCCGTCACCATCGCCGTCAAGCGGTCATCATCA
The DNA here is from genome assembly GCA_905182485.1 of uncultured Luminiphilus sp. Taxonomy (GTDB): domain Bacteria; phylum Pseudomonadota; class Gammaproteobacteria; order Pseudomonadales; family Halieaceae; genus Luminiphilus. Next base: position 1,336 of record CAJJBO010000004.1, read on the forward strand.
CAGACGTCCCCGAGACCGGCACCATCCGTTTCGTCGCTGGTCGGTATTGGTCAGCAGCGAGCAGTTGTCACTGCTATCCTTGATGCCGTCACCTGCCCCAGGTCCAGCTATCACAGACTGGTCTCCCTGGCCATCGGCCGTGGCCGTGTCGAGCTGGTCGGCATTACCCCCCGATGCGGGCAGTGGTCACTGCTGAGCCGGATGCACTGCCGCCACCAGCACTGCTGTGGCTGAGGCTGCGTAGACTGCAATGAAGCTGGCCGCACTCGTTTTGATTGCTGGTGATATTGGTCAGCGAGCAGGTGGCACCTTGGCCGTCGCATGCCCCAGTCCAGCTATCAAACTGGTATTCGGCATCGGCGGTGGCCGTGCAAGTACTGCTCCCGCCCGATGCAACAGATGGTGCTGAGCACGCTGCACTGCCGCCAGTTCCTGCTGTCACTGAGACTGAGTAGGTAACTACGACCACTGGCACTAGGCTGAAGCTGGCCGCACTCGTTTTGTCGCTAGTGATATTGGTCAGCGAGCAGGTGGCACCTTGGCCAGCGCATGCGCCAGTCCAACTATTAAACTGGTATCCGGCACCGGCCGTGGCCGTGCAAGTACTGTTACCGCCCGATGCAACAGAGGTGACGGAGCAGGACGCGCTACCACCAGCGCCTGCTGTCGCTGTAGACGAGGTAAAGGTTCGACCCACCATAGTTATCCAACTGCGGGTCGGTTGGGTATTTAATGTCAACTACCCATTCGTAGGGGTTGCCTGGAGTCCATTGATCAGGATCCGGGAACACCTCCGTATTTGACATAAAATAACCCGTGCCCCCCCGATTAGCGGGAACGCCAATGTAAAGAATGCCGTCGCCCAGGGCCTGCACATAGCCGTCGGTCGACACGACTTGTTTTTGTACCCCCCCACTGGAGTACTGAATCAGTTTAACATTAGGGTAGTTTAGGTCTCCGACGGGGCCAGAACTCCCTACCCCACGGACAAACTGCATATAATCCCCCGCCGCCCAAACGGCTCTAACCCCGTTATCGAACGGGGCGATATAAGGTGTTGTAAAATTGTAGACCCCACAGGTTGCACCCTGAGTGAGGCAGTTAACTTCTGTCCGAAATACATCAAAAGTTGCGTATTGCCCATATTTACCGTCATACAGAGATCCGACGGCTGATTGGGCTGCACATAACAGCAGAAGCCAGAGACAACACGAGCCAACGCTTTGCGTAACAACCTCATATCAACTCTGCGACCTGCGCAGTGTTAGCCTCACCGGTATCGCGCCCGTCAGACGAGAGCGCCGGACCGCTCGCCCACACCGAAGGTCGCGACGCTGTCCTTAACTGTCATCCAGCTGCAATCCGCTGCTGCAAATGAAGGACTCGAAAAGACGCTCAGGATCATCAGAACGGCGCCTACAACAAAGGCACAACGCGGCATTATCGCGCCAATTGTGTTACCCGCTTTCCAAGTGTGGTGGTGATTGAGCAAAAAAAACCGGCTATGGCTTGAGGCGCGATTGCGATCGCCGTTTATGTTTTGGCACCCAGTGCTCAGCTGTGCGGAAGCAGGCTCAACGAGGGTGCCAAGACCCATAGCCAGTAGACCCGTCACAAAGTACGTTCTGGCTATCTGGCGGCGTGTGGCGAACAGGTACGGCATGCGTTCTGGTTTTCCAAAATGTCATGACAGTCCCTTGCCTCAGCCCTCTAAGCAGTCCGTTGCTCACAAGAAAATTCGAGCCGGAATGCTACCGCCACTGAAACCTACGCTGTCTCAGCATTTGGTGACAAGGACTCGAAAATTCTTCAGCATTTGGTGACAAGTGTGCTCGTCGCGGTATCACGCCGTCCGGATTTATGTCGCCAGAATTAAAATTGCGCGACGCGGGCGCCCCCAACACTGCAGCCCAGAACTGGCCGCGGGACATACAACCTTATTGTCAGGCCGCGTAGCATCGCCGCCAGCATCATGCTGATACCCTCAGTAGCAGTCGAAGAGCATCTCTAGACGCGGCTGACAATGCAGAAAATATTGGCATTTTTAACAACGCGACCAGAAAAAAATATACCATTCCAACTGCTCGGGCCCATAACCCCTATTTACTCATAGCGGGAGAACGCTGACATCATGACAAACCCTCTCAATACAGATGTGCTGATCATCGGAGCCGGCGCTGCGGGCTTAACCGCGGCTTTGACGGCTCACCAATGCGGCGCAAAAGTCACCGTCATCGAGAAAGGGGCGCGACTGGGTGGCACCGCGGCCATTTCGGGGGGCATTGTTTGGGTGCCAAATAATCCACAGATGAAAGCCAAGGGCATTGCCGACAATCGAGACGATGCGCTCGCTTACTTTCGGTCTTTAGATCATGGCGAAATGAGCGCTGACACGTTGGAAGCCTTTGTCGACGAAGGGAGCAACGCGCTTGAATTCTTAAATGAACAGGGCGCTCTTGAGTTACACATCCTAGAGGGCTATCCCGACTATTACCTCGACCGCCCCGGCGCAATTGCTGACGGAGGACGAGCTCTCGATAACGCCCTGTTTGATTACAGCACCCTAGGCGAGTGGGCTGACAAGATATACAACGGTGGCGACATAGTGCGCATGATGCTCCTTGAAACGCCTTAGGCGGCGGCACCGGCATCATCGAGCCCGAAGAAATGCAGCGTCGTATTGACGGCGATTTGCGGGGTTGGGGTCAGGCGTTAATCGGACGTTTGCTGAAAGCGTGCCTAGATCGCGACATTGAGCTGCTGCTTGAAACCAGCGCCAGAGCGTTAATCAATACAGAGGGTCGCATCACCGGTGTCACGGTAACAAAGGATGGCGTCGACCAAACCATCCACGCCGAGCGGGGAGTCGTTTTGGCGACCGGTGGTTTTGAATGGGATGAAGCGTTAAAAACCACCTTTATGCGTGGCCCGCTAACGGCGCCCGCATCACCACCGACTAACACCGGTGATGGCCTAAAAATGGCGCTGAGTGCAGGAGCCGGATTGGGCAATATGACCAGCGCCTGGTGGATCCCCACATTGTCTATGAGCGGACATAAATGGCCAGAAAATGGTGCCCCGCAAAAAGAAGTGCAACGGTCGCTACCGGTGCTGATCGAACGGACTTTGCCACATAGCCTGATGGTGAATCGACAGGGCAAACGATTCTGCAACGAGGCTAATAATTACTCTGCACTGGCAGGCGCGTTTCAGAGTTTTGACCCAGCCACCTACGATTATCACAACCTGCCCGCCTATCTCATCATGGACAGCCAATACGTTGGCCGGTATCCCATTGCCTCTGTGATGCCTGGAGATCCCTTGCCGGACTGGATTATTCAAGGGGCAGACCTGCCAAGCCTGGCGAGTACCTTGGGAGTGGATGCGGAGCAGCTAGAGGCAACGGTGTTCACATTTAACACCCACGCGGCAGATGCCAAGGACCCCGATTTTGGGCGCGGTGAAAGTGCCTACGACCGTTTCTATGGCGACCGCTCGCGGCCCGGTGCTGCCGCCACCTTGGGACCCGTAGAAGTCGGGCCTTTCTACGCGGTGGAAATCAATATGGGCGCACTGGGCACCAATGGTGGCGCCAAAACCAATGGCACAGCGCAAGTACTGGATGTCCACGGCGAGGTCATACCGGGGCTTTACGGTGCGGGCAATGTGATCAGCAATCCAACGGGCAGCGTTTATGCTGGCGCCGGCGGCACGTTAGGCCCGACCCTCACCTTTGGCTATATCGCCGGCAAGTCAGCCGCCCAATCGGAGAATGCAGAATGACCAGAGTGTTAGTGCTTGGCGCAACGGGAGACCAAGGCCATCCCCTCCTGACTCGCTTGATGGATGCGGGCTTCACGCCCGTCGCCGCGCTGCGCAATCCTGATGCTTTACAGGGCACAGAGTTTGCCCATGTCGAAACAGTGCAAGCAGATCTTTATGACGCGCAATCTATGATTAAGGCGGCACAAGGTACCGACGCGATCGCCGCGCATCTACCCTTTGTTTTTGATCGCGAGATGGCCGCAAGCTTAGGGAACAATATCGCAGCAGCCGCCAACGAAAATGGCGTTAAAAAAATTGTCTTTAACACCAGCTGCTTTGTCGCTGAACAGGAAAACGGCAACCCCGCCCATGATGGGCGCCGCGATATTGAGCAAGCCATTATTGACAGCGAGGCGGCCTACGCCATTTTCGAACCCAAGGTGTTCATGGACAACCTGATCCGCAGCTGGAACAAGCCAGCAATTGTGAATCAAGGCATCTTTGCCTACCCGGCTAAACCAGATTTACTGATTTCATGGATCTGCCTCGATGATGTCGCCGCCTACATGGTCGAGGCGCTTAGCCGCGACGATATCCCCAGTGGTCGTTACGCGATCGGGGGACCAGAGGCCTTAGTGGGGGATCAACTTGCCGAAAGACTGAGCAAGGTGACGGGAAAAACCGTTACCTTCAATAGCCTAACCCCGGACCAGTTTGCCTCCGGCATGAGCTTGTTGGTGACCGGTTCAGAAACAGTAGAACCGCTGTCAATCTACGATCGCATGGCGGGGTTTTATCGTTTCTACAACACGCAGGACGTGTCTCCTTTGATCGCAGACACTGCGCACATCAATCACATTTTTACGCACCGACCCGCCTCATTTGACCAATGGGCGGCGCGACAGGACTGGACGGACCCTACCGACCCCGCCCTCAAAGTGAGAATGGCAGGAATGGTCTAGGCGAAAACCAGTCGTTTAACGTCTCGCCGGAAAAGTGGTGCCCTCCGGCCCGTTGTTACAGGCTGGCGCAAAAAAATAGCATTACGCGCTCTAATGTTGCCGACGCGCGCCAGTTAGCGGCATCTCGCCTCACATCAACCCGGTTGCCCCGTAGCCTACCAACGAGCTATCGGTGTGGCTGGGCTTTTATTTGGCTGGGCTTTATGCCACCTCTTACGTTGAGCAATACCCCTATCGGTGGGCACATAATGCGCTACCAATAGGGTCTTAATCAGAACGTCGTTCAGCGTTTTAGTCTACTTTCTGAACCAAGGGCATGAGTCGGTAGCCGTCAAACTTCACCCGGTCAGACGGGATGTAGTGCCGCACAATAAAGTTGAAGACGCCCGTCTCGTTGGAAATGGGCAAATTGTTGGCTGCATCAGCGCCACATCCCATATTTACGGTGTAGGTCCCATCGTCATTTGCAGTAGCAATATCGGAACTCATGTGGGCGACGTCATCGAACATGAAGCCGTTTTCATCGTATACCGTGAACGACCAGAAAGCGCCGTTATCGGGGTCCTCAAAAGTCGCTGAGTAGCAGCCCTCTGCTGGGTAATTCGGCGAACTCTCATAAACATTATCGGTCAGCTGAGCCCCGCCCCAGCCGATAGCGGCGCCCACGGTGTACTTTTCAACATTGAACATACCGCGTGAATCGTCAGTGGGCGCTGTAAACATCCCGGAGACGATATCGCCTCCATACTTCGCCACCAACTCGGGCAACTGTTGACGCAGTGATAACTCAACCGCATCGAAGCTGTCTCGGTCGACTGGCTCGGCGGCGAAGGGTTCGGCGCTGACTGCAGTAATGACCATGCCATCTTGTATGGCGTTAGCCTCTGATTCGCTCAGCGTATTGTCGAGACGAATCACCAGATACAAGTGAGTGCCAAAGTGAGTGGCCAGCTCAAACGTCCCGCTGCCGTAAGACATCGGTTGAATCCTATGATCCATCGTCACCGGCTGAACCGAGACGTATTTCCCATCGGGCAGAGACGGAATCGTGATCGACGCACCCGCTGACACATCGACAACCGCAAAGCTATAGTAAGTGTCTCGGTTCATCCGCACGACAGGCTGATCGTTTGTGGGCGTGAGTTTTCGGTTGTGGGCGATGTCATTCACGGCGGCCCGACCTTGCGCAATCAGTAGCTGTCGGGACGTTTCCAAAGTCGGGTAATTCTCTACCGTAGCAGTGACGCCATCAGGCTGGAAAAAATCGTCGATTGAGCCAGCAGGATCGGCCGAGGTGGTTGCTGACGCTGCAACAGCGATGGCGGCGCCTAATAAAGCATGGCGGGCAGACGAGAGAGAAACTGAGTTCATAACGACGCTTCCTTACACGAGGGTGCTAAAAATTAGAGCGTGGATAGTACGTCAACAAAAACGCCTCTACCAGCCTCCCGCTCACTGCACGCAGTTGACCATCGTGAATCGCCGCATCGTTTTCAGCTCTCGCTGCCGGTTCGTCACCTCAAGATGACCACCATCGCTCGCCGCCGTCACCTGACCCCACGATAAATCAGTAACAACCAACTCAGTATCAGCACTGTTCCGCCCAGCGGCGTCACCATAGCGAACATCGCGATTCCCGTTAAGACATAGGCATAGAGGGAAAAAGAGAACAGGACCACACCACCGGTGAACCCGATAACGGGCCACGGACCCAGTGACATGCCATCGCTGATTTGCGCTGAGCGCAAGGACCATCACGACCACGGCGTGGATCAAATGATACTGTGCTGCTGTCGCCCAGATATCCAATTGCGCCGGAGTCACCAAGGCCTCGAGTGCATGGGCGCCAAAGGCACCCGCTGCGACACCTGTTGCCCCAAGGAACCCCGCGACCACTAGGGCGTGATTCATCATTTCCCCTCGGTTTGCACAACCGAACGCTTAACGGGTGCACCATCCGCCTCGTCGCGGGGGATTCGCCAAGGCTGCCCATGACACCGATCTCGATTCACACAATCTGGCTGACAGCCCCGGCAGGGGAGTGTCTCAGGATGGGAAATGGGCGATGTCTCGATCATGGGTATGCTCCTATGCCGCGGCCCACTGTAACCGATCTTGCGCTGTGCCGGCAGGCTCCGAGAGGTCCAATCCTGCTGACTACCCTTCAACGACCTCGGCGCGGCAAACGCTGGGCGCGGTTGGCCCATCTATCGCCTACGATCCGCCATTTTTGACACATCCGAAAAGGGCTAACTAGAGTAGAATCGAGGCGAGCACGCTATATTTCATGCGCTAGCCATACGCTGACCCCACTAGAGTGTACTGCGCTAATTTCCGCTGTCAGGGACATATCGCCGATGAGGAACCTAAAGGGAGCGAACATTCGACTAGTCACCGCTGCCATCGCGGTCGTGCTGGGGATGGCTGGATGCGGCGATGATCGCAATGCCGATCAAAATTCGAATCGCTTCGGCGGCCAATCGGGCGGTGCACCTGTCGTGACTGCGCCTGTTCTGCTGACCGACCTGAATGAACGCCTCACATCAGTCGGCACTGCAAGGGCACTCAAGAGTGTGGTCATTTATGCCGAGAACTCCGGCCGTGTCACCGCCGTCAATATCAAAGCCGATAGCCTGGTGGCAGAAGCACAAACGCTGCTGCAGCTCGATGACCGGGACGAGCGATTAGCGGTTGAGCTGGCTACCGTGCAGCTGGCCGATGCAGAGCGGCTAGTGCGACGCTACATCACCGTTAACACCCAAGATATGAATATCCCCGAGAGCCAGTTAGATGATGCTCGTGCCGCGGTAGACGCCGCACGCATTGCGCTGGCGCAAGCGCAAGTCGCGTTAGATCGACGGCAAATTAGAGCACCCTTTCATGGCAAGGTGGGCATCACCGAAGTCGATGTGGGGGATCGAATCGATACCAGCACGATGGTCACGACGATTGACGATCGTAGCGTGTTACTCGTCAATTTTTCGGTGCCAGAAGTCTATGTAGAGCGGGTCACTCGGGGCACACCGGTGACGGTTCGCCTCTGGGACGCCGCCGATATCGCGGTGCAAGGAGAAATTACCGCAGTCGATTCACGTATCGACATCAATTCTCGCTCTTTTATTGCGCGAGCCGCGATCGATAACACTGAGGATCAATTCAGACCGGGTATGGCCTTTGAAATCAGTGTTGACGCGTCGCGGGGCCAGTATCTCTCGGTGCCCGATGTGGCGGTGCAATGGGGCGCCGATGGTGCTTATGTCTGGATTGTCGATGAAGGACATGCTGTGCGGCGCGAGATCCGCTTAGTCAAACGGTTTGCCGGTTCGATATTGGTCGAGGGCGAATTGACGGAAGGCGAGAGCGTGGTCATAGAGGGTGTTCAAGCCGTCCGTGCAGGCGCCGCTTTACAAGTGATCTCTACCACGGCATTGGATGCCAAGCCGGCCCCCGTCACTACGGGTATGACACAGAGCAGCGCCAATGGCTGACCCAAAAGGTCTGTTACAGGGTGGCCTAACCGAGCTCGGCGTCAGGCGTCCTTGGTTGGTACTGGTCGTGAATTTGCTCATCGCAATCGGCGGACTTGCGGCACTGCTGGCGATTGAAGTCAGAGAGTTGCCCGATGTCGACCGCCCTATCGTATCAGTGCGGGCTTTCTTGCCAGGCGCGTCTCCCGAGACGATGGATGCTGAGGTCACTCGATTACTTGAAGGCGCCGCAGCACGGGTCTCCGGTGCACTCGAGATCAACTCAGCCAGTGAGGAAAACAACACCCGCATCTGGATCGAATTCCGCTCGGATATTGACGTCGATCAGGCCGCGTCCGATGTCCGCGAAGCCGTCAGTCGAATTGAACGCGACCTACCCGACGCAGTGGAGCAACTCTCCGTCTTCAAAGCGGATGAGCGCTCAGAAGAAATCATTCGCATTGCCGTCAAATCCAACGTTTATGCTGAGGAAGCGCTCAACCGAGTGATCGAGCAGGACATCGTGCCCCGCTTTATCTCACTCCCTGGTGTAGCCGATGTGCCGCTATTTGGGTCACGGCAGCGTGTCCTCAGAATCATATTAGACCCCCTGCGACTCACCAGCTATGGGCTCACCGTGGCGGATGTCACTGCCGTACTGCGCGCCGCGCCGCTCGATGTCCCCGCCGGTAGTTTCCGAGCCGGGGATCAACAGCTGTTAGTGCGCGCCGATGCCGCCGTCACCAAAGAAGAAGACATTGCCTCGCTCATCATCCGAGATCAGATCCGCATCGGCAATGTCGCAAAGGTCGCGTTCTCACCTGAGGACTCAACGGGTTTTGTCAGACTTAACGGCGAGCGAGTAGTAGGCATCGGCATCATCCGACAAGCGGGCTCCAATACGATTGAGATTGCCAAGGGTGTGCGCGCCGCCGTTGACGACGTTAATGCTCGGATGAATGGTGTGACACTGCAGGTGATATCCGACGACTCTATCTTTATCCGCGGATCGGTACGCGAAGTCATCACGACCTTACTCATTTCGATTTTGGTGGTCATCGGCACCATCAGACTCTTTACGGGCTCAATGCGGTTGACCTTGATTCCAGCCATTGCCATACCCGTATCCTTACTGGGTACCTTAGCCGCGAGCTGGGCCCTCGGGTTCTCGATCAATATTCTGACGCTTCTGGCACTGGTGCTCGCAGCTGGCCTCATTGTCGATGACGCCATCGTGGTGCTCGAAAGCGTGCAGCAACGTCGCTCGGAAGGTGCGGGCCCGAGCGCCGCGGCGGTCACCGGCACGCGTAGAGTTTTTTTTGCAGTGATCGCCACCACCGCCGTACTGGTCGCCGTCTTTATACCGATCGCCTTTCTGCCGGGGACAGCAGGCCGGTTATTCCAAGAATTCGGTTTGGTGCTCGCTGTGGCTGTCGCGATCTCTTCCTTTGTTGCATTGAGTTTGGTGCCCGCAGCGATGGCGAATTTACCGCCCGCTGCGCCCAAAGAACGGAGGCTCGGGGTTATCGGCATGCAATTAGCCGAGCAGTATCATCGATCCCTCCGGTTCGTTCTCAACACTCCGTGGCGAACTTTTATTGCCTGCGTCGTGGCGGCGAGTGGTTCAGCAGCCTTGTATTCTCAATTGGATCAAGAGCTTCTCCCCAAAGAAGATCGTGGCACGATTAATCTGTTCGCACGGGGGCCCGATGGAGTCGGCCTTGACTACGCTGAACGCCAAGCCGATCGCATGGAAAACTTATTAGTGCCGCTGCTCGAAAACGGCGAAATCGACAACCTGTACTCAGTGATTGGTCGCTGGGATCCCAATATCGTGTTTATGGTTGCGCGACTCGCCCACTGGGATGATCGGGACCGGAGCCAGCAGGTCATCGCCGCAGAATTAAAACCCTTGTTTGCCGAGCTCCCGGGCATGACGACTCGTATCTTTGCCGCAAACTCACTTAACTTGCGGGGTGCCTCCAGTGGCGGGCTGAGTCTCGCCCTATTGGGCACTGACTATGACGATATTTATGCCGTCGCTCGAGACTACACAGATCACATACGCACACGACTCGATAGTGTGAGCAGGCCTCGTATCAGCTACGACCCCTCCCAACCACAACTCTCAGTCAAAATTGATCGCGAACGCGCATCAGATCTGAATGTATCACTCGATGATATCGCCCAAACCTTGCGTGTCATGGTAGATGGTTCGCGGGTGGTCGATCTCAACGCTGACGATCAAACCGTGCCGATTGTCCTCGAGGCAGGGTCTGACAAGATCCGAGATCCTGATGATCTTGTGAACCTCTACGTGCGCACAGGCGAAGGTGCGCTGGTTCCCCTATCGAGCTTAGTCCAGCTATCCGAGAAAGGGGTCGCTGGCCAACTTGATCGACGGGCTCAGCGACGGGCGATTGAGCTTGATGTCGAAATTAAACCAGGCGTTGCGATGCAAACGGCGATCGACGATCTCTTTACCCTGGCAGATGAGGTATTGCCCGATGATGTCACGCTCATTACGCGTGGCGAAGCTGCAGCCTTGGTCGAGACCAACCGCGAAACAGTGATCACGTACGCCTTTGCCCTACTCATTGTCTTTCTTGTCTTGATCGCACAGTTTGAGGGGATCACCTCGGCATTGGTCATCATGGCGATTGTACCCTTTGGGTTAGCCGCTGCCATTTTCGCCCTATTTTTAACTGGCACATCGCTCAATATATATTCACAAGTAGGGCTGGTGATGCTCATTGGGCTCATCGCTAAAAACGGCATTCTGCTGGTCGAATTTGCAGATCAGTTACGCGACAAGGGGTACGGCGTCAGAGAGGCGATCGAAGCGGCTGCGCGTACGCGCTTACGACCTATTGTCATGACACTGGTCTCTACCATCTTCGGTGCCCTGCCCCTGATTTTGGCAACAGGGCCCGGCTCAGAGGCCAGGTCTGCGGTTGGCTGGGTCGTATTTGGTGGAATGGGCCTCGCGACTGCGTTTACCTTGTACCTCACCCCTGTCGCGTACTTGGGTATTGCCCGATTTGCCTCAGCACGTGCCTCCGCGAGCCAAAAGCTATCGCAAGAATTAGCCGATGAGCAAAGCGCCCAATAAGCGAAAATCCCACTAAGCAAAAACCCTAAGGCATTAGAATCACGCAAGACGCAGATCTCTTCACTTAAGACTGGCGTTCTGCGGTGCGGCTTGAGCGCCAACGGAGTGCTCAGTGGAGCACTAGAGTAGATCGAAGTCGTAGTTAACAATAATCCTTAAATCAAACAGGTTGTCCGCACCGGGGAAAGCATCATCTTGATTCACCCACGCCCCCCGAAATCGGATCCATACCCGCTCAGACCAGCCCTTGTTCAATCGCCAATCTACCGTTAGATCCAGTTCGGTCGCATCAGGGCTAGCATTGGGTCCTTGCTCGGGCGTATCTCCCCAAGCAATAATGGCGCCTGACATCAGGCGTTTATCAACGTGCCTTTTGGTCGGCGCCTTCTTTTTCGATATTGCCAACGTGGTGATTATTAAGGCACTACTGGATTAGGTCGCCTAACGATACGCAGCCCGCGATATGACAGAGCTAGTTGGTGATGACAGACAGTAAATGGCAACGAGGTTTAGTTATCTTTTCGCTGATTTGTGCGGGGGAAGCCATTTTTACTCTCCCTTATCATGTCACACGATTTTTTCGCCCCACTTTTTTAGAAGTATTCGATCTCACCGCGACCGAACTCGGTGTCGCACAGAGTGCCTACGGTGTCATTGCCATGGTCGCCTATTTTTTTGGTGGGCCCTTAGCAGATCGTTTTGAACCCCGTAAGCTTCTCGCAGGCTCGTTGTGGGCAACCGCATTAGGGGGACTTTACTTAGCAACCTTTCCTGATGTCACCGGCGTGATGTTGGTATGGGGTTTTTTTGGTCTGACGAATATTTTGCTGTTCTGGGCGGCGCTGATAAAGGTGACACGCAGCTGGGGCGGCAACGATCAACAAGGCCTCGCCTATGGCTTGCTCGATGGAGGTCGCGGCCTACTCGCCGCTGTTCTAGCCTCGCTGGGCGTGCTCGCCTTTGCCAGCGCCTTTCCATTGGGATACGACAGCGCGACCCTGACCGAGAAAGGCGCAATACTCAGGCAGGTGATCTACGGCTATACCGCCGCAACGGCGGCAGTGGGCGTGATGGTGTGGTTTACGCTGCGCGGCATTCCCGTCGAGACCGAAACAGAGCACGACAGCGGATGGGCAACCGCGCTGACCCAATTCCGCGCGGTGGTTAAGCTCAAAGTCGTCTGGCTCCAAGCCACGGTCTTGGTATGTGCCTACTCAAGCTACAAAGCCTTCGACCAATATGCCTTGTTCGCCGTGCGCGGTCATGGGATTGATGAGATTGACGCGGCGCAAATTGTCACCGCGGGGGCTTGGACGCGGCCTATTGCGGCATTAGCGCTGGGCTTACTCGGTGATCGCTTTGGGATTTCGCGCATGGCGCTGGTCTGCTTTGTGCTACTGATCATCAGTCATTCTCTGTTCGCTTTTACCGGGCAGGCACTGGGCAGCCTGTCGATGATTCTCTTGAATACTTTGGTCACGGGCGTCGCTATTTTTGGCCTGCGAGGGCTGTATTTTGGTCTGCTCGAAGAAGGACAAATACCCCTCGCTGTCACGGGAACTGCTGTGGGTCTAGTCTCGGTGATTGGCTACACGCCCGACGTGTATGTGGCTGCGATCGCGGGGTACCTAATTGACCAAAATCCAGGGCTACTGGGTTTCCAACACCTGTTTGTGCTGTTACTCGTCTTTTCTGTTGTCGGTGCATTCGCAGCCTTGGCGTTCACGCGACAGGCAACGCCATCATCGTTGGCATCAGGGCGCTGAGGTAACAAAAAAATAAGCTGTCGTCGCACCCGCAATCAGAATCATCAATCGCCGGATCCAGATCGGATTAAGCCACTTTGCCGTTATCGCGGCGCCATAGCCGCCCAATAGCGTGCCCACCAACACGATACTGCCCTGATGCCAGGCAATGATGTGCTCCGAGGCAAAAATCATCACCGCAATCAGGGCAACCACTGCGGACACCAGTAGCTTGATGCCATTCATCACATGAACGTCGGTATAGCCCGCCAGCGTCAGGAATCCGAGCAAAATGATGCCTAGGCCGGCATTAAAGAATCCCCCATAGGTAGAGATCGCTAATAACGCAAAGGAGAAAGCCAGCATGCCGAGCGCTGACGCCTTCGCTGAGCGCCCAAACCAGTCGCGCAGTGCAGCTTGTAGGCGATGCCCATAAACCAGTAACACGGTGGCAAATAATAAAAGCCAGGGAATCGCTACTGCAAAGGTCTGCGGCGACGTTTGTATCAGTAACCACGCGCCTATTGCACCGCCCAATAGACTCGATAGCATTATCCTTGGCAGCAACTTGCGGTGCGCCCACAGCTCATGCCGAAAGCCCAGCGCGCCACTGATATAACCGGCGCAGGAGGCATAGGTATTGGTGGCATTGGCACTTATCGGAGGGACACCTGCGGCAATCAAGGCCGGAAAAGTAATAAAGCTGCCTCCCCCGGCAATGGCGTTCATCATGCCACCCAGTACACCCGCACCGAACAGTAACATCACCTCTAGCATGACCGCTCCATCATGACTCGTTCACCATACCGCTTCACCACAACCTCACTCCCTTGCCCCCCCCCTCAGACGGTGCACTGGCATAGCCTTACCCAATAACAACCGGCGGCGAGGAACAATCAACACATCATGCCAGATTACTGTAATAATCGGCCGGTCTAAAAAGAGGGATGTGAATGCGACACTGGCTTGGACGGATCTGCAACGGGCTGCGGTGGACCAGCGCACTACTGTGCCTCATCACCAGCACCCACCTGCCGGCCGCGGAGATTGACGCCCCACAGGTCTTTCTCGATGGCATTCACTACCAAGTCACCGCCGAGTTGGATGAAGTGAGTGACGAGCCAGTGTTTTTGCGCATTGGCCAACAGCAATACGCATCCGATCAGTGGGTCAGACGAGAGTGTTCTCTGACGTTGTGTTATCAGACCGAGGCAACGTCACTCTTGAACTCATCGCCACTGATCAGGTGCTGGCTGCCGCGGAGGTACCAGTCATCCCCGCTTGGATTTCTATTCTTCCGCCGCTGGTGGCCATTGGCATGGCGCTGCTATTGCGGAGTGTCCTGCCCGCTTTGATGCTGGGCATCTGGCTCGGCGCTTGGGCGCTGGAGGGTATGACCCTAAAAGGCTTTTTTTATGGGCTGTTCAGCAGCTTTGAGGTCTATGTCGTCAACGCGGTGGCCGATCGCGATCACGTCACGATTATGCTGTTCACTTTTATGATTGCAGGCATGGTGGGCATCATTTCACGTAACGGCGGCATGAATGGCATCGTTGAGCTCATTATCAAAGGGGCTAATAGCGCCAAGCGCGGCCAGTTAGCCGTCTGGTCATTGGGCCTGCTCATCTTCTTCGATGACTACTCAAATACCTTAGTCGTCGGCAATACCAGTCGGTCTATCACCGATCGACTGCGCATTTCACGCGAGAAGCTGGCCTACTTGGTAGACTCCACTGCCGCACCCATTGCCACCGTTGCTTTGGTCACCACCTGGATCGGTTATCAAGTCAGTTTAATCGGCGACGCCATTGCCCCGTTAGAAGACCTCAATACCAGCGCCTACAGTCTATTTCTGAACTCCGTTTTGTATAGCTTCTATCCTTTTATGGCCATCTTGTTGGTCGTATTGGTGATCACCACGGGTCGCGAATTTGGCCCCATGCTCACCGCAGAGCGTCGCGCACGTTCAACCGGCATCACCGCGCCACCGGTAAAATTAAAAGTGGGTCAAGACGACGAGGCCGCGTTAGCCATGAAGCCCGGTATGCCACCGCGGGCCATCAATGCGCTGGTCCCCGTCGCGGTCATGGTCATCGGTATCTTGGCGGGGTTATACATCACAGGCGAGGGCGATTCGGTTGGCGATATTGTGGGGTCAGCCAATTCGTATCGCGCGTTAATGTGGGCCTCCCTCCTCTCGGCCTTCACTGCCGTTTTAATGACGGCGGCACAGCGATTACTCACGCTAGATGAAATTGTGGATGCCTGGGTATCGGGTGCGCGGTTTACGTTTCTTGCCATGATTATTTTAGTGCTGGCTTGGTCAATGTCAGAAATCAGCCAGGAGCTCCATACTGCTGCCTTTCTCATTGCCAGTTTCGGGGACAGTTTGCCCGCCGAGGTACTGCCCGCCACGGTATTTGTGCTCGCCGCTTTTACCGCTTTTTCTACCGGGAGCAGCTGGGGGGCGATGGGCATTCTATTGCCGCTCGTGCTGCCACTGACGTGGGCCATTATGGGCAATCATGGATTGACCGACCCCCACTACCACTACTTACTCCACGCCTCGATATCGGGTGTGCTTGCGGGTGCCGTATGGGGCGACCACTGCTCACCAATCTCTGACACCACCGTGTTGTCTTCACTATCGGCGGGGTGTGATCACATTGAGCATGTACGAACACAGCTTCCGTACGCGCTGCTAGCCGGTGCCGCTGCGCTGCTGTTTGGTACCCTGCCTATCAGTTTTGGCCTGCCGTGGTGGGGGGGGATGCTCGCCAGCGCCGCGGTGACCGCAGTGGCATTGCGCCTGCTCGGACAGCGCGTAGAAGACTATCGACCCGCTTCTTGACTGATGCCGTCTGCATCGCAGTGACGGTGATTGACTGGTTTTTTTTCTCAGTGCACCTTCGTATACTTTCAATTCTGGTACGACACCAGTAGCAACATGAGAGGCCACCCACCATGACAAGCTGGACCTTTAAAACGGCTAAAGGGCGGTTATGGCATAGCGGCGCCATTGGTTATTCAGTGGTGGTTTATGCCCTGGGATGGTGGCTCCTACTGACGGCGAGTTGGATCACCTTTTTACCCGGCGTGATCCTCCTCGGGCACGCCATGATCATCGCGGCCTATCTGATCCACGAATGTGCTCACAACACCTTGTTTACGGTCAATCGACACAATATGCAGCTGGGTAGTCTGCTCGGTTGGATCTGCGGATCCTGCTACGGCACGGTTGAAGATATTCGGACCAAGCACTTTCGGCATCACGTTGAGAATGACGATGTCGTGTGGTTTGACTATGAAGCTTTCTTTAAGCGGCACCCTCTGGTTTATCGCGTGACGATTTTTCTCGAATCGTGCTACATCCCCGCTCACTGTATTTTGATGCACACCATTATGGTGTTCACCGGTTTCATCATTCCGGAGCGGCGCAATCAATTACCGAGGAACGTCAGCGTTATTCTCATTCGCGGTGGGCTCTTGTTGACGCTCGCGCTCCTCAACCCACTGGCGTTCATGGGGTACTTAATCTCCTACATGCTGATGATCATCGTACTGCGATTTGTTGACGGACTAGAGCATGACTACCCGTATCGAACTAATCTCTTTACCGATGAGGTCTCTGAAAACAAGGGTGATCTTGTCTGGGAACAAGAACATACCTTTAGTCCCATTCTCTCTTGGCGTTATGAATGGGTGAACTGGCTCATTTTGAACTTTGGCTACCATAACGCTCACCATGCCAAACCCACGACACCGTGGTTTGATTTACCCACGCTGCATCGGGAGCGCTTTGGTGAGAATCCCGATACGGTGATTCGGCTTTGGCCTCAACTGGTTATGTATCACCGATATCGGCGATATCGCATCTTTCATGATGCACCCGGCCTCAAGGACGTCAGTGGCAAAGATTTTTTACGAGCCGCGCAATCAGCGCAACTCACCGGCGGCAACGCCGCATCTTTCTTAACGTCTTTCTGATATGGCACAGACACTCGAGATCTACCAGTCGCTGTGGGCTATGGAGCAGCGAATCCCTGGGGAGGCAGAAGCCACACCGGAGGCCATGCTTGAACGCATCGCTGCGGCGGAGTATCACGGGGCCTGCCTCGACCCCAATGTGGCAGAGATTGGCGACTGCTTGAAGCTAGGTGGGACTTTCGACGCACTAGGGTTGGCCTGCATGGTCAACGCGTTTCCCCACGACACCGACTCCCTCGAACCGCTCCTAGAGATGGCCGCACAATTGCAAGCGACGCAGGTTAATGTCATTGGTGGCGTTATGCCGCTGAGCGCAGTCGACGCGATTCCAGTGATCGAAGCATGGTTGGCCATGGCAGCGAAATTCCCCTTTCCGGTGTTATTGGAAACACACCGAAACGGGACACTCAACGACCTGTTTTACACCCTAGAGGTTTTGGAGCATCTACCAGAGCTCCGTCTCTGTGCCGACTTGTCACACTTTGTCATTGATCGTGAATTGCAATTGCCGCTCAGCACCATCGACCACGATCACTTCACCCGGATTCTCGAGCACTCGGACTCTTTTCAGGGACGCATCTCGAATAATCAGCAGATCCAAATTGCACTCGACTTCCCGCAACATGATGCGTGGGTGGCGCAATATCGGAGATGGTGGGCGCAGGGGTTTCAAGCGTGGTCTGACCGCCAGTCACAAGACGCGACGCTGCGCTTTTTAGTCGAACTAGGACCACCGCCCTATGCCATTACCGGAGCTGATCAACGTGAGCTATCCGACCGGTGGTCCGAAGGGCTTTTGATCAGGCGCTGGGTAGAAGACCTGTGGCAAGAGGTCAGTGCGTCTCACGTCTGAAGCCCGATTCCCCTGAGACCCACTCGCCTCATAAATGGTTGCGCTAGCGCGAAAACCGACGCCCAGACTCTCGCGCTCTCGCAGCCACTATTGAGTAAGCCACTAACGTGCAAGACACGAACGAGAAAGACACTATTGAGCCAGCGTGTGAGTGATGAGATCGAGCGCCGTGCTGACTTCCTCTGAGGTGTTGTAATGACCCAAGCCTAATCGCACCACACCCTGCTCTGGATCAAGCTCGAGCGCGCGCGCCAGTTCAAAGGCATAGTTGTCCCCCCAGTGGCAATAGAGTCCCGCCGCTGAGAGTTGCGCCGCAATCGCACTGGGAGTGTGGCGGTCATGAACAAATGAAACGGTGGCGACTCGTTTTTCCATCGAACTCGACCCTTTTAGGGTGACACCGGGTATGGCGAGCAAACCCGACAGTAGCTGCTTTAATAGCGCATCCTCGTGAGTCCCCATCGCGTGATACGCGGCGCTAAATTGCGCACGGCGTGCGCCCTGCTCTCCCAGTTGTGTCGCCAGCCACTGAAAATACGACAACGTCCCCATGAGTCCGGCGACCAATTCAAATGCCGGAGTGCCGGTACTAAAACGCAGCGGTAACTCATCCGTCGCACATCGCAATTTATAGGGGTGTAATGCGTCAAGGCGCTCGCGCTGACCATACACAACACCCAAATGAGGGCCGTAAAACTTATATGGAGAGCAGGCTAAAAAATCACACCCTAGCTCTTTTACATCGATTAACCGATGTGAGGCGTACTGCACGGCATCGACATAGACCTGCGCCCCTGCTGAATGCGCTATTTCCGTCAACGCTTTAACATCGTTGACGCCGCCCGTCAGGTTACTTGCATAGTTCAGCGCTAATAACTTTGTGCGATCTGTTATTAGCGCCTCTAACATCGGCGGCTCGACCACCCAGCTGTCGCGATCGAACTCCAACCATTTGACTGTCAGATCATTGTCTTCGGCCATTTGCAGCCACGGTGACACATTGCCTTCATGCTCCATGCGCGTAATGATAATTTCATCGCCCGGTGAAAATTGATGTGCCAGGCTGCGGGACAAGTGGTACGTCAGGGTGGTCATGCTGGCGCCGATTAAGACCTCGCCGGGGTCGGGCGTGCCAAGGAAGTCTGCCATAGCCTGTGTTGCCTCAGCGTACATCGCGTCCACCGCGACTGAGGTCGGGTTGAAGACCCCTGTATTACTGTTGTAGCGCTGAAAATAATCGACAACGTGATCGATCGTCTGCTGCGGCACTTGTGTCCCCGCGGCATTATCAAAGTAGATACGCGGCTGCCCTGCGTCGGTCGTCAATAAAGAGGGAAACTGCGTTCTCACGAGGTCGATCGGAAATGTCATGGCGTCACCTGAGTAGAGTCTATTGATCTGAGTCTATTGGTCTGAATCTATTGGTCTGAATCTATTGGTCTGAATCGGCTCACTGATCTGAGCACCATCATCTAGACCCGCAGAACGGCTAAGCGTCCCAGGCACATTGTGCATCACTTAGCGTGAATGCTGGTCAAAAAAATCGAGTACCAGTGGCCACGACCACGATAGCCCATAGGCGTGCCCCATATCTCGACGGCAATCCAGCACGGGGGGCCACTGAGTTTCGCCCCGACAGAAAGACCATCCACGGCAGTCCACGTCAGCGACACCCACGTCTATGGCCGCAGCGGCACTACTGGTATCGCAACCATAAGCCTCCGCCCACGCTTTGGTAATCGCCGTTGCGCCGGTGTAGTGATAGCGATCTCCATCGGTCGTTGTGGTGAAAGAGGCGTCACCCCAATCGCCCGGCGGTACCGTGCGATCCCGTGACCCTGTAATAGACATCACGGGCATTCCCCCCATCGCGGTGGGTGGTGACAAGTAGCCGCGGTGGGGCAAGCCAATGAGCGATGCCATCGCGGCAAAAATACCTAGACTGCTTTCCTCACGCGCCAAATCCCAAACAAACATGCCGCCATTGGATCCCCCCAGCGCATAGATACGATCTGTATCAACACAGTAATGCTGCTGAATGTCGGCGACTAAATCCGCTGTAAACTGGAAGTCGTCAGTGGTGCACTGGGTCCAAGAACAGCCATTTTCAGCGGTGCCTTGGCAAGAGGGATAACCGTAATCCGCCGTGACCGTATCGTCACAAATGGCGCTAGAGTCATTGGGCACCAAGGCATTCAAGCCATCTCCGTCAAGGCCCGTCGTCGACCCGCTAAATGACCAAGATGCTAGAGGGTTGCCTGGCTCTTCTTGGCCCAAACCCAGTGGGGCGACCACAATGTAACCACGTTGATCACTCTCTGATCGCACCACCGCATTATCCAAGAATTCTCCCGTATCACCGCCCCAGCCGTGAAAGGCAATGATCAGTGGATACTCGGTCTCGGAGAGCGTAGCCTGTCGGTGTGTGAACGCGAAACGCCCGTGCCACACCCTGAGAATTCAGCGTGTATTCTCCCGCTGTCCGGCTCGGACCAGAACAACCCACTCCGGCAGTGGGCGACTCCTGTGGCGTGATCTCAGTGAGCTCAAAGCCCTGAGTCGCCGTATCAAAACTCAGCGCAACATCGAAAGCCTGTCCTTCGACTCGTAATCCTTTTAATTGCAACGCAGACTTTGTCAGTGTGACATCCGATACCGCACTGATATCGACCTCATCGGGTCAGCAATGAAAGACGACACAAACCGGTCTACCGTAAACTGTACTTGCCGAATCGCCACTGCTCCGTCTTTTGACAGGGCACGAGCCGTCACCTGATGCGAGCCCACGGCCAAGGCTTTGTAATTAAAGGCCATAGAGAAACCGGACTGCGACGCATTGGGAAAATCCGGATAGGCAGACCCCACATCGCCTCGACTCCCGCCCATTGGTATGTCAAAAGCGTAAACGCCGTCGATATCCAGCTCGATCTTATCGATACCAGACTCGGCAATTGCCCATCCGCGAAGGTTAGAAATGCCCGTATAGGTGCCGCCCTCTTGCGGCTCTTCCAGCGTGAGCACCATGGAATCGGCCAGCGCCGGCACAGACACTGCGCAGATAACACTCATGGCAAAACGACGCAGCCGCTGTTTTTCTTTGTCCAAATTCATGCCTGTGAAGCTACTTTCTCTGTCCAATATTTGCAACAATCAAACCACTGCCCCTATTAGGAATCCTTATGCAACTAACCGGTAAAGTCGCTATCGTCACGGGCGCCGCGCGCGGGCTGGGCCGCGCTTACAGTGAGGCGCTCGCCGCTGAAGGCGCCGCCGTCGTCGCGGCTGATTTACACGACTGCAGCGCGACGGTCACTGCTATCGAAGCAGCAGGTGGGCAAGCCCTCAGCGCTGTCGTCGACGTTGCTAATGGAGAGCAGTTGTCAAGCCATGGCGGATCTGACCATGGCAACCTATGGGCGGATCGACATTGTGATCAACAATGCCGCACTGTATGCCGGTCTTCAAGGCGCGCGCTTTGAAAAACTCGACGAGGCACAGTGGGATCGCGTGATGCAGGTGAATATCAAGGGGACCTGGCTAACAAGCCGCGCGGTCGTTGAGTACATGAGAGCGAGCGGCGGCGGATCGATTATTAATATCGCCTCGTTAGCCGCGGTCTTCGGTTTGCCTTATGGGCTTGATTACGTCGCCTCTAAGGCGGCTGTCATCGGAATGACACGCGGCATGGCGCGGGAGCTGGGGGCAGATCATATTCGCGTGAACGCGGTCGCGCCGTCTGCTGTTATGACCGAAGGCACGGAGGAATTTTTTGGCGAAAAGTTTGAGAAGGCAAAAGCCGTGATCGCCGCCAATCAATTGATCCCGCGCAATCTAGAATCAGAGGATCTCACGGGTACCATCATTTACCTCGCCTCCGATGCCAGTCAGTTTGTCACGGGGCAAACCCATATGGTGGATGGCGGCTCTTGGTTTTTGTGACAGCACTCAGCGGGACCCCTCTCGCCACTGCCTGATCGGTGTCGTTATAGGGACCACTGAGTTCATCAGCGGCAACCCCTGCACCTCGGAATCCCTCAGTGAACTCCCGTCTCGTAATACCGTCTCGTAATACCGATTCGCATTACCGATTCGTGTCACCGATCTTTTATTATGCACCACTACTCTGACGCCGCTGGCGACGGCTCCACTGTCGCCGTGTCCGTATTGAAATCGAAGGGCAGTTGATCGGTATTGGCCTTCGCTGGCCGCGTCTTCACTTTGGCCGGCTTATCGGGTAGCCACGAATAGCGCACACCCGGCGCCAGTGTCTGATGTTGCATCTTGCGACGCAATTCCGCGGGGGAAAAAGGCGTTGCGCGAGACCATTCGATGGGACCTATCCCGGACATCGCCGCATCGGGTGTTGGCGCCACATGACGGTTACGAAACAAACGAGACCGACAAGTGGCACTGCAAGTCTTCTGATCCGGTCGGCCCAAAAAGACTTTGCCGCACCCACCGCAAGTGACTTTGATTTTTTCGGCCACCAGCCGCCGCGCATTATGAAAAGCGATCCGGCACGCCACACTGCAAAATCGTTGCTTGGCCTGTTTTCGACAGCCGTAGTGCTGGCAATGTTTCATTTAATTTCTAGTCAGTTAAAATAAGTGTTTCCGTAAAAATATGTTAAATCTCGTTTTTATTCAATGCTTTATATTTAATTGCAACGCTTTATTGATATTTTTATTGCCGAGCTATTACGGTTTTACATGAGGTTTGGAATACCGCCAGGCACTGAGGGGGTCACACAGCACGGTAACCGTCGGTCAAGATTTTGCAAAAGCAGGGGCATGGCCGAGCGTCTGATCACCGATTTTTCTTGTCACTATTAGTCGAGTCCAAGCGACAACCTTTACGCGCCGCCCGGTGACGTCTTGACGCAGGAGACGTGGCGAGCCAACTTCCGAGGACCTATTACCGCCGACCAACCTGAGCGAATAAAAGGTCTACAGGGGGTGCTTTGGGCTCGACAGATAGTCGGTTGTCACGCACCCTTTGCTCTAAGCTATGCGTCAGGCTGGTATCACCTAACAAACTCACCATGACAAAGGAGAGGCCTATGAACCCCTTAAACACTACAGTGACATCTCGCCTCGGTGGGATACTGCTGGCGGTGATGGCATCAGGTTACTTACTGATCGGTCCTATCAGTGTTGCCGCTGAAACGACTGGCAACCGAGCAATCAACAACCCACCCGCTACGATTTTAGTGACAGGCGCTAACCGCGGCATCGGCTTGGCATTAGCTCGTTATTTTCATCAACACGGGTTCTCGGTCATTGCGACAGCGCGTAAGCCCAATGAGGCGCTCCAACTGAAAGCCATCGGCGTTGAAACCCTGCAGCTAGATATCACCGATCCCGCCAGTATCGCAGCCTTAAAATCCGGGTTAACCGGTCGTCCAATCGACATTCTACTCAACAACGCGGGAATCAAAGGGCACAGCGCCACCGCATTAGACGATTTGGATATTGAACAGTTAAAGACAACATTTGATGTCAACAGTTTAGGGGCACTTCGCGTCATTCAAGCATTGATGCCTAATCTGAGGATCGGCGCACAAAAAACCGTGGTCAACATGAGTAGTCGTATGGGAAGCATCGCAGATAACACTGGGGGCGCCGTCGGCTATCGTGCCAGCAAGGGTGCCTTAAATAACTTTAATAAGTCGCTATCGATTGAATTCTCAGAGCAGGGTTTTGTCTTTGTGGTGCTGCACCCCGGCTGGGTAAGAACTGACATGACCAGCGATCGAGCAACTTATTCAACGGATGACAGTGCCAAAGCACTTTTTGAGCTAATCACCGAGCTGTCGCAAGGCGATAACGGACGCTTTTATGATTTACATGGTGAATCGATTGCTTGGTAGCGCTCATGAATAACTCCGCGCGAGGCAAACGAGCCTCTGTGGTGGCAAGTAAGTTGGCCAGACATTTTCCGCGTGACCCAGTGTCGCCATTCACACTGACTTGACCGTCTCCAATAGGAGGCTCCGCTTCGCCACCCACAGTCTTTAACCCCCCATCCCGATATCTACTATCTGTATGCGGTACTCCTCAGATCTTTTGGTAACGCCTAGCCTGTTGTTACGAGGCACCCGACTCCTTGACGCGATACAGTGCGGCATAAAAGACCGGAACGACGCATAACGTTAACGCAGTGGATACCAGCAAGCCGCCCATGCTGGGCACGTCTGAGAGACCCTTTCAGTGCTGCGAGCGTGTGCGGCATCGCCATTCCAACTGCGTTAACAAACAAGGGTAGGCCTGCGTCGTCAAACAGCGCAACCCTTACCGCTGTCAGGTCCCCTTATGGCCACCATCATAAACCACCATCGTGAGATACCATCGTCAGGTACTGTCGTGAGGTACCATGACGAATCGCGGAATGGAGCATCACTATGAACATGAAAAACGCCACAGCTCATTCAGGGCGACTACTCTTAGCGCTGTATTTCTTCCTTCCTGGCATCATGAAATTTATGGATTGGGATAGACACGTCCAACTCATGGAAACCCACGGAATGGTGTTGGCACCTTACTTGTTAGGTCTCGCTGGCGTCATACAAGTCGTCACCAGCTTAAGTCTTTTCATCAACCGACACGTTGCGATCTGTGCGCTCACACTGGCTGTGATGACACTCGTCATTAACGTGAACCTCCACGACTTCTGGAATATTTATGAAGGTGTCGACGTGAAGCACGAAACTCAGAATTTCGTCAAAAATCTGGCCATTTTTGCCGGCTTACTGGTGCTCGCAGCCAATGCAATGGGAACGCCACCTCAAGACAATGCGCATTGAGCCAGCGCGCTGTGTCACAGTGAGGTGCAGGCGGTTAACCTGCAGGCCGAAGCAACAAACGGAGCGAGGACTAATAGCTTGGCGAACACTTTTTGGGTGGACACATTGGGCATACCTCAGGCTCACCGCCCGCAAAGATCGGTGAGCCACTGCGGTCAGCGCGATTGGACTCAAAGGGCACTCGGCGTCCTGAACGTTAACCACTGTTTACCCGATATAGGTGCTCCCTCATGAGTGATCCGACAGAGGAGCATGAAACACCATGCAGTTAGACTTTTTTTATGATTTGTCGTCCCCCTGGACGTACCTTGCTTTTAATAATATTCAACCCATTATCAAAGAGACGGGCGCCGCTGTTCGCTGGCGGCCCTTTCTTGTAGGCGGCGTCTTTAATGCTGTGAATCCGGGGGTTTATGAGGCACGCGCGGTACCCACGGATCCGAAGGTCATTCATAACTTTCGATGGTTACACGAATGGGCGCGACTGGCAGATCTACCACTGGTATTTCCGACCGAACACCATCCTGTGAAATCCGTTCTAGCCATGCGCGTTTGTTGTGCACTGGAGCCGCAACAGCAGGCGTTGCAACTGTTTTCCGCGGCCGCCTTTGACGCGTATTTTGCTGAAGGCAACAATATCGACGACCCCGCAGTGTTGGGGCGGGTTGCGGACCGCTGCGGTCTAGATGGCCACAGCCTCATTGAGCAGGCTTCTCAACAATCGATCAAGGATCAACTGCGCGCCAATACCGAGGCTGCGATTGCACTTGGCGCCTACGGATCACCCTCTGTGTTTGTCGCTGACAAGCTTTATTTCGGCAACGACCAGTTACCCCTTATCAGGGGAGTCTTATTACGTGGACAAAGTAACGAATCCTCGCTGTAGAAAGCCCGGGAGCGATTTTCGGGCTGCTCTGAAGTACCTTCCCGCCAAAGATTTTTAATAGGTTACGCAGTAGACTCCCGAGCACCACCTACTGATGGGAGTCTTATGCCTGCTGATTTGAAAACACCCGGTGAAATTTTGGATCGCATCAGCATCCAAAAGCCTGACGAGATTGTCATTACCACAATCATGCGCGACGGCTCTGACGACGCCATCACCCGCCAAGCACTCAAGCATCGATCTGACACCATGGGTCAAGCCTTGCGAGACGCCGATGTCAGCCCCGGCGATTTTGTCCCGATTCATCTCCCCACGTGCACCGACTTTCTCGTTGCGACGATTGCGGTTTTCAAAGCTGGTGGCACGCCAATGCCCGTCAGTGACCGATTACCTGATAGTGAGCTGGCGCAGTTACTGGCACTGGCTGAGCCCAAGGTGATTATCAGTCGCACGCTCTCTGCACCGGTCGTGCTCAATCCGGCCGATTTTGAGGCAAACGCATCGTGTCCATCAAACCTGCCCATTCTCATCAGCAACCCCATCAAAGCATTGGCGAGTGGTGGCTCCACAGGCAAACCCAAGCTGATCATCACCACGGGTGATGCCCTGTTTCATGCAGACAAACCCATCATTCCCATGCTGATGCGATTTGAGCCCGACGACCTCAAGTACTCACCGGGCCCGCTATACCACAACGGGCCCTTTTGGTTTTCGGTGAACATGCTGCTCCGCGGCGGCCGCATTCTTTTAAACGAGCGTTTTAATGCGGCGCAGTGTCTGCATGACATTGAGGCTTATCGTCCCACCGTACTGAACCTTGTGCCAACTATGATGCAACGGCTGCTGCGCGAAGACCGGTGGGCAGAAGCCGACCTCTCTTCCGTCCGGGTTGCATGGCACCTCGCAGCACCTTGTCCAGCCTGGGCAAAAGAGGCCTTTATTGAAAAGCTGGGTGAAGACGTGGTCTTGGAACTCTGGGCTGCAACTGAGGGTAATGGCTTAACCATTATCGATGGTGCGCAATGGCGCTCACACCGTGGCAGTGTCGGCCGGCCCGTGGGCACTGATATCCTCATTCTAGATCAAGACCGGCACCCAATGCCCACTGGAGAGATTGGCGAAATCTATACCAGAATGGCACAAGCTGCTCCGCCCTGTGAGTATCGTGGCACCCAGAATCTCGAAGTCATACTCGATGGCTTCAGTAGTGTCGGCGATATGGGTTGGGTCGATAACGAAGGCTATCTCTACTTAGCGGATCGACGCACTGATCTCATTATTTCGGGAGGCGCCAACATCTTTCCCGCTGAGGTTGAGTCAGTGGTGACGCAGCACCCTAAGGTCAAAGATGTGGCCGTGGTCGGTTTAAAAGACGACGACCTAGGTCGTCGAGTGCACGCTATTGTGGAGAGCTTCGACGAGGCGGACGCACCTACCATAGAAGAACTGACCAGTCTCTGTGCGGACCACTTGGTCAAATATAAAGCACCACGCTCCTTCGAATTGGTGCGGGCACTGCCTCGCAATGAAGCGGGCAAGATTCGACGTAGTCAACTCCGAGAAGAAAGAGGCGGATAAGCCATGTCCATCTGCCCAGCACACCGCCATCCGATCAGCGGGCTGGGTCTTTGATACGACTTAGGCGATACTCTGAGCCCGCCTACCGAAACTAAAAAAGGCCCCTTATGCAAGTGATGACGGTATTGCCACAGGAGGATCTGCGGGGCATCGAACAGTCGACGCAGGCGGCCGAGTTAGCGGGCTATGACCAAATTTCAAGCATGGAAAACCGCTATGACCCCCTGCTGCCTTTAGGCATCGCCGCCGTCGCCTCGAAAAAAATTAATATCGGCACCGCTGTTGCTATTGCCTTTCCTCGATCACCCATGGTGGTCGCCAACAGCTGCTGGGACCTTCAAAAAGCGTCAGAGGGGCGCTTTATTTTAGGGCTGGGACCGCAAATCAAAGCACATAATCAGAGTCGCTTTTCAGTGCAATGGTCTGCACCCGTACCAAGAATGCGGGAGTACGTTGCGGCGTTACGCGCCATTTGGCGCAACTTGGCAACTGGGAGAACCGCTCGATTTTCGAGGCGAGCACTACAAATTTACGTTGATGACTCCGAACTTTGTACCCGAGTCGACGAATCAACCCCCGGTCCCCATTACCATCGCCGCAGTCGGTCCCAATATGCTCAAGCTGGCCGGGGAAGCCTGCGACGGCGTGCATCTGCATCCTTTTTGTACCCGCGCCTATATCGAAGACGTCGTCACACCCAGAATTGAGTCAGGACTCACCGAGTCGGGCAAGTCACGCGAGCACTTCCAAGTGGCTGGCGGGGGATTCCTGGCGACTGGCGAGACGGATGAAGCAGTTGCCGAAACGGTTGAATGGGTGCGATACCGCATCGCCTTTTATGGCTCGACTCCTGCCTATTGGCCCGTGCTAGAACATCATGATCTGGGCGATCTCGGACGCAAACTCAACAGCATGACCAAAGCGGGTCAATGGGATCAACTCTCAGCAGAAATCGATGACGACGTGCTATCACTCTTCACTGCCATCGGTCGCTACGATGAAATCACAAACGCAGTGAGAGAACGATTCGGCGGCGCAGTTGATATGCTCTATGCGAGCCTCTCTGCCGACAATATCCCCAACATTCCCCATGATGTGCTGCAAGACATTCAGGCGATTGAGGTGGCCTTCACCGGCTTTCAACGCAATTGGTGAAGGCCGACTGTCTAGTCTTCCGTTGCATCCTGTAGACGCTCTAAGCGATCTTGTTCTGCTTGCAGAGCGGCTTTAATTTCCAGCATCACGCTATCGGTATCTGCCGCAATCAGTTCTGTATCAAACACACCCGTGAGTTGTGTCTCGGGGTGAAGCGCTCCGTCTTCATACAGCGCCCACACCTCTTCCGCATATTGACCCTCTAACAGTTCAGGCGCCGACTGACCGTAATACGCCGTAATGTTGTCGACATCGCGCGTCAGCATCGACTTAGCGTGATTGTTGCCCGCCGCGTTGACTGCCTGCGGTAAATCAATAATCACGGGGCCGTAATCATCCACCAGCACATTGAATTCAGACAGGTCACCGTGCACTAACCCCAAGCACAGCATTTTGACCACGTAACTCATCACCGTGGCATGGTCTTCCAGCGCTTGTTCTCGGGTGAGCAAGACGTCGTTTAATCTGGGAGCAACATCACCGTCCTCAGTCGTCACTAACTCCATCAGCAGAACACCCTCAAAACAACCAAAGGGCTTAGGTACCCTAACCCCCGCCGCCTCGAGTTGATACAGCGCATTCACTTCGGCGTTGTGCCACTCTGCTTCTTGTTGTTTACGGCCGAATTTCGAGCCCTTGTCGATCGCTCGCTGTCGCCGGCTATTGCGCCCCTTGCGGCCCTCTTGATACTCCACTGCCTGCTTAAAACTACGCTTAGCGGCGTCTTTGTACACCTTGGCGCAACGGATTTCAGTGCCACATCGCACGATATAAACGGTCGCCTCCTTGCCGCTCATCAGCTGCTGGAGCACTTCGTCGATGACGCCGTCTTCGATCAACGGCACGATGCGTTTGGGTGTTTTCATATTTTCATTATCTTCGCCGCAGGGCCTGAGCACACGGTAGGTTCACAACTGTCGAGGTGCCATGACCCCGTTCCAGACATAGTATGCGGCCAAGCGCTCGTGCTGCCAAATAAACGCCACCGTACCCTCTCAGTTCAACGAGCATATTGGCAACCGCGGGGGTGTGAGCGCAGTGCTGCGGCGGCTGTCGCTGCCGATGCTGCTGAACAGCCCGGGACTGCTTAGATTCAAACTCCACAGCCGCGCGCGAGTGAAACAAGAGCAAGCTAGACACCCTTTTTAACTGGCATGCGCACGATACATGCGGGGTGTTTGCTTCGTGAGCACGCTTGGGTCCACTTCGATAAGTGAGGCGCAAGCAGCGTCGTCTGATTGACGCGATCTTTCCCCAACACACGCCTTGTACCCTATACTCCGCTCCGCACGATAACCCAGTAATGCGTCTGTGGCGATGCGATAACAGACCCCACGCGCCTGGCCACCAACAAGAGAGAATCCTAATGTCAGACACTAACGCCAGAGAACTCCGCTCCACCTTGACCGACGAGGGAGTGATAGAGCTGTCAATTGTGACGCAAGAGCGGCCTGTTCCCGGAGACGACGAGGTGCTGCTTAAAGTAGAGGCATCGCCCATCAATCCCTCTGATTTGGCGTTACTGATTAGCTTCGCGGCGAACTTAGAGGCGCTGTCGACCGCGGGCTCAGGTGATCAGACCGTTACGTCCATACCCATACACCCCGGGATGATGGGCGCGTTAAAGCCTCGAATGGGGCAGTCCATGCCCGCAGGTAACGAGGGTGGTGGCGTCGTCATAGAGGCCGGCGTTAACGCCCAACACCTGATCGGCAGCACAGTGGGAGTCGCGGGTGGCGCCATGTACAGCGAGTACCGCTGCCTTCCTGCACAAAGCTGCCTCGTCATGAACGACGGAACCAGCTCGGAAGCAGCTGCATCGTCTTTTGTAAACCCGCTCACCGCCCTCGCCTTCGTTGAAACCATGCGATTGGAAAATCACAGCGCGCTGTTGAATACTGCTGCCGCCTCGAATCTGGGCCAAATGCTGGTCAAAATCTGTCAAGAAGACAGCGTGCCCCTGATTAATGTCGTGAGGAAGCCCGAGCAGGTTGCGGTGCTTAAAAAACTCGGTGCTGACTATATTTGTGACACCAGTGCCGATAGCTTTATGAATGACTTGGTCGACGCCCTTGTTGCGACCGGAGCCACTTTAGGCTTTGACGCCACCGGTGGCGGTAACGGCGGCAAACTGCCGGGCCAAATACTGGCGGCCATGGAAATAGCAGCGAATAAAAGCGCGACGGAATACAGCCGGTACGGTTCTGACATTTACAAGCAGGTGTATATCTATGGCGGGCTTGATATGTCAGCCCACTATTCTCAACCGCTCATTTGGCTTGCAGTGGGGCTTAGGTGGCTGGTTGCTCACGCCCATGATTGGCCGCATCGGCATGGAAAAATTTCAGCAAATGCGCGAGCGCGTAGCGCGCGATATTAATACCACCTTTGCCAGTCACTACACCCAAGCCATCTCACTCGAGGACATGTTGCAGCCAGAGATCATTAGGCAGTACGCAAAGCAGGCCACCGGTGAAAAGTACTTGGTGAAGCCCCACCAATAAGGCGTCACGCGATCAGGCTGAGGGGCCCTGCCGTTCAGCAATGAGCGTTGCATGCCGTGTCCTGATTGACGTCTTTGTTGGCCCTTGATTGGGCAGTCCTTGATTGGGCAGTCCTTGATTGGGCAGCCCTTGTCTGAGCTCCCCCTCCACTGATCGGCCCCTTATTAGAGAGTCCTTTACTAATGCGCCCTATACTCCGCGGCGCGTTACCGAAGGATCTCGAGATTAATAGCAGGCCCCCAATGTCGTGAAGCGCACCCTTTGTTCGATCCGGTTCGGTTCGGTTCGGCTTGATTTGGTGCGGCTTGTCCTGACAACTCGGCGGCTGTGCGTCAGTCACCACATCGTCAGACCAAGCGACTGGTAAACGACTTAGCGTCCGAGCCATGTGATCACCTCAATGAGGATCATTGCCAAGAGCATCAGCGACGACAGCGCAAAAATCGCTGCCCGCCAAGACACGTTATTCACGCTAAGTTGCACGATCGAGTGCACCACTCGGCTGGCCACATAGGCCCAAGCTAACGACACGGTCAGTGCGGTCGCTGTTCCAACTAAATGGATATAAACCACCGTTGCATAGAAGAGCGTGGGCTGCTCGAGAAGGTGATTATAATTGTCAGTCACATACCGCATTCTCGCCGGCAGCTTAGGTCGCATTTCGTCAGAATGCATGGCCTGCTGAAGCTTCCCCCAGTATCTCAGCACCACAGGAATGCGCGTTGCCATGAGCATCGCCACCACACAGCCCGACCATGCAATCATGGCCAACATTGGATTCAACACATCCACGAGCACCCTCCTCTCACGTCACGCCGGCAGAGATACCCAACTGCCACATCGATTTAACTCGACCCTACTGGGTGACCGCAACTGCAAAGTATCACAGCGATGCAGCATGATTTGAGAGGTAATCAGCAACCCCTTCAGCCGTATTGACCATACCCGCATCGCCTTTCTGCCAACCAGCGGGGCAAACCTGCCCGTGCTCCTCAAAAAATTGCAGCGCCTCCACGACCCTGACCACCTCATCGACACTGCGCCCTAGCGGCTCATCATTCACCACTTGGTGTCTCACGATACCTTTTTGGTCCATGATAAAGGTGGCTCTCATGGCAACACCAGCCGGATAAAAAGAGTCACTGTCATCAGCCAGGATGCCATAGGCAGACGAAATATCTCGGGTCATGTCGGAGACCAGCGGGAACGGAACGGGGCCAATGCCGCCTTGCTCCACGGGGGTATTGCGCCACGCAAAATGGGTGTGATGCGAATCCGTACTCACTGCGACTACTTCACAGTTAAGGGCTTTCAGTGCAGGCGTTCTATTGGCAAAGGCGATAATTTCTGAGGGACAGACAAACGTGAAATCCAACGGATAAAAAAATAATGCCGCATATTTGCCCGAAATGGCCTGCCCGAGATAAAAATCGTCGACGATTTCTCCATTGGCAAGAACTGCCTGTGATTGAAACAACGGGGCCTTCTTTCCCACTAAAACGCTCATGATTTTTCCTTTAGTTTGTTGACCGGAGAATTGATACAACCAAGCCTCAATGCAGGTTGACTGCCCGCATACTATTGCGAATGGGAATGATTATCAATACTATATGGGGCTCCAGCCGAAGTGAGGTGTCAGCGTGCTGAGCCCTACCAAGCTCATCGAGAAGATTTATACCGCAGCGGGCCGAGTCACCGCTGAAGATCTGTTGAGCCGATCGGACTATCAGGAACTCAGGCAAGACCTGTTGAGACTCGTGTTACAGCATAAGCGCAAACGCAGAGTGCGGCTCGACGACAATTTATCCATCGTGTTCGAAAACAGACTAACCGCTTGGTTACAGGCGCAGGAGGAACTCAGATGGCTTAGCCCGACCCGAGCCTGAGGGATATCGATGACATCTTGCAGACGGGCGAACCAGTTGGTGGCTGAGCCGGGTCATCTCGCCGCAACGATTTTTGTCGACGGCGCACATCGCCCCGCCGTCAGCGGTTATGTCGCTGCCATCGCCTCTCACGAGTTTGATCTCGGGGTTCATTTTGACGGCCACATTATGGAGGGACAGTTCGTGGAGGCACCACACGAAGGATGGAACACCGTTCATCCTCTCCGGTTCAGCCCCACCGTCAGGGAGGCCGAGCAACCGGCAATCGTTTGGGGCAATGGCACCACCCAAGCCATACCGCTTCCAAACTATGTTCAAACGGCGCTCGGTATGGATCTTAATCGATCGCCCACCCCCTACTTCTTGTTTGCGTGAGCGGTTGGCATCTCTGTTCCGACGCAGGTCACTGTGTATCTGCGCCTCGCCGACGCCGTCTAGGACACCCTGTCGCAACACTCCGTTTCTTTCGAGAGCGACTTGCTATCATTAATGATAATGACTATCATTATCGTTGCCGGGATGGCTGTGCGGTCAAGCAAGCAATCGACATGCGTGTGTTACTTGGTCAAACGTCACCGCCATACCAGCGTGGCTCCGCTCAGTCCTCAAACCCCTGAGCGACGCCTCTCGCCCCATTCAGGTCCTCTCAGCCTGACTGGGGCGATCCTTGTCAGCACTGGGCTATGCGGCTGTCACGACTGATTCAAAAGCCACCGCGACTGGTTGTCATTGGCGGCGGCTGTCAGCAGCCACCACATCGCCCCAGCTTGGTCTAGAAATCTCTCTGCGCCCGCGCTCTAGCAACCCCATCAGAAACCTTGCGCTCGCCGCTGCCTTACCTTGTGGCAAGTCACCGTGAGAATCTTTGCTAGTATCGAGCGGCTCTCTCATAATAAAAACGGAAAATCGACGATGGCATGGCCAATAAGAGCAGGTATTTTTACCCTAGTATTAACGGTAACGCTGTCGGCGTGTTCAGGGTCGAGTGGTCGGGGTCAGCGCCAGAGAGCACCCCACCAGCCCCCCCACCCAGTGTGGAAGCGATCCCTTTTGAAACTCCTATACGAACAGGGCGTTGACCAGTACCTGGGCGATTTCACACCGATGCTGTCTGAGGCTGCGAACGACATTGTTCAGCATACTTTCGGAACGGGAGAAGGCCCTCGGTGTTTACTCGGTGGCGACTACACCATGGCAACTCGCGAGGGATCGAGTAGCGAGCTAATGATATTTCTCGAGGGCGGTGGTGCCTGCAACAGCCTCCTGTGCCAAGCCACGCCCGTGGCATCCCCCGGCATGCCACGCTTCGGCATACTCAATCCAGAAGCCAGCAGTAATCCCGCTCGCAATTTCAATGTGGCTTACTTACCTTACTGTGATGGCTCGGTGTTCTCCGGTGATACAGCAATTGACACCGACGACGATGGCGTCGTGGATCGCTATCATCATGGCCTGAAAAATCTTTCTGCATCGATAGATGTCATTGCCTCAACGTTTCCCGCACCGGACCGCATACTGCTCACGGGCAATAGCGCAGGGGGTTTTGGCACCGATTACATGCTGCCATTGGTGCGAAAATTATATCCGGATACACCAATCGATCTGATCAATGACTCAGGCGTGGGTATCTCACGTCCGGGTTACGTCGACTTTGTCAGTAACGAGTGGAATGCCACTCGCTTTTTTCCAGACGATTGTAATGACTGCGTGAGTGAGGCGGGACACACAACGGGGTACCATATTTACCAGCTCAATGAGGACCCTAATCTTCGCATGGGGTTCATGAGCACCAAACAAGACTCCGTCATCGCTGATGTGTTCGTTGGTATTGGCGGCGAAGCGTTTGAAGCGGCGTTGCTGCCAGAAATGGAAGCCCTCGCAGCGGCGCATCCGGAGCGCTTCAAAAGTTTTATTGCCGATGGCACGAGCCACACCTTTCTACAAGCTCAGTTTTCTCGCGAAGTCGAGGGTATTCCGGCTTACCAATGGGTGGCCGACATGTTGAGTGGTTCAGCAGACTGGCGAAGCCTGTCTGATTAACAGGAGCCTCAGTGAGACTGAGGCGGTATCCACGCGCACCCTACCTGTGCTGATCGGCTGCACAGCATGGTTTATTTGCCGCTTAGGTTCCCGACGTCGCGAGCTTCATTACTGTGCTAGCCACTGAGTCACCACCGCGCGCAGCGCGCTCACAAAGGCAATCGGCTCGTCTAGCATCAAGTGATGACGGGCGCCGGGAATGCCTATGGTGGGTATGTCGGTCCCCCCACACTCTCGCAGATAATCGGCAGAATCATCATCAAACAAGACACTGTCCTGGCCGTACACGATGGCTTTACGCCCCGGTGTTTCGGCAATGACATGACCGAGCCGCAGCATACCCTCTTGCTGACCGAACTCGCCTTGAAACACGCCCGCATCAAACTTCCAGCTCCAACCACCCTCAGCCCGCTTGAGCGAGTGATAGGCCATGTAATCGAATAGAGCGGGAACCGTCACGGGTTGCGGAGGTGTCAGCACGAAGCGGCCCCGGGCCGTCTCATAGTCAGGATAGATGCGATTGGGGCGAGGCTCTCCCCCACGGAGCGGCTTCTCCGCTTCAAAGAAAGCCTTTACACGCTCGGGACGAAGCAACATTAAATCGCAAATAATGACTCCACCAAACAGTGCATGCTGGTCCTGCATCGCCGTTATCGCCACATGACCGCCATAAGAATGCGCAATGACGATAGGCTTTATCGCGTGGTCAAACAAACCCGTCGCGCGGGCCACATCTTCCACCTCGGCGGCACGAACGGCATCGGTATAGTGGTCACGTGGATCCGAATCGCCCATGCCAGAAAAATCAAACGCCACAACGTGATAATGCTCGGCTAAAAAGGGTGCAATAAAGGCAAAGCAGCGAGAATGCGCTAAGAACCCATGCATCAGTAGTAGCCCTGGATTCTCTGGATTACCCCAACGAAAGTAATGAATATTGGCGCCGCCCGACGCGACCCAGCCCTCCTCGCGGGGCACTTGCAAGGCGTCTTTTAGCCACTCAGGCGCGTCGGCCGTATCGGCCGGTAGCTCGCGCTCGAGATCGGGTATTGCTGTTACGACTGTCTTCACACGTGTCCTTTATCGGCCGCTGAGGCGAATCAAAAAAGTGCTGGGTACCACGGCGTCGATGCAGACACTGCGCATCAGGGCAGTTTACAAGAGGAGGACGTGCGGAGCCACACAGGATCCGATATCGCTTGCCCCACACCCTCACGCGTCATCCAGCGGCATGACTCGCCTAACAGCCCGGCGCCTCACTCACCTAGGCTAGACAAGGGCGCCCGCGCAACCGCGATTGCAACACAATAGTCTTGGCCTCGTGCATTATGCGGACTCATCTCGAAGGGCAATAGTCCGGCATACGGTCGATATTAAAACGTCATTTCGGGTATCTCACCCTCAACGACAAGCGCTCCCTCGGTGAGGGCTATGATTTCTTCCACCGTGACACCTGGCGCCCGCTCTCGCAAAATAAAGTGCCCGTTATCAACATCTAACAAAGCTAGATCTGTCAGCACGCGCTTAA
This sequence comes from uncultured Luminiphilus sp., assembly GCA_905182485.1. Classification (GTDB taxonomy): domain Bacteria; phylum Pseudomonadota; class Gammaproteobacteria; order Pseudomonadales; family Halieaceae; genus Luminiphilus. The sequence continues at coordinate 37,606 of CAJJBO010000004.1, forward strand.
TGCAACCCTTACCGGTAAGCGGCAACGTGCATTCTGATAACAGTTTTGATTGCCCTGATTTAGACGCGTGCGTCATGGTCACGATGATCCTCTCAGCACCAGCAACCAGGTCCATCGCACCACCCATTCCTTTGACGAGTTTCCCTGGGATCATGTACGACGCAATGTTACCCATGCAGTCCACCTCAAAGGCGCCCAGTACCGTCAGGTCAACATGGCCGCCCCGAATCATTGCAAAGGACTCAGCGGAACAAAATAACGACGCGCCTGTCACCATGGTCACCGTCTGTTTACCCGCATTAATCAGATCTGGGTCGACTTCTTCTTCTAACGGAAACTGCCCCATGCCTAGAAGCCCATTCTCAGACTGCAGCATCACCTGCATACCGTGCGGAATATAGTTGGCGGCCAGGGTAGGAATACCAATGCCGAGATTGATGTAATAGCCGTCGTGAATTCTTGCGCAACGCGTTGCGCAAGCTGTTCACGCGTCAATGCCATTATTAGACCCCTCTCATGCGTCACGCACTGTGCGTTGCTCGATGCGCTTCTCAAACGTGCCTTGTATCAGGCGATTGACATAAATGCCGGGCAAATGTATCTCGTCTGGATCGAGCTGCCCCACCTCTACGATCTCTTCAACTTCTACCACCGCAATCTTGCCGGCGGTGATGGCCAACGGATTAAAGTTGCGCGCGGTTTTTCGAAACATCAAATTACCGTAACGATCGGCTTTCCACGCCTTAGCGATGGAAAAATCGCCCCGCAGGGCTTCTTCGAGAATATAGTGGCGGCCATTGAATGATCTGACCTCTTTGCCCTCACCAACCGGAGTGCCGTATCCGGTGGCCGTATAAAAAGCGGGAATGCCTGCACCACCCGCTCGCATTTTTTCAGCCAAGGTTCCCTGAGGAGTGAGTTCAACTTCTAACTCGCCATTCAGTAATTGCTGCTCAAATAATGCGTTTTCTCCCACGTAAGAGGCAATCATTTTTTTGATCTGCTTGGTCTTCCAGCAGCAAGCCCAAACCAGCACCGTCGACGCCAGCGTTGTTGCTCGCAATAGTGAGTCCCTTAGTGCCGCGGCGCTTGATTTCTTTAATGAGGTTCTCAGGGATACCACAAAGACCGAAACCGCCAGCGATGATGGTCATATTATCATCGAGGCCAGCCAAAGCCTCTTCATAGCTGCTGACCGTCTTATCCAACCCAGGCATGCTGCACTCCCCTCAATGTTGCACCGGCGTGATGATCAAGCGTGCAAGAGCCAGTGATAGTAATAGAGTTGCTATTTTTATACATTCATAAGTTGGCGATATTTCAGCGCCGCCCTTGTGGTCGCTATCCCGCACATCGCATGCTCCTCTCCCTCGCATTGGACTCACTCGAGGTTGATGACGCAAACCCTCATCAATGGTAAGGCGGGAAACTTGCCTGTGCTGGGAGCGCTGTTATTGCAAGCGGATGCCACTCGGCTTTCACAAAAAAGGCGCACCGGAGTGCGCCTTTTACGTAAGCTGCATGATCGCGGTCAGCGCTCACTTCACAATATAGACATCGTGAGTCAGTTCACGAGTGAACGCATTAAATACAATCTTGTCTAGGTTCTGAGTGCCATCATTAATCCTGAACAATACGTGCATCGTGAACGTTGTGCCATCACGAGTGTAAGCGCCCGATGCCAGCACCCGAAGCAAAAGAACCGTCTTGCAATGCGCCTCTGCCCTCTCCCTATACCGTACCGGACAGGCCATTTGCATCAGCTGTCAAGCGCGTAAGTCAGATAAACCCGTCCATACTCGCCCATTTGTCCCTCAGCAGTGATCGTGCCACCGCCTTGAGTCAAATTGACCGACGTCACCGTCATCTCCGTACTATCTTGCCGCTGCTCAAAAGAGAGCATATTGCCGTGACCATCAGCGAACGCCGAGACAGCCGAACCCTAAACGAGGATGGCTAAAAAAAAGTGCTTCATTTTGAACTCCTTTTCTGTTTTACGCATTGTAAAAACCGAGTCACCTCTGCTGGCCAGTTAAGCTCACAACAGGCAACCCGCTCATTCTCGATCGTGACTTAGCTCAGTGGCGCAATGACCCTTTACTGCCATCCTGCGCGGTCAAACACCATGATCGCGGTCGACTGATGAACGCCCAACTCAGTTGCGCTGAGCCCATCCTCTTTAAACTCTCCCAGTGCCGCCACCTTGGAGGAGGCACCCACACTGGGCACCGCCGGATATTCGTTGTTGCCATCGGCAAATAACGATTGTGCTCGATCACTCGTCAAATACTCAAGAAATCGAATCGCGTTGTCTCGGTTTGGCGAGGTACTGACCACGCCAGCGCCACTGATATTCACATGCGTCCCGTTGCCTTGCTGACCGGGGAACACAATGCCAACCGCTGCGGCGACCGCTAAATCGGCTGGGTCGTCAGACGCGGCTAAGCGAGCGAGGTAGTACGTATTCACCACCGCAATCTGACATTCGCCGCTGGCGACGGCGCGGATCTGTCCCGTGTCGTTGCTTTGAGGCGTTCGAGCAAAATTGCGGACAACGCCCTCCGCCCATGACTCCGCCGCCGCTTCACCCAGATGCGCCACGATGCTGGCCATCAGTGACACGTTGTAGATGTTGCTGGAAGATCGAATACACACCTTGCCTGCATGGGTGGGATCTGCGAGATCAGTGTAGTCAGCGAGCGGCGTCGGTAACCCCGCCTCACGGTTATAAACAATCACTCGGGCCCGCTTAGATAAACCAATCCACAGACCCTCGGGGTGTCTCATATTGTCCGGTAATCGCTCAGTCAAAACCGCAGAGTCCACAGCTTGAAAGATCCCCGCCTGCTCAGCCCGCCACAACCGGCCCGCGTCGACGGTGATCAAAAGATCGGCAGGGCTGGACTCGCCCTCACTTTGAATACGCGCAATCAACTCATCGGCCCCCGCCTCAATCCGATTGACCTGAATCCCCGTGTCTCGGGTAAAGTCATCGTAGAGGGCGAGATCCGTGTCGTAATGCCGAGAGGAATACAAATTCACCTCGCCCGCAGTGTCTTGCGATTCCCTGTTGTCGCAGGCAGTGAGTGACAACAACGCCATCCAGCAGGCGACGATCTTCGATAATGTGCGCATAGAGTGAGCCTTCAGGGTGCCAAGCACGATTGTATGAAGCGATTAATGGTAATGAGAATCATTCTACTTATCAACCAATGGATGCGGGACTCGCAAAGACCTTACCGGTTATAGGTGTCACACGAACCCGCATGCCTGCCGACAGCGTTCTGCCCTCCACTCTCAAACAATCCAGAAAGGTAATGGCATCCCCCTCCCTCGACTTGAGATAGAGACGATCGAGTCTGCCCACCGCCCTGATCTCGTCGATCAAAAGCCCCTGTGGATCGGGGTCAATCAACAGATGATCTGCATCCACGACTAGCTTGAGGGCATCGCTCGAAATCGTCGGATCGATCAACGTGGAACGATCCCAATCCCCCACCGCCGTCGTGATCACTTGATCATGCATTGTGGCGTCAAAAACCTGTGGCTCACCAAACAGCTCCGCGCCGTAAGTCGATCTCGGTGCGTCGAATAACCCTTGAGGCGCACCCACGTCGACAATGCCACCGTTATCCAGCACCACCACGTGATCTGCCACCGTCAACACCTCGTCGGGATCATGGGTCACCAATAAACCAATCGAGTCTGTTTGACGGATAATCTGCCGAGCATCCTCGCGCAGTGCTCGACGAAACGGCACATCTAAATTGGCGTAGGGCTCATCAAATAACAGCACCCGCGGCTCTGGTGCCAAAGCGCGCGCTAACGCCACACGCTGACGCTGCCCCCCCGATAAACTCTCGGGGTAACGATTAGCAAATCAGGCAGGCCAACCCGACCAAGCCATTGCAAGGCGATCTCATAGGCGCCTTTTTTTGGCAGACCAAATGCAATGTTGTCGGCAACCGTCATGTGAGGAAACAGCGCACCCTCTTGAAACACCATGCCCACGGAGCGCTGCTCTGGGGGCAACCTCAGTGAAGCACTGGCCAGCGACTCGCCATCAAGCGTGATCTGCCCAGACTGTAGCGTTAACAAACCTGCCACCAAGTCGGAGCAAAGTGGTCTTACCACAACCCGACGGCCCGATGAGGCAGGTGATCTTGCCACTATCGCACTGAAGCGAAATATCGTTGAGCACCGCGTTGTCGTTAAATCGGTGCGATACTTTGTCAATTACGAGCATCTGGATACACTACCACTTGAAAGACAGCACGCGACAGTCTATGCGGAATCCCTTACTGCGATCTAGCGCTCTTTGGGCATTACCCGCTTGGTGTGATGGCCGGCTTGGTGGCGGTGCCCATTCTGGTCACACTGCTGTCCATCACCGGCTCGCCGACGCCGGTATGGAGCCACCTCAAGGCGACGGTGCTCAGCGACTACGTCTTGCAAATTCGCTGATTATTAATGGGGCTCACTGCCACGTTCTCGCTCATCCTGGGCGTCTCCACTGGCTGGCTGATTGGCGCTTGCTCATTTCGAGGGCAGCGCACTTTATCTTGGCTATTGATGCTTCCGTTGTCGGCACCTGCCTACATTGTGGCTTATGTGTACACCGACCTGCTCGAAGTGTCCGGCCCCGTGCAGAGTGCGCTACGGTCATGGCTTGCGTTGGGAATCGGCGAGCTGCAACTGCCGTCGATCCGCACCTTACCGGGTGCCGCACTATTACTGTCGCTGGTGCTCTACCCCTATATTTACCTGCTCGCACGCAATAGCTTTGCAGGGCGCTCGGGCACTCAATTTGACGCCGCCAGGGTACTAGGGCACGGCCCCTACAGCGCGTTTTTTCGTATCGCACTCCCCGCTGCTCGCCCCGCTATTATCGGCGGCCTCGCGCTCGTTTTAATGGAGACACTCGCGGACTTTGGAGTGGTCAGTTACTTCTCAGTGCCGACCTTCTCGACGGGGATTTATCGAACGTGGCTTGGTTTCGGCGACAGTGGTGCAGCGCTCAAGCTCGCGTCGCTCATGCTGTTATTTGTCATTGCACTCATCGGGCTCGAGGAGAGCAGCCGCCGCAGCGCGGTCGACCGCAGCGATGTCTCTCGTGCCACCCCCATCTCACTCACTGGTGCACGCGCCCTCCTCGCCGTGACAATCTGCAGCGTCCCGGTCTTGTTGGGATTCGTAGTGCCCGTTTGCACACTCGCGATATACGCGGTTGAGCACTGGCACCTGTCATCGAACAGGCACTTTGGCACCCTGGTGTTTAACAGCACCTCGCTGGCCATTGCGACCGGCATCATGGCCACGATGATTGCGTGGGGATTAGCGTACCTAAAACGCCTGAACCCCAGCCCGCTTAATTATGGTCTGATCCGCCTATCCACCCTAGGTTACGCACTGCCCGGTATCTTGCTGGCACTCGCCATACTAGACGCATCAGGCACATTGGCTCAGTGGTGGCCCGCCAGCGCTCGCTTCATGCTCTCTGGCGGCATTGCGCTGCTGTTGTATGCTTATGTTTGTCGCTTTCTGACAGTTGCCTATCAGTCGGTGGACGCTGGCTTCTCCAGCATTTCCCCTGACATCGATGCCGCCGCTCGAACCTTGGGTGCCGCACCGAGTCAGGTACTGTGGCGCATTCATTTACCACTGCTGCGACCCAGCATCCTCGCTGCCAGTCTCCTCGTGTTCGTTGATGTCATGCGCGAGCTACCCGCGACACTGATCTTACGGCCCTTCAACTTTGACACCCTCGCCACGCGAGTTTATCGATTGGCAAGCGATGAGCGCTTGGCCGATGCCTCGCTACCCGCGATCGTGATCGTATTGGTGGGCGTCATCCCGGTGCTGTTGTTACAGCGTTCCAGCGCTACTCGAGAGCCGATCGAGACCTGATCCTTACCTATCTCGATCGCCGAGCTTGACGCACCATGGCAGACCCCCATCCGCTAGTTGATTAAGGAGCCTACGCCGCGCTGATCGCGCCGTCAGCGACGCCGAATATTTGGCTCAAGCACGCCAACGACGGCTGATAATAAACATTCATTAGTTCGTTAACGCACTAACGGTGTCGGCTCACGCTTGTCATTATTCGCTGCGAATTTTTTATTCACCTGCGGTTTTTTTGACGGGCAGCAAAGCATCGTATTCAGGCTTTTCGCCTTGAGCCTGCGCCATATAAGAAGTGCGAATAGCCTCACCATCGAGCATGGCTGCATTCCAGGTGGCAATGTAATCGAGACCGTCTGCCGTGGTGTGATCACGAGCATAATTGACCATGCGCTTAGCACCCGACACGGCGAGGGGCGCATGTGCGGCTATCTGTCTAGCAATATTCATGACCGCCTCGAGCATGTCCTCTGCCGTGTCGTACACTTCGTTCACAAGACCAATATCGCGCGCCTTGTCAGCACTGACGCGCTCAGCGGTGTAAGACATTTGACGCGCCCACCCCTCAGGAATCAGCTTTACCAAGCGCGGGTAAGTGCCTACATCTGCCGTCATACCAATAGCGGTCTCATGAACCGAGAAAAAAGCATCTTTCGTGGCGTAACGGCAGTCACAGGCAGTAATCAGGTCCATGGCGCCGCCCACTGCTGCCCCTTGAATAGCCACCAGCACAGGCATCCGTGCTTCTTCTAGGCAACTAAAAGCATCTTGGAGTGCCATACAGTGATGACGAAACGCTTCTGCGCGAACAAAACGGCTGTCACTGTCGGGGCCCTCTAAGCCTCCGTCTGTGAAAACAGCAATATCCATTCCGGAGGAGAAGTGCCGACCCTCAGCCGAGAGCACAATGACCCGCGCTTCGGCCTCTCTGGAGAGCGCATTCACCGCGTCAGGCAACTCTGTCCAGAAAGAGGGGATCATGGAGTTCGCCTTATCGGGACGATTAAAACGAATATGCGCGATGCCCTCGGCAACAGTGAGATCAAAACATTCGTAACCCATATTTTTTTTCCTCAGTGTGGTTCGCATCATTAGCCAAAGCGGCACCGGCCCGTCAGCTATTATAGCGGCTACGATGCCAAGCTCCGTTATGGGAAGCAGGTTACAACAGCCCACCGTGAGCGTCATCAGTATCGGGCCGCTCCGGCATCTTCTTCGGCGCAACTAGTGAAATCGAGGGCGTAATCAACGTTAAAACTCTCGACCTCGCAACATTACCCAAGCACTGCTCGCTAACGGTATTGCAGCTGGGAATCGTGTTGGCATCCCCGTAGCGAATCGTTCTGAGCGCCCACCTCTCCTCTTACCCGACTCGATCAACTGAGCTATCGCACTATTGCTTCGCAATCACCGCAATAGCAATATGGCGGTCCTGAGCTAACGCTCTGGCTGGCCACCTTGACGCGACCCGTTCGAGTCTTTCATCGAAAGAGCAAAAAGGTGTGCCGAGGTGAGTGGATTTAGTCCTGGGCGTTAACGACGATGCTGAGCTTTAGCGACAACTCACCCGCCAGCGCTAGTGAAGGGAAGAGGACATCAGCCCTCATGCCAAACGTTAAGAATGTAAAAACCCGCCGTCAATCACCGAAGACTCCCCCGTGATCATGGACGCCTCGTCTGACCCCAGAAAAGCTAACAGTGCCGCTACTTCCGTTGGCCTAACGTAACGGCCCAGAGGAGCCCTCTGATTATAGCTATTTTTAAATTCATCAGCGCTCACTACGACGCCGATCGAGACAGATTGATCTTCAATTTTTCTGATCATCGAGGTCTCGACTATGCCAGGACAAATGCAGTTAACGCGTATATTCAGGTGGGCCATTTCGACAGCGGCTGTTTTAGTCATCCCGACCACTGCATGCTTGCTCGCGCCATAACCAAATAACGTTGGCGTAGCCGTTAATCCTGCTGCCGAGGCCGTATTGATGATAGCGCCGCCACCGCGAGCCTCCATGGCAGACTTAACACAACGCATTCCTAACCAAACACTCTTTATATTGATTCGAAACAGATCATCAAAAACGTGTTCATCTAACTCCTCTAGTGGCGCCACTTGACCCATGATGCCTGCGTTATTAAAAAGAAGATCTATGCCGCCAAAGCTCGCCACTGCCTCATCAACATACTGCTGCACCTGAGACGAGTCGCCTACGTCTGCGATGACACTATGCACAGCAGCTCCGGCTCCAAAAACAAGTTCAGCTGTTTCAGAAAGGGCTGTCTCATCTAAATCAACCGCGACTATCGAGGCACCTTCGCTAGCCAGTCGCAAGCAGGCGGCTCGACCTATTCCGCCACCGGCGCCGGTGATAACCGCCACTTTGTTAGCGTACCGTGACTGCAAGTGGGTTCATCGTTTTCTCCTGCTTCGCTTCGCTGACAGTGGTGCTCAGGCAGCGTGCTTTTTAAGTTGAAGCGTCAACATTGCTGTCGGTTTTAAACACTATTTCGACAGATCCGTCTCGCTACGTTGAGGACGGGTAAGCATACCTAAAAGTAAGGTCATTTCCTGCAAGTGATTATTAGAGTTCACGGCGCTGCCAATGCTGAATCCGATAGCCTCTCGTTCATGCTGGAGAGCGGATGTGGCACTTCTTATGGAATGTTCAATGCTCGCACACACGCCGTTAGCGGCTCAGCACGGGTCTGTGAACGAGCAGATCCGAGGAGAAAGCCAACCGCCAATATTTTCATACAAATGCTTATAAACAATGGCTTAGCGGTTTTAGCCCGAATTTACCGCCTCTCCTACATGGACTCTGCCAGTTTTATTGCGAATGATTATCATTTACATATATACTCCCCAAGATACCCAAATATGGGTTAACTGAAGAGGTTATAAAAATGAGTAACGTGATGGCACTTGACCCAACTGACTATGTTGGGGTTTCTTTTTGGGTGATCTCAGCTGCAATGCTCGCTGCTACGTATTTCTTTTCTGGGTAGAGCGAGACAGGGCTATTGGTAAGTGGAAGACCTCGCTGACCGTAGCTGCCATGGTTACTGGTATTGCAGCCTTACATTATTTTTACATGCGTGAAGTTTGGGTTCATACAGGCGAGATCACCAACCGTATTTAGCTACGTAGATTGGTTGTTAACAGTTCCACTTCAGATTGTTGAGTTTTATTTGATACTTGCTGCTATCGCAGTTGTCGCAGTATCAGTATTTTGGCGACTACTTATTGCTTCAGTAGTAATGCTAGTGGCAGGTTATCTTGGTGAAGTTGGTTCAGTTGGAGTTTGGACTGGATTCACAGTAGGTATGATAGCTTGGTTATATATTATTTATGAAGTATTCGCTGGAGAAGCTAGTAAAATTAGTGCTAGCGAAGGTACCGCTCGCATGTCACGAAAGGCATTTAATGCGCTGCGAATCATCGTCACCTTTGGCTGGTCAATATACCCGCTGGGTTATTTGTGGGGATACTCCGTCGATGGCAGTCCTGCGACATTAAACTTGGTTTACAACCTTGCAGACTTCGTCAATAAAATAGCGTTTGGGGTTGTTATATGGTCAGCCGCAACGGCCTCCTCTGAGCTTCCCAACGAATCAAATGCCGCAGGGTAAGGTAAGTCAGTTTAGTGGCTGTAACAGTCGTTCAAGTTTCGCCTGAGCTGACAAATACACAGGTGCCCTCCCCGGCACCTGTGTTTCTTTAGCGCACCGAATGCTGCCGAATAGCTTGAGATGACTTTTGAAGTTTTGTTGTCGTTATGATTGGGCTAGGCGAGATCGAAACGTCACACTCACCAATGCCAGTATTCCACAGAGCTCTGTCGCGCAACGCTTTCAGGGCACTGGATTCCATCCAATGACTCCGAAACCGCGATTGATGGATAGCCGTTGGCACACAGTAAGAGGCGATGCCTCCTGCACAGAGTGAACACCTGTTACAGGGCCCTTCTGGTGGCCTGAAGTTTACGACTCGCGGTGAAGTCTTCTAGATGGAACCGATAGTATCAGAAGTGGAGCAGATTGCGGTCAGCTTGCCCCCCGGCTGCCGATCGCCGACGAACTGCACTACTTTCTAATACTAACCTCCTACTGGGAGCGGGTCATTTTATCTCAGTCTGCACCGTAAACCCGCCTTGGATCGTCGCTTAACCCTCGTACAAGGTGAGTACACAAATTAGCAGCAATAAAACGGGAACTAAGCTGTTACCGATCTGGGCCAGCCGGGTTTACGGCTCTGAATCCACTGCGCTTCTATCTCCTACAGGTCCTCTCGTCTGACCGAGTGCGACCACAAGTGAGTCTAGGCAAGAATATAAATCCTGAATTGCGAGACGCGGGATGTTGGGGCCTGATCACAAGGTTTGCCTTTCGACCTCATTGTTGCGAATGAGAATGATTCGTATTATTATTAAATACTTATGCTGATAGGATAAAACAGACCATGAGACTAATAGGACTACTCACCGCAGCTGCAACAGCTTTTGCGACTGTGCCACCCCTGTTGATGGCCGCTGATCTTGAGACCATTACCGTCATTGGATCTCGCACCGAGAGACCATTGAAGGAAATAGCCGCCACCATCGATATCATCGATACACAACAGATAGAAAAAGAGCTCGCGCGGGATATCGCAGATCTGGTTCGCTTCGAGCCAGGTGTCACTGTGTCCGGAACAGGTAGCCGGTATGGACTTTCAGGCTTCAATATCAGAGGTGTCGGCGGAAACAGAGTGCTAACGCTAGTCGATGGGGTAAGAGTTGCTGAAGAATTCTCATTTGGCCCATTTTTGTCTGCGCGGCGTGACTTCGTGGACATTGATAGTCTCGCCACCGCTGAGATAGCTCGAGGTCCGATATCGTCTTTATGGGGGAGCGATGCCTTAGGCGGTGTTGTCGCGTTTAACACACTGTCGCCAAGAGATTTGCTCCGCGAGAAACGTTTCTACTCGGGCTATAAGCTCGGCTACTCCAGCGCTGACCACTCAAGCGTGGGCACCGTCACAATAGCGGGTGACGCGGGGCAAGTCTCTTCCATGGTGTTACTCACACTGAGAAACGGACAGGAAACTGAAAATAATGCCAACGGGGGCCCAGAGTATGGAGCCGAACGCACCAGCCCTGATCAGCAGGATACAAAAGCTCGCAACGTAACGGCCAAATTAGACTGGAATATCGCGGACAATCAGTCGCTCATCGTCACTCTGGAGAGCTTCAAGAATGAAATGGACACGAAGATATTGTCAGACTACGGCATCTATTCCCGAGGGACGCTGATTAATTCGAGAGAGGCCGCGGACGAAAGGGACCGTTCCAGAGCCACTCTCAGATATCAGCTTAACCAAGTTTTTCCATGGCTTGAGAGCGCAGCGCTCACCGCCTATTGGCAGGAATCAGAGAGTTACCAGTCGCTGATAGAGTCACGTAGCCCTCCTCCTTATCTGTTTAATCAATCGCGAGATCGGATTTCATCCTTTGAACAGACCGTGGTGGGTGCAAACGCACAACTTTCCAGCGTCTTTTTATCATCCAATACCACCCACACCATTACTTACGGACTCGACTATTACGAGACCTCAAACGAATCTGTCAGAGATGGCGGAACGGTCGACGCGGCAGGAAACCCGGTGCGCGAATTTACCCCGTTACCTACCAGGGACTTTCCGAAAACTGACGTGGAAAACATTGCCTTTTTCATACAAGACGAGATTGAACTGCTTGATGGAAGGCTGCTGCTATCGCCCGGTGCACGTTACGACAGGAATAAAGCGACAACCGCACCTGATTCCCTCTACTTTAGGGGAAACCCTGGCGTCGCAACTCCTATTGATTTTGATGAATCCGAAGTGTCACTGAAATTTGGTGCCGTCTACCAGCTCAACTCGGCTCTATCAATCGTTGGACGTTATAGCGAAGGATTCAGAGCGCCCCCATTTGATGATGTCAACCTAGGCTTCACTAATGTATTGGGTGGTTACAAAACCATTTCGGCGCCAAACCTCACCTCTGAAACTAGCGAGAGTTTCGAGCTGGGGCTCAGATTCAGTGGATCAAACGTCGAAGCGTCACTGGCAGTCTTCACGAATGATTATGATGATTTCATCGCATCCGCAGGCAGTGGTCATTGCCCAACCAGCTATCAACAGTTTGGTTGCATTGATCCCGAGGACGGCTTTTTGGTCTTTCAGTCGGAAAACATTTCTCAAGTCACTATCGATGGCGCAGAGCTCAGATTCTCGATGAAACTTGACTCAATTGGGGTCCCTACTCTCTCAGTCAGGGGCGCCATCGCCTATGCAAAGGGTGAAGACAAGGATACCGACGAGCCCATCAATACTGTACAGCCGCTTACTGGCGTAATTGGATTGTCTTACCGCTCAAACAATGATGTGTGGGGTGGCGATCTCATCTGGACAGGAGTTCAGGCAAAAGATGCGTCTGATATTTCGGGTAGTGCTTTATATGCAACCAGTGGCTATGGAATCTTGGATTTAATGGGTGAGTTCAGCTTTAACCAGGCCCTCAGCATTAACTTCGGCGTCTTCAACCTGACCGATAAAAGCTATATCCGCTGGGCAGATTCGCCCGGTATTGGACGGGACGCTGCGCAACGGTTTACGCAGCCTGGGGTGAACTATAGTGTTGGCATCAAATACGAGCTATAAAATGGCCAATCTGATAGTAAGGCTGTTGCTACTCGTTTTAGCCCCCATCGGTCACGCCGGAGAGGACGATAGCTGTTCAAAAGCCGGCGACACGTCTCGAGTCGTCGCCGCAGGGGGATCCATTGCCGAAATGTTCTTCGCCCTCGAGGCGGAGCATCTGCTCGTAGCGGTGGATAGCACCGCAAGCTATTTGCCTAGGGCAGCAGCACTACCTTCGATAGGTTACGTCAGAAACCTATCTGCCGAGGGTATTCTCACACTAGCGCCAACGGTGATTATTGGTGAGCATGATATGGGTCCGAGCGCTGTCATTGATCAACTATCAATGGTTGACGTTGAAATAAGACGCGTGATCGAGACACACAGTGCCCAAGGCATAGTCGACAAATTTCTGTGTATCGCCAAAATCATAGATCGTTTTGAAACTGCTGAGGCGGTCTTATCAGATCGCTTCTATGAAACGATTCAGCAGTTGACTGAAGGACCACGAGCTACCCGACCTGCGCAAGATCACGCAATGCTGATCCTTAATTTTGTTGATAATCAGCCGATCGTTGCAGGCGCCAATACCTCAGGAGATGGGATCCTGCGGATGGCGGGCGCTCGTAATATTTTCAGCGATATAGATGGTTGGAAACCGATTTCTCGCGAGTTGCTTAGCATTTCTAAACCCGATCACATTGTTCTTACCCAGCGCGCTCTGGAGTCGATCGGAGGCATTAGCAGCATGCAAGCAGATCCGCTTCTTTCGTCCACAAACGCCTTAAAGAATGAGAACGTACATGTCTTTCAAGGAATGAGCTTATTGGGATTTGGGCTGCAAACGCTTGACGTCGCACTGCAATTGAAAGATGCAATTGAGTAATTGAAGATGCAAGGCAAGCTCGCCCGACTGAGCCTAAATCTTACGGCCATAGACAGCAAATGGTCATCGGTCGGACTGGCAGCGCTGTTCCTTCTTGTACTCACACTGGGACTGTCGGTAGGTGCTGTTCCACTTCCCATCTGGGATATTGTCACAGGTTCAGCAGATTCGCTCGAAAGTACGATATTTACTCAAATTAGAGCCCCTCGGGTACTTCTTGCTGCAGCTGTGGGAGCTTCACTAGCGTGCGCGGGCGCCGTCCTTCAAGGGCTTTTTAGAAACCCTCTCGCAGACCCCGGTCTTATCGGTGTCTCGGGTGGCGCGGCTCTCGGGGCAGTGGCAGTAATCGTTTTCGGTTCGTGGCTCGATATCCCGCCTGAACTAGCCGGTTACACCATGCCAGTCGCAGCCGTTTTCGGGGCGCTAGTAGTTACAGGTATCCTCTACCTTTTTGCAAGCCGCTTTGGACAATTTAAAATTGTGACCGTGCTACTGGTCGGCATTGCCATTAATGCGTTGTCCAGTGTCGGCATTGGTCTTTTCCAATACTTAAGCGATGACACGCAATTGCGGACGCTAATCTTTTGGATGATGGGTAGCTTCGGGCGAGCACAATGGAGCACTGCGTTGCCCTGTATCGCCATGATGGCCCTCGCTACTTTTGCTCTGATAGGGAGATCAGGGCCACTCGATAAACTTCAGCTTGGAGAGTTTGAGGCCTTCCACCTGGGTATCGATGTCATATCCGTGAAACGCCAGGTGGTGCTTCTCTCCGCCGTCTGCGTCGGTGCGGGCGTCGCCGTTGCAGGAATCATTGGTTTCGTCGGTCTGGTTGTACCTCACATCGTGAGATTCACTCTAGGGGTTGCACATCGGCCTCTGATCTTGGGGTCGGGGTTTTTGGGTGCAACACTCATGGTCTCCGCCGATCTGGTTGCAAGAACAGCCGTACTGCCTGCCGAGATACCAGTAGGTCTAGTAACCAGTGCTCTGGGAGCGCCTTTCTTCTTGTGGTTAATCACGAAGGTAGCTCCACGGTGACACTTGCCGTTCGAGACTTGTCTGTGAAATTCGGTACGAGAGTCATTCTCAAGTCAATTATTGCGAAAATAGAACCTGGCCGCATTACCGTTCTCATCGGCCCAAATGGAGCCGGTAAATCAACGCTCTTGTCGGGTTTCGCAGGGCACTTGGCCGATTACTCAGGGCTAATCACTATCGACGAAACCCCTATTGACAACTTCACACCCAAACAATTGGCTGCGCTCAGAGCGGTCATGATGCAATCGGACAACCTTGTCTTCGAGTTTTCAGTTAGCGATGTTATTCGCATGGGACTGTTACCACACGTCACCTGCAATGCGACCGCACAAACAGAAGTCATCGAGGATCTGGCTGATCGATGCGGGATCCGACACTTGCTGCATCAATCGATACTCAGGTTGTCGGGTGGAGAGAAGCAAAGGGTGCATTTTTGTAGGTGTCTCATACAGATTTGGTGCAATACAGGCTCATATCCAGACTCAGCGCAATATTTGATCCTAGACGAGCCCACATCAAGCCAAGATATCGCTGGAGAACTGCGCATTCTCAATCTAGTGAAAGAGAAGAGCTCCGAGGGTGTCGGAGTCCTGCTGGTCCTACATGACCTGAATATTGCCGCTCACTTCGGCGATTCGTTTTATCTTCTGAAAAATGGGAGCGTATTCGCTCACGGGGAGGCAGACGAAGTGCTTACAGAATCAACGCTTTCGAACGTTTACGAGACCCCGGTCAAAATCGAAACGAGAGAAAACAAAATCCAAATCAATACCTTCTAGAGACTCAATATGTTCATAGCAATGAATCGTTTCAAAATTAACCTCAATCATGATGAAGACTTTGAACAAGTTTGGCGCGAGAGAGAGACATTCCTGTCTGAGGTTCCGGGATTTCTGAAATTCGCGCTACTGCGTGGTCCCCAATATGACAGCCATATACTTTATGTTTCTCATTCAACCTGGGAGACCGAGGAAGCATTTCATGCTTGGACGAAATCCGAGGCGTTCAAAAATGCTCACAGGCAGTCTAGTGCACCCAAAGGGACCTATCTCGCACATCCTGACTTAGAGATGTTTAATGCAGTCTTGGAAGAATGAGCGATAAAAGTGATGCGGCTACCTTACGAAGGGGCCTCTATAGAAGAACTTGCCTATCCTGACTGAAGCGACGCCCAGCAAAGAAAAACAATGGGATTGCCGAAAACGAAATCAATGTAAACGACACCAAGGTGATTGTGTAAGGGTTTGCAATCGCATTTACCGTTAGCCAGTCCAACAAAAGACCGCTAGATGTCACTCCCAAACCAAGACCGACTACATTAATCATCAGCAACGCAACTGCAGTAACTGTCCCCCGTAAATACGTCGGGACTAACTCCTGAATCGTTCCAAAAACTGGCCCATATAAGCAGCCCAATTGAAAAAATGCTAGGAACATACAAACCATAAAGAAAAATGAAGTGGGATCAATAAATCGATACGCAAGCATGATGGGCATGATGAATAGGGTGATCCAAAACATAAACATCGGACGACCAATGCCCGTTTTCTTCAGAAAGTAGTCACTGCCCAACCCACCAAATAAATTACCGCTGATACCCCCTACTAGTGCCATCCAACCGGTGAGCTCAGCAATGCTATTTCGGTCAAATCCACGCTCCTCAACAAACCAAATTTGCTCGAAAACAGCGGCACCCAAAAAGACATGAAACATTACTGCCCCAGAAATGGTTAACAACAGTGCCGGACACCGAAGCAAACACTCTCGGATGAGTATTATCGTGCCTTTCAATGGCAGCAAACCAGGCTTTCTGGACGAACGCATCGCCGAGTCATCTGCACGGGGGCGTGGCGTCTCTCTGAGGAACAAGAGCACTAAGCTCAACAAAACACCGATGCCACCAAGCGCATAGAAACAACCGCGCCAGCCCAGTAAAGGCTCAAGGTATCCTGCAATCAATAAGCTCACAGAGATACCAATTGGTGCCGCCATGTAATAAAAGGACGTTGCGAAACCCAAGCGCTTTGCTGGGAAACGATCTGAGAGTATCGACATTGACGCGGGCGTCATGATCGATTCACCAATGCCTATAAACAACCGCGGAATCGCGAGGCTAACGAACCCCCTCGCCGCACCTGAAATAACTGTCAGCGCACTCCAGCTAGCCAAACCAAATGCGATAAAACGGGTTCGGTTAATACGATCCGCCAGAATCCCCATGAACACACCGGCGACCCCGTAGAAAACAATAAAAATGAGCCCCGTCAAAAGGCCAAACTGGGTATTGGTCAGATTGAGGTCTGGTTTTATCCAGTTCGCCATACTGGCTATCAGTTGCCGATCAACTACGCATAACACATTGATAAGCGTTAAGAATGATAACAATCCGTAATCATTCGCCGAGGGCTCACTGACTTTGTTGATCAAGTTTTCGGCTCCTTGAATGTCTCAGTTCGCCTTTGCAGCAAAAAGAAAAACCTCGGTGCTATGCGGCTCTGGTGGGAAGCAACGCCTTGCGGATAGCGGCATAATGTTTATTTCTTGCATCCTCAGCGATTGTGGCCGCCGGAACCAGGAATTCGAATCCATGAAACCCACCGACAAAAATCTCTAGCTGAACGTCTACGTGATGCGAGGCTAGCCGATTAGCATAGTCGCGGTTTTCATCGATGAAGCCGTCAGCGGTCCCCACTGAAATGTACGCGGGCGGGAGATTGCCAAGATCCGTTGCACGACTCGCGGCGGCATAGATCGGGGTATTTTCTGCTGCTTTCCCGTCTGCATTCTTTTCTCGACCTAAATAATATTTCCACCCCATCTGGTTTGAATCTCGGTTCCAGAGTCTGGCATCGTTAGCTTGATACATTGATGGTGTAACGCTGCGATCGTCAATCATTGGGCAAAGCAAAAACTGAAAAGCGAGCTTGATATCCGAATGATCTCGTACATAAAGCGCCAACGACGCTGCTAGGCCTGCGCCGGCGCTCACACCACCGACAGCAATTCTATGTCGATCTATTGCAAGCTCTTCACTCTGGTCAGCGATCCATGACAGGACTGCGTAGCAATCATTCAAAGCGAAAGGATAAGGAAATTCGGGTGCGAGTCGATAGTCTACCGAGACCATGATGCAGCCAGTCTCTTTAACGAACTGGCGAACGATGTTGTCATCATTTTCCATCGCCCCCAGACAATAGCCTCCCCCATGCATCCAGAGTAATGCGGGCAACGGGACTATCTGGCTATCTGGGCGATAAACGCGGAAAACCAAATCATGGGTATCGTCCTGCGGCAGCACATAGTCAGCATGTTGAACACCTTCCACCGGCAGTGTTTGGCCGATTATTTTCTGACGCATTTTTTTCCCGAGGCTCCGCGTCTTCTCCAGATCGGTCCAAATGTCCAGTTCAGGGAATGAGTCAAGCGCAAGCAAAAGCTCTTCATCTATCTTGCTGAAGTTCATAGTGACTTAAAGCCTCCTCCCAATATTTATCGCTTTTTGCCGTGACTTGCCAAAAAGCACACTTACTTGGCGGAAGAGGTAGGAGTCGAACCCACCAGGCACTGCTTAAGCGCCTCACTGGTTTTGAAGACCAGGCACCCCACCGGGAGCGTCACTCTTCCAAAAACAATTTGATCATTCATGCCCTATCTAGGAGTCGCCCCGTAAGGACAACGCGCTTATCACCATCTCGTCGGGTGACGCCAACTTGGTCAAAATACTCAAGTAAATCGACGCATGAATTACGTCCCAACCCTAGATGATCTCTCGCATCCGCTACCGAGAACATCCCTTGAGTCTCAAACAGCGTGGTCAAACTTTGAGCGAAATGATTGAGTCGATCGGACAGCAGAAAGCGCGTAGTGCTGATCTTGTGAACTCGACCATCTTTGACGGCCTCCATCAGAGCAGACTGAAG
Organism: uncultured Luminiphilus sp.; assembly: GCA_905182485.1. Classification (GTDB taxonomy): domain Bacteria; phylum Pseudomonadota; class Gammaproteobacteria; order Pseudomonadales; family Halieaceae; genus Luminiphilus. The sequence goes on from CAJJBO010000004.1 coordinate 56,012, forward strand.
CGCTTCTCGACTAAGCTGGAGCGACTCGAGTAAATCTGACAGAGTCGGTATTTGGGCCTGATACTGACTCAGTATTGTGCTTATCAACTCCCAGTCCCTAGCTTCTTGGGCCGTCACTACCGGCTCGACGCCGGGCAAACGGACCCGACCACTAACCCGTTTTAAAAGCGAGCTATTTACCAAATCCGCTAAGGCGGCCTCCAGGAGCGACTCTTTATCCCTCCCCTGAAGTTGAGCGAGGCATTTAACTCGCAGGTGGTCAGTGGGCACTCCATCCGTATTTTGACTATCCCGATAACAGCATTCCACCAGCTCGACTATCGTTTTTTGGCTACTAGCCCAGACATCATCAAGCACGCAAAAATCTTGCCCATTCATTCTGAAGTGATGGATACGCGTGGCTAATTTAGCGCTGTGCAGTGCCGCCTCAAAATCCTGCGGCAGCGCATTACAAATCGACATGAAATGCGCTGTGTTTAACGCCTCTCGCCGATTAACGAGCAACTCCGTAAGCATCTGACCGAAGGTGGGTAACCCCATGGCCTGAAGATACCCTAGCGCTTCTTTATTCTTTGCTCGTGCCGGCTCCGCTCTGGGCTCCAGCACGATGCCTCCCGCTATGGTTGTGGACTCGCTGCTATCCCGAAGCAGAAAACGATCGCCCCAACAGCAATCTATGTCAGTTTCGACAATCACCTGTACAAGTACTGTTGCGTCTCTCACTAGCCCGGTAGCGCGAGCGGATTCCTCCAAGAGGTACAGCTTTGCAGCTTGTCGCTTAGCGCCGATATAAATTTTAACCTTTGACAAATGTTTCACAGTGAATGGCAAGCTTTCAGACACAATCAGTCTGGCGTTGAAGCGATGAGAGGCCAGAACACCACTGCCCCCGTTAAGCCAGTCGCCACGCTTAAGGTCTGACTTTTTGATACCCGTCAATTGAAGCGCGCAGCGCTGTCCAGCTCTGCCGTATTGCGTCTTGGCGTTCTGAGAGTGTATCGAGCGAACTCTTACCTTCTTATTTTCAGGTAACAGCGTCAAATGATCCCCTACCGACACGCCACCTGAGATCGAGGTGCCCGTGACGATTAATCCGCTGCCCTGTAGGTGAAAGACCCGATCAATCGATAACCGAAAATAGCCCCTCTCCGGTTTATCTTGCAAATTCTTTGCCGTTTTAACGAGAAATTGTTTAAGCTCGGTAATCCCCGCCCCATCCGCATTGCTCACCACAAAACTCGGGGCGCTTGCCATCGGGATATGTGTTTGGATGGAAGCGAGCAGTGCTTCGGCAACGCCTGACCGCTCTGAAACGTCGATTTTGTCGATATGCGTTATCACAATGACATATTGATCCACACCCAACAAACGCAGCACTTCTAAGATGCTCAATGGTTTGAGGCATCGGCCCCTCGTTTGCCGCAACCACGACTAACGCAAGGTCTACGCTGCACACACCGGAAATCATCGTATTGATGAAACGGTGATGACCGGGCACGTCAATAAAGCCGATATTGAAACCCGCTTCTGCCTGCAAAAAAGCGTATCCGAGTTCTATCGATAACCCACGTTGTTTTTCCTCTTCGAGCCTATCGGTATCAACCCCAGACAACTGTTTCACCAGGGAGGTCTTGCCATGGTCGACGTGGCCTGCGGTCGCGATGATCAAAGTAACAGAGGCTCTAAATGACGTGCCTGTTCGATAAATTTCTCGTCATCGTCAAGGCATCGTAAATCGAGCAATAGTTTACCTTCGTGCAGACGTCCAAGGACAGGACACGGTAGTCGCCTCATCGCTTCAGACAGCCGACGTAGATCAGCATCGGTGATCGCAGTAATGGCTAACGCGTAGCTCGGAATATTTTGAACGGGCATGGCGCCACTGCCAATCTGACTGAGGCATGGCTGTGGCTCCACGGTAAAACCGTCTGGCAAGCAGCCTGCCAATTGAGGCGCCAAAAAGTACTGCTTGTTCAACGATCGTAGACTTTGTTCCTTCGTCAAGTACTGCAACGTCGGCAATTCACGCGCGAGTGTCTCCGGCTTACGATAAATTTTGAGCACCTCGGACAAAGCCGCTAGGGTCAGTTTATCTGATCGTAAAGCCCGTCGAAGCGGGTTACTTCTTATTCGATCGATAAGGTCTCGCCGTCCAGCAATAATCCCACTCTGCGGCCCACCCAATAGCTTGTCACCGCTAAACGTCACTATGTCAGCACCATTGCGAATGGCACTGGTAATCACAGGTTCTTCGGGAAGCCCGTAACATGAGAAGTCAATTAAATTGCCACTGCCCAAGTCTACGACGAGTGGAAGATTGTGCTCATGTGCCAGCGTAGCAAGATCCGGCTCACCGACCGCTGAAGTGAAACCCTCTATCGAGTAATTACTCGTGTGGACCTTTAAAATGAGAGCGGTGCTATTTTTTACGGCGTTTAAGTAGTCTTTTAAATGCGTACGATTCGTGGTGCCCACCTCAACGAGTTTACAGCCAGACTTTTCCATAATATCGGGAATACGAAAGGATCCACCGATCTCTACCAACTCACCTCTGGAAACCGGAATCTCTAACCCCTGCGCCAGGGTATTTAATACAAGCAATAATGCGGCGGCATTATTATTAACCACCGTCGCCGCCTCCGTCCCCAGTAGCTCGCAAATGAGCTGCTCTGCGTGGTCGTCTCGCTCACCGCGAGTCCCACTCTGCAGATCATATTCCAAGTTGGTTGGCATAGACGCTACTTGGTTCATCGCATTAATGGCTCGGCGAGGTTAAGCTATTAGCCAAGATTGGTATGCAAAATGGCGCACAATTGCAGCTGAAATGTACACTGAAATGATGACTGAATCCAAATAGATAACCGTAAGCTGCGGGACGATTTCCTTTTTGCTGATATCGCAGGGTAATCTCTTGTCCTAAGCGTGATTCTCTAGTGAGCAAGCTCGGATTTAACCACCAGCACAACACGGGTTCTCCCCCAGGTCGCTTCGAGGTCACCGCAAGATTTCAGCACGGTGTCAACGGATGGCAGATCCCTGCGGATGTCTGCGCCGTTTCTATCATGCTGTTCACTCTTTCTCATATGGTCTCCATGAGACACGCCTAGCACTGTAAGCCAATCAAATACTCACAATACAACCTCACCACATTCGCTTACCAGGTATCGATATAGGCATGCTTTTTTTCGACGCGAGGTGGCCGTGGTGGCAGGCGCTTCAGCCCCTCGGCAATCCAAGAGCGCGTCTCGGCGGGATCAATCACATCATCAATACCACCCCCCGACGCCGCATTTACCGCCTTGGCCAGCTCGTACTGCTCCTCTACTTTTTCTTTAAATAGCTGCTGTCTTGCTTCCGCTGATTCTATCGCCTCTAGCTCTTTTCTAAAGCCCAGCTTTACGCTGCCCTCTATATTCATCGCCGCAAATTCTGCCGTTGGCCATGCGATTGTCAGTAACCCCATGAGTGAACTGCCGCCGCACATTGCCTGAATGCCTAATCCATACGCTTTACGCACAACGACTCCAAACAGTGGCGTCGTTATATTTGCACCTGCATTGAACATCCGTGCCGAGTGCCTAACCAGGCCTGTTGCCTCAACTTGAGGCCCAACCATTAAGCCGGGGCAGTCCATCAAACTCAAAATGGGTATGTCGAAGGCATCGCATAACTTCATAAATCGAGCGCCTTTGTCGGCGCCTGCAGAATCGATTGCACCACTCAGATGATGAGGGTTATTGGCAATAACGCCCATCGGCTTGCCCTCTATGCGAATGAATGCAGTAATAACTCCAGCACCAAATGATTTTCTTATCTCAAGCACGGAGTCGATGTCAGCTATCGTTTTTATAATTTCACGCATGTCATAGAGTCTCACCCGATTCTCTGGAACCACATGTCGTAAACTAATCTGGTCCGCACACTCCCACTGCTCAATTTCTCCCTGAAAGTAAGACAGGTATTTTTTAGCCACCGCGACCGCTTCTTGCTCATCCTTCACCAGTATGTCCACTACTCCATTTGGGACTTGGGTCGACATGGGTCCCACTTCTTCCGGTGAATAAACGCCCAAACCACCGCCCTCAATCATTGCGGGTCCGCCCATACCAATGGTTGAATTCTCAGTCGCGATAATCACATCACAACAAGCCAGTAGGACAGTATTGCCAGCAAAGCATCGCCCATGATTCACACCAATCAGTGGGACCGCTCCTGAAAGTTTTGCAAACTGAGTAAACGTCTGAACATCAAAAGAAACTGCGGGCCCCAGTGAATCATCCCCAGGTCGCCCACCACCGCCTTCACTGAAAAGCACAAGGGGCAACCGAAATCTAAGGGCCAGCTCAAATAATCGATCTTGCTTGTAATGACCTCGGCCACCCTGCGTACCGGCAAGGACCGTGTAGTCATAATGTACCAACATGGCTGAGGAAGCTTTTTCACCAAACAGAGACGCATTAATCGTACCGGTACCACCGATCACGCCGTCGGCGGGGCTGCGTTTGCGAAGCGATTCTGAATCATGGCGTTGATGCTGACGAGCCACTACTAGAGGCCAATATTCCTTGAAAGAACCTTCATCCATCAACTCACGGATATTTTCGCGTGGCATACGCCCACCGCGTGATCTCCGTTTAGCAACCGCTTCTTGTCGATTCTCATCGAGCGTGTAAGCGTGTCGGTCGAAGCTCTCCTGTAAATCCGGCCTTATGTGGTTTACGTCCATTTGCACTTCTGGGGCTTTGTCTAGCTTGTCAAACTGAGCCTCTTCAAGATACAGGATGGACTGATTCTCAGTGACAATACTGCCCACGGTGAGATCGATCTGGCGAACAATCCCGTCGCAGGTTGCCCTTATCTCATGCTCCATTTTCATCGCATCGAGCACCAAAACTAACTCACCAGAGCGGACTTCCTGGCCGAGATCACAATTAAGATCGATAATGGTTCCTTGTATAGGTGACGTGATAGCAACGAGCCCTTCGTGAAGGCTTGCCACATCAACCGGTGATTTCATACCCTCCATTGACGTCGGCGAAGACCGATGAGAGAACAGCGCCAAAGGATCATTCCCGTTTGAATCCGCCGGCAATCCAGCCCCGGCATTTTTTGCCTGCGTTAAGTTTGATACGAAGCGATCAGGCCCTTCCCACTCTGAGGTGAGCGCTTCTATGTTTTCATCTATCCAGCGCGTGTGGATTTTCCCCTGAGCGAAGTCAGGGTGGCTGATGATATTTTTTATGAAGGACAAGTTGGTCCTAATGCCCTCCAATCGGAACTCCGACACAGCTCTGATCGACTTTCTCGCCGCATCTGCAAATTGAGCTGACTTCTCGTGAACAATGACCTTTGCGATCAGGGAATCAAAGGCAGTATTGACCTCGTAGCCCACGTAGCCATATCCGTCTGTCCGCACGCCTGGACCATTTGGCGCTTCGTATCCGGTTAAAACACCAGAGCCGGGCAAAATGGTGCCGTCAGAATTGATCGTCTCCAAGTTCACTCGCGCCTGTATGGAGAAACCGTTATTCAACGTTGCATGAGGCTCCCTCAGGCCCACGTCGGCCAAGCTAGAACCCAGTGCGATCTGTATCTGCCCTCGTACCAAGTCGAAGCCAGTGATCTCTTCTGTGACCGTGTGCTCCACTTGCAGCCGAGCATTAGCCTCAATAAACACAAATCGCTCGTCGGGCGAATTAACATCAATGAGAAACTCGAAGGTACCGAGACTAAGATAGTGATGTTGCCGAGCAAATATCAGTGCTGCGTCAGTAATCTTTTCCCTCAAACTCGCTGATAAACCTGGTGCCGGCGCGACCTCCACAATTTTTTGGTTGCGCCGCTGCACAGAACACTCTCTATCGCCTAGGTGACTGATGTCACCCATCAGATCCCCAATGATCTGAATTTCTATATGCTTGGCCCGACTTCAAAAACTCTTCGACGTATACCTGGTCATTACCGAATGCGGCTTGAGCCTCAGATTGACATCGAGTAAAGGCTTCCTCTAGTTCAGACTCATCGTAAACAACGCGGGTCCCTCTTCCCCCGCCTCCCATAACCGCTTTTAAAATGATCGGTCCACTGGTCGCGTTGAAGAAGACCCTTGCCTCATCGATCGTCACCGATCGATCACTGCCCGCTAGCACGGGCACACCTGCATCAATTGCGGCTTTTCTTGCCGCTACTTTGTCGCCAAAGAGCTCAAGATGCTCTGGTTTTGGACCAATGAACACAATATTGGCCTCTCTGCACCGCAGTGCAAAATCTGCACGCTCCGATAAAAATCCGTAGCCCGGATGAATCGCATTGCAACCAGATTCCTTTGCCGCATGAATAATCTCGTCAATGTCCAGATAAGCTCGCGGTCCGGCACCCGGTATTAAAATCGCCTCATCCGCTATGTTGGTGTGCAAACTAGTGCGGTCATCGGACGAAAATATACTGACCGAGCGAATACCACTATCCGCAGCCGCTCTGGCAATGCGAACGGCTATTTCCCCTCGATTGGCAATTAAAATGCCTCCCAAAGTGGCGTTAACTTCTGACTCTATCACTCTGCCCACTATGCCAACCTCGGTTTATTTCCAATAATCCCGTCGCTAGATAGCGACGCTATTTGGCCATTCGACAGACCTAGCATGCCGCCTAATATATCTTGGTTATGCTGACCCAGAGTGGGCGCTGAGCTACTGATTCTGATTGGGCCGTCCCCTAACCTCCATGGAGCGCTGGGATGGGGCTGCTCCCCTACAAACGCTCGGCTTAGGAATTGCATATAGCCGCGACTCACTAGATGTGGATCCTCCATCAAATCGGCTACGTCATTCAGGATCGCTGCAGGGACACGAACCGCCTGAAGTGCTGCCATCAAGTCCTTCGCGCTCCGAGTACTCGTCCACTCGCCAATAGCGGCCTCAATTTCCATAAATTTAGCGCGCCGCTCCATAGGCTCTAAACAAGAAAAAGGCGTAAGGGCCGGCATCATATCCATTACCGACTCCCACTCCGCTTCCGATTTAATCTGGATAAGGATCCACTGATCTCGGCCTTTACAAGGGAATACTTGGTGAACAAAATAATCCGAAGCATGGTTGCCCTGACGCGCCGGGGCATGACCGTTAACCGACTGGCAAAGTATTCCGTGTACCGCATGTGGCAGCATGCATTCAGCTTGGCTCAGATCGACAAACTGGCCGATACCCGTTTTTTGCCTGTGTCTTAAGGCAGTTAACAGCGCCGCGGTGCCATAAAGACCAGAAATCGCATCACCGAAAGCAACATGCAGCATCGTGGGCGGATCTGCTTCATCTCCTTGCAAATGAGGTAGCCCTGCAGCCTGCTCAACAGTGGATCCATAAGCCCGAAATTTTGCCCAAGGCCCCGTTCTCCCAAAGGCCGGCATCGACAGCATGACGAGGTCCGGTTTTACTTTCTTCATGACGTGATAATCAAGATTAAGCTTTTCCAAGACACCGGTGGGATAGTTGTCGACTACTGCATCGGCACCCTTCACCAGCTTTAGCAGAAGGTCTCGCCCAGACTTAGACTCAAAGTCGATCGTTACGCCAAGTTTCTGGCGATTTACGTAAATAAAATTATGTGCTTTCTCAGCGCCGTTATTATCAATCCATTCTTGACTGGCCTCCCAGCTTCGGAACCAATCGAATCTGGTACAACTTTCAACCTTTATGACCTTGGCACCTAGATCCGCTAGATTTCGGGTGGCGAGCGGCCCTGCCCACCCCATCGATAAATCGACAATGGTCACACCTTCAAGTGGTGCAGGTGGTGGTGATGCCTTATCAATGCTCGAAGAGAAACCCGATTTATTCGGCCCAAGATCTTGCGAGGTGCCTTTGATCCCAGAGTGCATTATCTGCCCCAAGCCTAGACACCTCTCCGCCCATCTTAGGCGGCGTTTCCATTAATCTGAACGGACAGCTCGGCCCCTCAAATTGAATCCCCTCCGATGTAAATTCGCTAAAAACTTGGCGTTCTCTATATTGATCGACAGAAAACAATTCAGCCATCGTAGGCACTCTCGCCAGTGGAATACGCTTATCCTGGCCTTGATAAAATAAATCTTCGGCACTTTTATTCGAGAGGGCCTCTAAAATTCTTGGCTCGATAATATGCGCCGCATTTAGCCTAGCCATGCTGCTCTGGTATTCAGGATTAAGGGCTAAATCAGGCAGGCCAAGCAATTCACAAAACGCCAGCCACTGGCCAGGATTCAGTACAGTAACCCCAAGCCAACCATCTTTGCATGGCCAGATACCGAGCGGATAAGTCGGGGCAAATCGGTTGATGCCCATTCTTTGAGGCAAGGGCATGTCATTGAAACTGGCAATCGCTCCCAGTTCAGTAAGACACAGGTTTGCCTCCAGAATAGACGCATCGAGGAGAAATGCACTCGTCTTATCGTGCTGCCCAAAGAGATATCCTAGGGATCCATTGAAAGCGCTCACCCCACCTAAAATTTGCGCGTGATAACCCGTCTGAATGATCGGGGGCTCCCCCGGCTTCCCTACGCCCTGCATGAGTCCAATGAGGGCATAAATCGCTTGGTCTGTGGCCTGGTACTGGGCGTATGGACCGTTCAAGCCAAACCAGCTTATGGCGCAAACGTTGGTATTAAAATCCTCTACTGACAACGGAGATGGCAACGTATTAGGATCAAGCAATACCAAATCGGCGGCAGCGATTGCGGGATGATCTAACAACGAATTGGCCTCAACAACATGCTCTTTGTTCGCATGAAGATATCCGTGTAGAGCGCTGTCTCCGTTAGCGAGAAAGGGGCCAACTTGCCTCGTCGCAAACCCATTCTCAGGCTCAACATTCACGACCCTGGCACCATAATCGGCGTAAAGCTTTGCCGCATAACCAGTGGCAATCGTCCCCCCTATATCCACAACCAGCAGATCGTCGAAGGGCGCATTTTGGCTGGCATTCTTTTTCATCAGCTAAAACTCGGTGTAACTTCTCAGGGGGCCAGTGCTAGATGGCGACGGCTTGTCCATTCATTCCATTAGATTCGTCACTCGCTAGGTAAACTGCGAGATTTGCAATTTCCTGTGGCTGCAGAACTCTTCCATTAGGGATTTGCGCAACGATGCGCTCTCGAAACTCCTCTCTGGGCATGCCGCTTGCCACCATTTGGTCCTCGACCCCCCGCACTAGGTCTGTTTCGACAATCCCGGGGCAAATCGCGTTGACATTAATTCCCAGCTTCGCATTTTCGAGCGCCATGCATCTTGTGAGGCCAACAACTGCGTGCTTGGATGTATTGTATGCAGCCGAATTCATACTGCCTTGCAAACCAGCAATCGAGGCAACGTTGATCACCTTCCCTCGGCCCAGAGCCTGCATATGCCTGATCGCATATTGCGAGAGCTGAAAAACGGAACGAACGTTGACCCTCATCAAGTGCTCGAACTCCTCCAGAGAATGATCGATAAAGGGCTTGGCAATGTGCATGCCTGCGTTATTCACCAAAACATCCAGTTGGGAATGACGATCGACAGCAAAAGAAAAGAGATCCTCTATCTCAGAGGAAGCGCTGAGATCGGCAGCAAAAAACGACACATCCACTGCATATTGATTAAGACGCGCCGCTGTCTCTTTAAGCGCCTTAAGGTTAGACGCACTCAGAACGATATTCGCCCCGTGTTCTGCAAACCGCTCTGCAGTTGCTAAGCCGATGCCCCTTGTGGCGCCCGTTATTAGTGCCGATCTTCCTGCAAGCCGATTGCTAACAGTGCTATTTGACGAAGGCACTAGAGCCAGACCTCTAAATTATTTTTTCTACCGATATCGCGGGAGATTTTTAACTGCAACAGGATTTCCATGTCGCAGGCCTGCAGCAATTCGAACACGGATCGCTGGGCTGCTGCATCGAGGCTTTGGTATTCGTCCTGAACCCGTTTTAGTAAGTAAAAACGAAAAGGTTGCGCAGCAGCATTCATCTCCAGCCCCTGCACACTGAAGTCGCAAAACCCAAGATGGCGCTCTACCTCAGTGCCCGAGGGTACGTCAGGGTTTTCAGCCAGCCACTGGTTAATACAATCACAGGCGGCTTGAGTCTCGGGAACAAAATCGGTCGCAAAATGCTGCAATATCTCGATCAGCGTTTGAGGCACTAAGTCATCCGATAAGTATTCGGTGCTCTTATCAGCAAACTCCCCAATATCGGGCTCCGCTCGATTCATTCTCTCTACCCATCTAAACAGCCTTACTGCATGTCTTTGCATCAACGATAACGGCGTTGGATCTCTACCAAGGTGCCCATATAAGGGCGCCATCATTCCAAAATCACCGATACAAGGCTTGCCGCCAAGAAAGTACGGATAGAGAGAAAAATGTGCGTTGAGCTTTTCTAAGGTCTCGAGGTGAGTTAGCCTCAATATAGTGAGCGTTCTCGGGCGTGACTCCCCAACCCGGTAAGACATTACTTCTTATAAATTCCATGCGGTCTTTCGCCGCCTCCCGATCACCGAGGTAAATAGAGGCGAACTGAAAAGGCAAAAAATCACTGTCTTCTTCATCATGATTAAAACGGTAATGCATGCATGGTCGCAACATGCCCTCTGCGCCAATAACGTCTAGCAAAAGACTCACTATGCGCTGCCTTGGCGAGACCGGTGCGTGGCTAGATCCGTTTAAACTTTCGAAATGATCGATGATCGCTACCCCGTCCCGGATAACGTCACCATTGGCGAATTCGACCGTTGGAACCCCGCGTCTCCCGCCAGCCTTGGGCAAGACTATGTTGTAATAATGCTCAGAGGCATGCGGCTCCTCGCGATAGTCAATGCGTGACTTAATCAGGTAGCTGCGAGCGCGGCCCGTATAGAGAGAAAATGCTCCGCCATAAAGCGTAATTGGCTTCATTTCTGATTCCCTGATTAGGCAGCTTTGACACTAAAGCGAAATAATTGTTGTCGCAAAATCACAGTTCACCACGCTGACTTAATCCTGGGATAGCGCAAAAAAAATCGCTTTCCACTTTGACACTGACAGCGCGATTCTGGTGACCCGCACCTCCCCAGTTTGGCATCACCATAGAGTAAAGACCCACTCCACCAGCGACCATGACAAGAATGTTTTGGGGACTTTTAAACGCGTTGTAAGTACCGTCAGGGTCGTCCTTGAAAGCCTTACCAAATTCACCTGCGTAGCGTATGTGCTGCGCATTCGGAAACTGGGTGAGCTCCCATAACCTTTGCTGAATGCTCTCTCTTGTAAAATTTGATCGAGCCAAAACCGACGCATGTTTTGGCCCTAAACAAACAAGTGCCATACCCGACGCGAAAATTGCGTTATTGGTAGCAAGATTAGCGAGGCCGACTGATAGGACATACAACAATTTCTCCGCGTCTTCAGGGTCATCTGCATTATCGCTGTAGAGCACAGAGTGCGGTGCTTCGCAGCCCAATAACGTCACCACACTATCTGATTCGTCGTAACCCAAGCTGACGTGCAGTGGCGGAAAAGGTGATTGCTCTTCTGCCTCGGCTAGGCAATACGTGAATTTGCCAGGATGGCCATGAATCGCCATATCAGAAATCCCGGGCCTGCCGCCTCCAATATTGATTAAGCACAGACGTAACGCCCTGCCGATACTGGCATTAGCTCTATGCCCAGGCCCTAAAGCGCCATACCCAGAGGCCACAGGGCCACAGGTTTCTCGTGCGGGACCATTAACGATGATCAGCGGTGCTGTACAGTGAGTCGTAGCTTGGAGCTCGGAAAGGTCAAACTCGGGTGAGGCTGCCGCTTTTACAGCGGCGACTACCAAAGGCATATAATCCGACTTACAACCCGCCATAACAGCTGCTGTAGCCACCTTCTCGACCGTCGCATTGCCCATAGCTGGCCCTAATTCACCGAGCAGCATATCCCCGTCCATACCGCTTGCCAGAACACACTGATTCACCCGTTCAGGAGTAGGGATGACGACCGGCAGTCCATCAGTGCAACCCAGTTCGTGCAGTTGCTCTAGCGCTTGCTCCTCATTTTCTGCTTCCAACAAATCACTCATTAACAAAACTGTCTAATATTCCCTCGATAACATCATCGGCGATCAATTTGATTTTCGCTTCACCCAACCCTGCTACCGGATGCGGCAACATCACCCGCGGTAGCTCCGGCATGCCAAGCGAGTTGGCCACGAATTGCCCTTGATCCCAAAAGTCCTCGGTAATCAGCGCTACCACTGGCATGTTTCGTTTTGCAATGTTGTATCCGTCACGCACGGTGCCGGTAGTACAACTCCCTCAATGCCCATAGGCGGCGATCGCGACATCACCTGCAGCCACCATTTCGTCTAGCATCTCGTCGCTCGCGGCGACTCCCGCATTGTGCTTGTTCCACAGTCGCGTCTGAATATCAGGTAGTCGCGCTTTTAGCGCGGCAGCTACTTTTTCGAGAAACAACTGCGAATCGGGGAAACCATTCGCCAGTAGAGATACAGAAATACCTGCGCCGTCGTTGAGACGAATGTCAGCTGACAAATCATACTTTTCTTGTGGCTGAGAAGACGCACCCCGAGGATCCAAAAATTTCATTATTTCAACTCCCTCATGTGCCCTTGAGAAAGCGAGCGCTTCGTGTTATAGTTAAATATAGCTTACTATATTTATATTTCGAGGATCTGTAAAGGTAAATCGAGGGGCTATCTCGGTGCCGAGCTACCGAAGTGCGTCACCCGTAAACCACGTTAGCGCGCACAGTGATAGGCAAACGCAGCGATCGACGAGAGTGTGTCGCGCGTCAACTCCGGTATGGCATCGGGCATCGCTATCTCTGGAACATGATGGGCGCCGTTGACTATTTGGGAGGTCGCCTCGACGCCAGCGGCACGCAACCTCTGTGCAAACACCACACCCTCGTCGCGAATCAGGTCCAACTCATAATTGCGAATAATATGAGGGGGCAACCCATTAAGCAGGTCACTTGGCGCGAATAGCGGGTTACACAAGGGATTATCTTTAAATGCTTGCTCCGGATCATAGACCAGCCTCATCGCCCTCACCGTTGCATGATCACCCATCAGTCCGAGGTTCTCATGCCAAGACAATAAACCCTCAGGCGGCGCGTCGTAGAAGCCATACAACATCGGCGCCATTGCGTAGACGCCGTCAACCGCGTCCCCCCAACCCTCAGAGCTAGCTTTCAACGCCGTACTGATGGCAAGATTGCCACCTCCAGATTCGCCAATGACAATTATCGAAGATATCTGGAGCTCGTCTCTGTTCTCATGCACCCATCGTACTGCCGCTGCGCAATCATCCAATCCCGCAGGAAACGGCTGGTGTCCCTCAGATAAGCCCTCATTCCGAAACTCCACCCCAATCACCACCGCATTCAGTTCGGCCAGCGATTTCCGCCAACGCACATTAGAGGCATTCCTTGCTGTATCGAATATCATCCCCCCTCCATGCAAATGCACAATGCAAGGCATCCGAAAATGCGCATCCTTAGGTCGGTCGATCAGCAAGTCGATTTTATGGCTGCCGTGGCCACGAATAGGTAGCTCGTAAGATTCAATGCTCTCGAAATCAGGCATGGTCCTCTCTATGACCTCGCTCATCGAGGCCATTAAGGAATGCATGTACATCGTAAAGTCGACGGCGTCCTCGTAGGTCATGTTGCCGTGCACATTCGGTTGCTGTGCAGGGAATGTCATAGACGCCTCAATCAGCGCAGTAGCGATCCTAGGGTCCAGCCTTGGATCGTCTAACAGCGTGACTTCAGGATTCCCGAGCTTGCCAGAAAGTGTTATCCCCAGCGCTTCTAGACTCGTCTTATTAATCTCATCGCTCGGCATTTCATATCCCTAATACTCTGAAACTCGCACCAACCGTTTTTAGTCGGGCCAGCCAGTCGCTCGTCTGCATCGCAACGAGCGCTCTAATCAAAGCATAACCAAGCTGAAGCCCACAGTCTCGGACCAAGAGATATGCATAGAGCCAGTCGCACTCAATATCTTGCTCACGCAGCTTGTCTACCGAGAACCAAAGAATCGGGTCAGCTCAAAACCGACTTGCCGGGGCATGGCCCAAAATCCCTGCCGCCCATAGGTCGTTTGCAACCCTTGCATACCCGTAATGTGCTCTTCATCAGTCAGGTTGGTGACGTAAAACCGAGCCGCCCACTGCCGCTCTGCACTTTCCCAGTTAGCATTGAAATTCACTATGGTATAAGCCTCTTGGGAATCTTCTTTCAAACCGAACTCTCTAAAATACACTCTTGAGCGATATGAGGCGTCCAAGCTCAGCTTCACCCCGCCACCTGAGCTGAGAGGAATGTCATAAGCCGCCCCCAGTATCAGACTCGTTTCAGGGGCGTTATTAAGTGGGTTGCCTTCGTTCTGATAGGGCTCGCCGGGACGCAATCCGTCGCTGTTTAAAAACGAACCATATTCAGAATCTAACAACGTTACAGCCGCATTAATTAACCATCGATCCGAAATGGCGGTGTTAATTTCTAGCTCGGCACCCATAATCTCAGCATCGCCAGCATTCGTAATCGGTACTACATGATTTAACACTTGCAGCACCTGAAAATCGGAATAATCGTAGTTGAAGATCGCGGCTCTTAGTGTCGTCTGACCATTCCCAAAAGCAGCTTTGTAGCCGATCTCTGTCGCTTCTATTGTCTCGGGTTCCCATGGGGGGTTACAGTCGCCACTGTTAGTGCCGCCGGACTTAAATCCCTCAGAGTAAGAAACGTAGGTCATGCCGCTTTCGCCCACGTCGTACTCTACTGATGCTCGAACCGTGTTGGAGGAATCCTCCCACTCCTGCACATATAGATCAGGCCAATCTGGGGCGCAATTGGTGATGAACGGGATGAACCCCGCAGCATCCGAATTAACGCCAAACCCGCCCACATGCTCACTTCGCTTCTCCTCTTTGGTATGACGCATGCCAAAGCCTATTCGCAGGTCTTCTGACACTGAGTAGGTCACATCCGCAAAAACACCGGTCGTCTCATTATCATAAGTCGGTCTCTGATTTTCAACGTAAGGGGTGTAAGGAAACGGCAATGGGAAAGGCAAAGCCTGAACTGCAAAATCGATAATAAAATTATCGCTTCTCTCATCATCCATATAAAAGCCACCGACAAGCCAATCTAAATTCCCTGCCGTGCCCGAAATGTTAATCTCCTGAGAGAAGGACTTGTTTTCACCTACGGTAGATCTCTGGAGGATCCCAAGGCTTGATGAGTCGGCCGCAAAGTCCTCTGCGTTTTTCCACTCTTGCTGAGCAGTAATCGACTTGATCGAAAAATTGTCGGAGTGCCAGTTTAGTGTCAGGCTGTATAAGTCGAGCTCACGATCAGTATTGACCGGCCCTGGCATATAGACCTTGTGCGGCTCCTCGGTATATAAAATCGGTACTCCAGCCGGGTCATTAGAATAATCTAATGCAGGCAACCCCGTCATGACACCATAGTCAAAGTGCTCATCGGTCATGGCCCAATGGGTCCATCGGCCACTCTGCTCACTATGAGCGAGCATTATTTCCGCATCAAACTTATCAGACAACTCCGCCGTCACGATGACACGAGCATTCGATTTTTCGCCCAGCATCAGGTCATTGTCCCCCGGCTCAAGGTTTTCAACCCAACCCTCATTGGCATCTAAATGACTCGCTGCAATTCTAAAACCAATGCGGTCAGTAATTGGGCCGCTGACGACAATCTCAGCTGTCGTCTGCTCATACTCCGCAAAACCTACCTTCAAATATCCGTACAACTCATCAGTGGGTGCAGCAGCAATAAAATTAACCACACCGCCATTTGCATTGCGACCATAGAGCGTCCCCTGCGGGCCTCTGAGGACTTCGACGCGAGCCAGGTCCAACAAGCTAACTTGTGAGCTTGCGTCGCTGGGTTGTACGACACCATTGATGCTCGTGAGCACACCGGGCTGCTCAAGAAACGAACCCACACCTCTAATCGAGATATTACGATTGCCATAATTCTCACCAAAATGCAGGCTTGGCACTGCATATTGAATCTGATTCATGTCTGCTGAGCCCCCTCGCTGAGAGGTCCTCTGCGCTCAGCGTCGTAATGGCGCTTGGGGTCTCCATAACGGTCGATTCACGCTTGAGGCCAGTCACAACGATCTCCTCGAGAGCCGCTCCTAACGCAACCTGCATGAAGGACAGGCTGGCTCCGCCAACAAGAATGTTGCACAAGTTAGTCTTAACGCTTCTCATGTTATTACCCTCTAATAGCACACTGACACTCTAGTTATCGTTATTTAGCTACATATATATAGTTGAATATCACTAAGTATAGGTAGTTGATCAAACGAATTGCAAGGGCTAAATCACGGGACGGGTTATTGATGCGTTTCAGCGGAAAGTGAATCCAGTCTAGACGCTCACTATGGGGCCTACCTGCAACCAGTGATCATCGCTTGCGGTCAGGATACTGCTCGCCGTCCGCATTTTGTTTATCGCTGAGTAATCCATAGCAGGAAGGGATAAAGTCGAGGATATTGCCCGTCAACTAGACCGTAGGCTCTGGCTCACAATTAGCCTAGTGACGGCCGCCCTCGGGTTTTGCATCGCTTCCAGAGACACACAACGCCGCACCTCGGTAAAACCCTTTGCCGTCGAGAGCAACGACTGCTGCCTAAGCAAATGCGTTTGCTGGAACCGGCAAGTCGCCCTTGCTATCGCTTAGCAAAACACAATGATGAGCTCAAAGATGACATCTGCAGGCAAAAACGCTCCTGCCTTGCTTTTGGTTCGTAACCGCAGCAGTGATTTTGTCGCGCATGCAGTAATGAGGATAGACAGCTACTGCATCACTCTCGGAGGAGCG
The DNA here is from genome assembly GCA_905182485.1 of uncultured Luminiphilus sp. Classification (GTDB taxonomy): domain Bacteria; phylum Pseudomonadota; class Gammaproteobacteria; order Pseudomonadales; family Halieaceae; genus Luminiphilus. The sequence continues at coordinate 72,860 of CAJJBO010000004.1, forward strand.
CTCTGCCTATCTCAAACGAGCATAGGCTCCGCCATATAAAAATCGGTTACGCCACTCTCGCCCAATACAGACTTGTTCGACTCTGCCCTCAAAAGTTCATCTTGAACATGCAGACGCACTTTCTCTAGTCTTCTCATGGATCTTGCAACGAATGGCCCATCCCCCAGGTCCAAGCTAAAGGTTTTTTCGCCGCGAGCCGACGCGCTGATACTTTCAAACGCAAATACCTGATAATGGTCACGGGAATAATCAAATAATGGGTAAAGGGTATCGGGAAGTGCATCGTTGTTAAGCCACGTCGCATCTGGCTTCACACCTGCATACACTCTATTGACATAGGCCTCCATGGCCGACTTGTGGCCACCCAACCAATCTAAGGGCTCAGGATCCAATAAAAAGTGGGCTTTAAAAGGACCGACTAAAGCAAAGTCTGCTAGGCAAGCGCGATTACCCAGCAAAAAGTCATGACTCTTAAAGTGATCGACTAACAGCTCAAGTACCCGGTTGAAGTCGGCTCTAATCGCCTTGCTCTGTTCCGGCCCTGCGCCCTGAACCTCGCAAGCCGCCGAACCAAATTGACTGAACATGACTTGTCCAAAACTGTCTATTTGGTCGCGCTCCTCATCAGTTATCACCGCATCAATAAACTTGCCCAACACAATATTCATGCCGAATCGCTCTCCCGTAATTTCCAAATTCCGGGGGTAGCACCACCTAGAATGGAGCGCATGTCGCGGATACCAGTGATTAAAAAAGTCCTCTAATACAAAACAGGCGCCTCGTTGAGCGGGTCCCTCAGGCAAAGCGGGGACATCATTGAAGCGAGCGTGGAGCATGGGACCGACACTAATCGTATCGTTAATCATCCAGCCATCGGGTGTCACTAAAATCGGGATAAAGTGGGTTCCAGCGCGGCCATTTATGCCCGCCTCATTGTTACGGCTTTTAAGCTGCCACTCAAAAGGAATGCCTTGGTAGCGTAATTGGGACTCAAGCTTGCGCGTAAACATACTCAATTCTTGTCCGATTAATGTATATCGTCCTCGATACATTTAGCGTTCTCCCAACCTGTGACTTCATCGAAATTCCGGGTGCTTGCTCAGCAGTTACTGACACATTCGCTTAGCATCAGTCCGCTTAGCCAGCCTTAACGATCAGATAACTCGCATACCTCTGCCAGTCATCGACGCTTATGGCCTGGATGTCTTTACATGCCCTGAAAATGCTTTTTCAACCTCCGCAATCACTTTCAAACTCTCATCCAACACAACCTTATTGGATCCCAACACATCTTTTTCAGTATCCAGTCCTGCACAGCGTTTCATCGCAGCCTCGTTACCACTCCACAACATACAAGCAACTAGTCTAGGCAAAGGGTTTTTCTCGGGGTTCAAATCAAAATCTTTTGCGAGATATTCGGTCAGGATATCCTCATACCCCGAATAAATAATAAGGAGAAAATTGTCATTCATGAGTGAAGAGGATGATCTCAATTGTTGACGCTTGTGGTCACCTAAACCCAGCGATGTCAGTAAAGACACAGAATCGTTGATCCATTCTCGCCAAATTTGAAAAGTCGAAAGCGTCGGGAATTCCCGCTCAAATCTCGCTCGGCAGTCTCTGATCGTGATCTCCGCAGCTGCGATCGCTAACTCGTCCTTCGTTTTGAAATGGCGATATAACGTTTGCACGTGCAACCCCGCCTCCGCTGCCACCTGATCTAAAGTCGAATCTGTATAGCCATTGCGCGAGAACAGAATGGTCGCTGCCATCAACAACTTTTCTCTATTGAGATTTTTCTTTTTTGTCCGGATTGGGTACTGAACTGACATAGCAACTCTCTGAGTATGAACAATACAAAATATCGCTGAAAAAAACTGCGGCACAGGACTGCAACGAAGCCCCGTGACCAAACTGTTGACTCGTTTGACCCTCTCTAAAAAACTAGCACTCAAATAAGAATGATGCGTCTGGGGCAGTGAGCACCGAGAAGTCTTATCTGACAATCCTCCTGCAGTGAAGGTTGCTTAATAACATACCTCTGGTCACTCAGACCAGACGGAGCGGCTCAGGCTAAATGGGATCGCCACCTAAAACCGCCGGGGTTTCGCAATGAGTCTGCAAGACGTGCCGCTGATGCGCTTCAATCCGAGGTGACAGCACCTCGGCGATGATCGGAATTTTTGAATTGGCTGCAAAGAACTTCAACATACCTTGGTTTTGCTCTGTCACCGGCATAATCTCTGGCGGCACGGCGGTAATACACATACTCATCGTCGCCCAGTAGATGTCAGCGGCTGTCAGCGTTTCACCGACGAGGTACCGCGAGCCATGCTCGGCTTGTTTTTGCAGACGTCGGTCGATTAACCCAATGACCTCGGCGATCTTGGCTGGAGCGGTCGAACTCGCCGCATCGGTGTAGCCATATTTTCGGCCCAAAGGGCCATCATTCATAATACGCATATTCCAAACGAGGCCGTCCTCACCCAGAACCACCGAGCACAACCCAAACATTTCCGCGCGCTGCTCGAAGTCTGCTGGAATCAACGCCGGACTGTTAGCACTGCCAATCTTCTCCGCTAACGCGAGTTGCTCAATCCAAACATTTCTTGGCCTCTCGTCTTTAAAGAACATGGTCGGCAAGCTGGTTTGGCTAGTCAGCTCATAAAGCCGCTTTTGTCGGTCCTCTCCTGTCTTCTTGTCGACACCCATCAGCGGGTGCAGGGCTCTGATAACAGGAATCTCTTTAACGAAACAGATATTTTTAAGCGCCTCAGCATAAAGCGCTTGTATGCCCGGAATGAAGGTTATTCGTACCCCCTCTGTCATCGCCGCGGCTTCGTCTAACGTTATAAAAGATACCGCCATCCTATTCCCTCTCAGTGTTATCTCAGTGCGTTTCTAGAACGTAATCTTACGAGTCATAACTCATCATGCTAGTGCGGTCAATCATAGGTGCACACATTATTCTCTAACAAGTAGTCCTCGATAACCACGAGCGTGAAACAGCAACAAGAACAACCGCCCTCTAGAGCACTCGCCAGACCGCAGATACACCAACTACCTCAGTGGAAAGTACCTCATAACTTGGCATTGAAATTCTCCTGCGCTTGTTCGCCAATTTGCTCGTTCTTCACTCCGCCATCGCCCACCCAGCTAAACGCTCGCTGTACTCCCCTTTTCTCGAGTTTTCTCGTTGCGGCACCAACTTGAGATGCCACCATCCCGAGCCATATTAATGAGAATCGTTATCATTATATAATGGGCGCGCTCAGCGGTAGCGCAACAAAACCGCAACACGGTGATGTTGCATAGGGCACAGGTGCTTGCCTCTCGTTCCTAGTAGAATCGAAGCGGAAAGCCAGCATCACTGCGGTGTAAACCCAGAGTTTGCATTCCGCTTCGTTGTTAATCTGCATAATATGTCGGTGGTCTGACTTGCATCGGCGCTAAAGCCTGAGTGTTACGGGAATTATGAAAAAGAATCTGAAAGTCGCTTCAATCTTTGCTCTGCTCGTTCTGTTTTGGCTTGCCTCGGGCCTTTTCACAAGCCCCAAAACCCCAACGCCCAATTTATTAGACGCGCTACAGGCAGTTTCAGATTCATCTTTGCCTTCTGTTGTGGTTGAGCAGATACGTTCTGAACCCAGAAACCAGAGCCGCATATTGCGGGGTAAAACGGTGAGTCAACAGACTGCGAGTATTAGCACTGAAATTTCGGGCCGGGTGACTTCAAGACCAGTAGCAAGGGGGGCTCGCGTCGCAACAGGACAAATACTGTGTGAGATTGCAACCGACGATAGAGCCGCACTGGTCGCCGAGGCACGCGCAGCAGTCACTCAGGCAGAGATCGAGTACAACGGCGCGTTGGTCCTGCGAAGTGATAACTTGCTCGCTGAAGCTCAGGCTGCACAGCTCTCCACACGGCTCGAAGCCGCAAAGGCGAATCTGCTCCGCCGAGAACTGGATTTGAGTCGCACAAAAGTAACGGCGCCGTTTTCTGGCGTAGTTGACACGCAACCCATGGTGGTAGGTGATCTCGCAAGAGTGGGCGATGTGTGTGCCACCTTGATCAATTTAGATCCGATCTTAGTGGAGGTATCGGTCCCTGAGCGGGATATCGGTGCGCTGCGCTTGGGTGAGGCGGTGAGCGCGCGAACCAGCATCGGTAATTACCTTGAAGGCTCGATAACCTTTATAGGTAGTCAAGCTGACGATGTGACTCGCACCTACCCGATTGAAGTAACAGTCCCTAATGCGGACTATCAAATTCGAGCCGGGCTCACGGCGGCGGTACATTTGACCGGAGAAGCCGTGAACGCTCATCGTGTATCCCCCTCGCTGTTCACCCTAAATGATGACGGGGCACTGGGTCTCAGAACGATCGACCACGAGAATCGAGTTGAGTTCTATCCCGTCGTCATTATTGAAGATTCTCCGGATGGAGCATGGGTAACAGGACTACCAGAAAATGCCCGCCTGATTACGCTTGGTCACGAATTTGTAGCGGAAGGCCAGATCGTGGAGGTACGAGCAACCACGGGTGAAGTATTAGGAGTCTCTCACTAATGATGGGATTCATTGACGCAGCGATCAGTCGTTCGCGTACCACGCTGATGATGATGTCGATGGTGGTCTTGTGCGGGCTGCTGGCGCGTGCAGCGTTGCCGATAGCCAACGAGCCTCACATTGTGCTCCCTTACTTCTTAATTGGCGTCATGCACGAAGGTATCTCTCCTGAGGATGGTGAGCGCCTACTGATTCAACCGGTAGAGGTGGAATTACGCAAAGTTGAGGGCATCAAGGAAATTTCAGCGACAGCGAATGAAGGCTTTGTTTCTCTGGGCGTGGAATTCGAGCCTGAGATTGACTTGAAGGTGGCTCTGCTCGATACCCGCGAAGCTGTTAATCGCGCCAAATCGGAGATGCCTACCACCGCAGAAGAGCCCTTTGTTGAACAGCTTAATGTTGACGATTTCCCATTGCTGCAGATTAACCTGCTATCCGAAGGTGCCAGTGAGAGACAAATGTATGAGGCAATCCTCTCCCTCCGCGATGCCATTGAGACCGTGCCCTCTGTCCTCAGTGCAGACATGCGAGGCTCCCGCGAGGAAGTTTTGGAGGTTCTTATTGACCCCGAAGCGCTTGAGGCATATCGGATTTCGAGTGAGGCGCTTGCTGACACCTTACGCCGAAATAATCGACTGATTGCGGCCGGCAGCCTCGAGACAGGTGGCGGCAGGTTCGCGGTCAAATTGCCTTCAGTAGTTGAGACCGCCGCTGACATTATGACGCTGCCCGTGCGGGTAAACGGCGACATAGTGGTGACCTTGGCCGATGTCGCTGAAGTCCGCCGAACCTTTAAGGACCGCACAAGCTATGCGCGATTCAATGGTCAGAAGGCGATGTACATTGAGGTCAAGAAGCGGCCCGATGCGAATGTCATTACAGCCTCTGATGCGGTGCTGGACATTGTCGAGAAAATGTCACCGCAGCTCCCGCCCAGCATCCGGGTGCAACCTTCACTGATCACATCTGAATTCGCCGAGGTGCAGGTCACAGAACTGCAGGGCAACATCATGACGGCATTGGCGCTCGTCATGGTCATCGTCGTGGCGGCAATGGGCTTTCGAAGTGGCGTGATCGTCGGACTCGGCATCCCCGTTTCTTTATTATTCTCAGTGATCATCATTTACTTACTCGGCTACACCTTCAACTTCATGGTGATGTTCGGCATGTTGTTAGGGTTGGGCATGCTAATCGATGGTGCAATTGTGGTAACCGAGTACGCAGACCGCAGGATGAGTGAAGGCGCTGATCACAAGGCGGCCTACGCAGAGGCGGTCAAGCGAATGTTTTGGCCAGTCACTGCGTCTACAGCCACAACACTGGCTGCCTTTTTACCACTGATGTTTTGGCCGGGGATTCCCGGTCAATTTATGAGTTACTTACCCGTTACTGTATTTACAGTCTTGAGTGGCTCGCTGCTGTACGCACTGTTATTCGGTCCTGTGTTAGGCACGATATTTGGTCAGCCTACGGTTCATGCAACGGCGCTTGCGGAGACCCTTGATCAGTTAGAGCATGGCGATCCAACCCGCTTAAGTGGTTTTACCGGTGCGTATGCGCGTGCAATGACGCGTGTTTGTGCGCGGCCTGTGTCAGTACTGGGCGCTATCGCCCTTTTATTGATCACTATTTTTTGGGCATATGGTCAATACGGAAAGGGCACCATCTTCTTCAATGATACTGACCCACAGTTTCTGACTGTTTCCGTCAGTGGGCGCGGGAATTTCTCCGCCTCCGAAGTCGATAAGCTGGTGCGGCGCGTTGAGCAGCGCATGTTCAGCGTTCCTGGTATCCGGTCTATGAACACCCAAACATTGCTGCCCGGCTCGAGTGGCGGAGGACCCGACGCCGTAGCTGACAGAATTGGTGTCGTGTTTATTGAGCTGACGCCCGAGTCTGATCGCAGCCAGTCAGGTTTCGATGTCATTCGCATTATCCGAGAGAGAACGCTAGACCTGCCCGGTTTACGTGTCGAGGTCCAGCCAGTAGAGCAAGGCCCGAGCATTGGAAAGCCGATTCAAATTGAGCTTCGATCAAGATATCGAGAACTACTGAAGCCTGCGATGGCTGCAATTAGAGATTATCTGGATACCTTGCCTGAACTCATTGATATTGACGATACTCGGGCCCTACCCTCGATTGAGTGGCGAATGGAGGTAGACCGCGCTCAAGCGGCGATCTATGGGGCAGATGTCACGACCTCAGGCGTTGCATTGCAACTGGTTACCAGTGGGGTGAAAGTCGCTGAATACCGGCCATCTGGTGCGGATGATGCGGTGGACATCCGTGCCCGGTATCCGCGCGAATACCGCGGCATAAAGGCGATGGAATCGATGCAAGTTAGTACCAGTAAGGGCCTGGTTCCATTGAGTAATTTCGTCTCGGTAGAGCCGGCCCAGGGCGTCGATACGTTGCGCAGAATTGACGGCTTCCCGACAGAGCGCATCAGAGCGCAAGTGGTAGAAGGCGTAATACCCGATAATGTCGTTGCTCACTTGAAGGTTTGGCTGAGTGAGCAAGATTTTGATCCGCGCATTGAGATTCAGTTCAGGGGCGCGAACGAAGAGCAGGCGGAGAGCATCGCTTTTGTGTCAGTCGCGTTCTTGCTATCGCTGCTGCTCATGTTTGTGTTGTTGGTGACTCAATTCAATAGTTTTTATCAAAGTCTGCTGATTTTATTAGCGGTCATTATGTCAACTGCCGGAGTGCTCGTCGGGCTATTGCTCACCGACAGCGCTTTTAGTGCGATTTTGACGGGTATTGGCATTGTTTCTCTCGCGGGTATCGTTGTTAATAATAATATCGTGCTCATTGATACCTTTAATTACGTGCGGCAGCGGCACCCTGAGTTGCCACTGAACAGTATCATCGTCCGTGCTACCGCCCAACGTCTGCGTCCCGTGCTGCTCACAACAGCGACGACAGTTTTTGGGCTGTTGCCTTTGGCGCTCAGCATGTCGGTGGATCTTATCAATCGTAATATCAAGGCTGGTGGTCAGATGGCGGTGTTCTGGGAACCTTTATCGCAGGCTATTGTGTTTGGCTTATCCTTTGCAGCGCTTTTGACCCTCGTCGCCACGCCCGCGCTGCTTGCTTTGCCATCGTATATTCGTGCTCGATGGCAGGGGGCGAATGATCCAAACCGTGCTCAAGTTGACCTGGGTTAACACCCGTATTCAGGTGGCATCTGGATGATCGCGATGTCCGAGCGGCTGATGATCAATACCTCGTACTCAGATCTGAGTGGGCAACTCTCTCGCATACGTTTAGTCCAGATTGATTGCTGATCTGTGGTCCAGAGTCATATCGCACTCAAGCGACGGGCTAAATGCTGACGCCCAAGGCGCCTGAACAGGCGCACTTTTCACGCAAGATATTGAATTTAATATCGATGGTGGTGGAGCCAGACGGGATCGAACCGACGACCTCAACACTGCCAGTGTTCGGCACTCAGCACTAAAAAGTATTGGCGCTAGGGCGTATTTCACAGGCCATTTGGTTCCGCCCGATTAGGTTCCAAAACCTAGCAGTTTTAGAGCAGAGTCGATCAGCGAGGCCACTCCAAACCCCGCCACGCTTATCACGATGATGCTACCGATTAGCTATTCACATATAGAGGCTAAAGCCCGACTTTCTCAAACAGGCCTCCAAGGGTGTGTAGAATCAAGTCACTGTCTAGTAAAGAACCTCGGAGGATTCTGCCCGATGTTTGATAAGTTCAAACGAGAAGTGCGAGCACGGCAATACTTCACCACTGCCGAGGAGGCTCGGTTCTTTGAGCACGCGGCCAAGGAGGTCGCAGAGGGGGACATTCACCCCGGCCTCCACGCAATGGCCCTCAGTAAATGCGAGGGTGACGAGGTAAAAGCCAACGCCATGTATCTTCAGTTACGCGTGGACGTTTTTAAGCAGGAAGCAGCCGTGGGAGAGAAGATTCTCGAGGCGGTAGAGCGTGAAGCTGAGGCGGAAGAACGTGAAGCCGAGGCGGCACAGCGTAAGGCCGAGATGGGATGGGGTGAGGTCGAGACGGGATGGACTCCGGTGCTGATATTTATGTGCATCGCGCTACTGGCGCTCCCATTTATGCTTATTCTGGCTTTTAATTCCTGAAAACTAGGCTAAAGCCCGACTTTCACAGATCAGTTGGGCGCGTGGAATCCCAACACTGTGGGCGCTAGTTTACTGGGTACTACCCTCTGCTGCGCGGTGCGCGACAAGACTCTTCGACACCTTCTGCGAGGTCGAAAAGCAATGAGCGCCGCCTGAAATGGACCCTTATAAGACTACTACTAGGCACCATATCCCCAAATTGTGGGGCCCCGGGCGACTTGGCCCGTCAGATTCGCAACTTCGAGAAACGTGCAAGAAGCAGTCTGGTATAGCTATGAGTCCAATTGCCACCCTCGCCTCGACACAGTTATGCGGGCTGCAGCGATGCTGACTTCCTGTAATAAGCCTTTAGTGTAGTTAGAAAAACGGGCCACATTGCCTTACCTATTGACCTGTAGGCCGATTTAGCCGAAATTAAATGCGAATTGTGGTGGCTTTGTATCGCGGTACCGTGGAACATTTGGCAGGTACTCAATGGGGCTAAATGTCGCGATCTCCCGAAAACGTGTCGGTCAGGGTGGAAATCAGATGAATGCCAGATTGTTCCCACTTTATATTGGGACTGTTACTGCCAATACATTGTGATACGGCCACCCAGCGCCTATTACTTTCCGTTTATTCAGGGCCTCAGAGCTGACACACATCCGACAGATCGACGCCTCATATCTCCATGTACTGACTATTCTTGCCGGGCCTAAGCTATCGCACGGCCCTACGTTTCGATCCTCGTTATGGGTGGACAAGGTGTACAGGGGCACTCCTATGTCGACCCATGTTCATACCGTTACGGTAACCAACCGTATCCTACCGGGGGTTAACATAGCACCAGCCCTGTCCACCCTGTCCCTACCGAAGCAGTGTGCTGTCTTTGAGTCTGATTCCAAGAAAAACGGTGATCTTCTGTTTACCTTTCCTCGTCTTCTCGAGCCCGAACTTGTCCATGAACTCAGGTGCCCATTGTGACTGCGCCATCGGGCGCTCACCGCGGTTCTCTTTCCAGACCCTGAATATTCGATACAGATCATCAGTAGACACCCATGACCCTTCCAGCCACTCACACTGATCGTCAAAAAATGCCTGCAGATCGTCATTCTGCATAACGTAGTCATCGGTTGCGGCCTGTATCACTTCGGGCTGATCTAAGCCCTCAGATCTTAAACGGACTAATCTTTGGATGAGCTTGTCCAGTATCGCGCCACCCTCGGCCTGCCACGATCTTTGATCGGAGGTTAACGTCCCGCTGCTCCTTGGGCACCACCGCCTTGAAGGGCAACATAACCATTCGCCTGACCATTCCCCCGTCCGTGCCATTAAATCGAGGCTTATGGTTTCCTGCGATGATGAGGGTGGCCTGATTGACCGCCTCTTTCGGGGTGCCATAGATCTGCCTGATGGGAATCGTTGAGTCTCCAGTCAGCGACTTAACGAGTGGCTCATCCCAGCGATCTGTCCTACCAAGCTCGGAGGCGACCGCCATTCGCACGCCGTCCAGGCGGGCGATCTCATAGTCCTTCCCACTCTGATTCCCTGACATGAGTGCAGACGTCTTGAGGGTTATCCCGTAGTCGCCAAGTAAATCGCGCATGATGTCGAGCAAGACCGACTTGCCGTTTGCGCCGGCTCCCCAGAGGAAAAAGAACTGTTGCACCAGTTGCTCGCCTGTTATGGCGAGCGAGAGCACACCGAGGACGTAGTCAATCACGGCCTCCTGCTCATTACCCCAGTGCTTGGCGGGGAAAGTCTCTCGCAGAAATTGATCGAATAGGGGAGTGCAGCCTTTTGTTGGTGACACGCCCGCTACCTTGGTGACGAAATCGTTCTCCTCGAGTCTCCTGAGCTTACCCGTCCTTAGATCCACGATCCCAGCAGGAGTATTTAATATGGCTTGATCACTGTCCCACTCGGATACGGGTACGCGAAGGCCCTGACACCCCTCCAACGCGGTGATGACACTCCGCATACGCTGGGAGCTGTAGTGTTTAGTTCTCGTCGGTCAGCGCCCTGATCGCGGATCTTAACGTTTGCATAGATCTGCTTGTCGGCGTCCCGCTTCCAGCCGTGTTCGCAGGCTGATGTACCAGTGATTTCCACTGACTACGCATCAAACCCGATAGGCCGTGCCTCGATGATGTCGGCCAGCCCGAAATCGGATACCTCGATCGGCTCTCGTGATCACTGAAACTTCGCCTTCAATCCGCGGGCTCAACTTCCGCAGGAAGTCCAACTTCTTCCTGTTCTTCCCGACTGCCCTGTGCTTTCCGACGCCCTCTACAGATCAGCAGACCTCCTCTGATGTTTATTGTCGTCCATCATCTTTCTCCTGATCTGAGAGTGGTGCCATCCATGGTTCAGTAGTTCGTCCCTGATGGACACATCATCGGAGAAGAGCGGATGTAATTGATTGACCGAGTGCGCCAAGACGCTTGGCTGAAGCTGTCACCTATTGCGATTCCACTTCGAGGCAAAAACAGCCAAGGTATGCAGTCAACTAAAGGTGGCCACTATGAAACTAATAACTACAGCTCTTCTTCTTATCCTTTCGGCAAATGTTTTCGCACAAACTAAGGGTGCTTTAGAAAACCCATCACAAGACTCGTACACCAGCGGCATCTATATGTTCTCTGGTTGGGCATGTGACGCAGATCTCATTGAGATAGTGATCGACGGTAGCAGCGGACTGAAGGCCGCCTACGGAACAGACCGCGGGGATACGAGAGGCATCTGCGGCGATTCTGATAATGGCTTCGGATTGCTCTTCAATATGAGCAATCTGGGTACTGGAGAACATACCGCCGTAGCTTTTGCTGATGGGCTCGAAATTGGAAGAAGCACCTTTAATGTCCAGCGGCTTTCTACGGGAGAGTTCTTAAGAGATAAACAAGCACTCTCGATAGAACCAAATTTTCCGACAGTAGGCAGAGAGGTGTGGCTCGAATGGGTTCAATCAGCCCAGAATTTCTTGATTAGAGCCGAGCTAGATACCCCTGATCCACTCGACGTTAGCGGAGGTTGGTACAGCGACGCTGTTGATGCTGGAGCGGTCATCTCGACAGATAGATTCTATGTCGAAAGAGAAGACATGTTGATAATGGTGGCGTATGACGGCGGGTGGGAGCTTTATTCGGGCTTCCTTCAGGGAACTCGAGCCGAGGTGCAAACTCTCGACACCTTCGGCCCAAATGTGAGAGCCACTATTGATTTTTCTGACACCACAACTGGCGTGATTACCATTAATTCTTGCACCTCAGCTAACGGTTATATCTGCGCATTCTCGTCAGGCGCAAAGATTGCGATTCGAAAAATCGCGGGCAACAATACCGGCGCCAGCACGATGCAGGATGAGGTATCGAACCTAACGCCTATCGGTAATCTGGTAGCGGAGTAAAACGCCCCGTTAGCGCACCGTGGGGCAAGGCGGTCACTTAGGCCAAGGACAGCCCCGCGCCCAATTATCGTATGCCCATTCCCACAGACACA
>CAJJBO010000005.1 GCA_905182485.1 uncultured Luminiphilus sp.
GATCAAGTAGCCCACAGACATAGTGATAGAACTCATCGAAATCCGTTCCGGGTTGGCCCAGCGCTCGGCATCATTGCCGGCACCTTCTCGGCGATGGCAGGTGCATTGAATCGCAATACCGCGGGCAATACGACGGCATTGGTGAGGCCATGATGGGTATCGTACTCTGCGCCAACCATATGGCTGATCGCATGCACCAAGCCCAAACCCTTTAAAAAGGCAATGCCCGCCAAACAGGCACCGACCTGCATACCCCCACGGGCAGCAATATTGTCGGGTTCTTCGACCACTGCCGGCAGTGAGCGGCCAATTAGCGTCAAAGCTTCTAGCGCAATGCCATCGCACATGGGGTGAAAATCAGGCACGCAATAAGCCTCCACCGCATGCACCAGCGCGTCTAACCCAGTCCAAGCCGTCAGCTGAGGGGGAAGCCCCGTCGTCAGCTCAGGATCCAGCAAGGTCAGCGACGGTTTCAAGTCCGGATGCCAAACACACAACTTCATTCCGGCTTCGCTGTGCGTGATCATTGCGGTACTTTCCGTTTCGGCGCCCGTGCCCGCTGTCGTTGGAATGCAGATTAACTTGGGGAAAACGTGCCCAATTGGCAGTGTGGGGATTGCTTCATCGTAGTTAAAACGCCACACATCGAGATCATTATTCGCCACCAGCGTGGTCGCCTTTCCGGCGTCCATGCCACTGCCACCCCCCATTGCAATCACCCCATCATGATGGCCATCGCGGAAGCATCGACGGACCCGCTCAATCTCGGTGTCCTTGGGGTTGGAGAGACATTAGAAAAACTATCAACCGTGAGCCCAGCCGCCTCGAGTGACCTCTTAGCAGTCGCAATAAACGGCCAAGTCGGCGGAGCCGCGATCGGTCACGATCAAAGGTTGCTCATAGCCAAGGTTTGGCAATGGGTTGCCAGTTCATTTAATCGTCCCGGCCCATAGGCAATCGGCACCGGAAAGGACCAGTCATACGGCTGTAACAGTGCGCTGGGGTCGCTCGTTTGCATAGTGCTGTCTCATGATGAAAGGGGTCGATTAGGTGACAAGTTAGCCCTCTAAAAAAGACTATTTATCGGGCAAATAAAAAGAGTGCTTTGCTTATTACTTTTCATTATATTGCGTGAAATATGGCTTTGCTAATGCGTTCAATCGCATTGCCTGCGCATGCAATACCTCCAGTGGGCCCGCTCTTAGCCCAACCATGAGTGGCACAGAGCCGAATTAAGGCAGACCCGAATTAAGGCAGACCCGAAAACAGGAACCAGACTACATGAATTCACCACAGCTTTCTCTCTCGCGCCGTCTGCGCAAATCACCTTTCGAAACACGCTCTCACGTGGGGCGCAACAAAAGCGTCAGTCTACAACCACGTGGTCTTACCGACGGTTTACGAATCGCTAGAGGCCGACTACTGGCATCTCAGAGAACACGTTCAAATCTGGGACGTTGCCTGCCAGGTTCAGGTCGAAGGTTCGTGGACCCGATGCGCTCAAATTTGTCGAATTTCTGACACCGAGAGACGTCTCGAAATGCGTACCCGGACAATGCATTTACGCTCCACTGCTTGATGAGCATGCCGGCGTTGTGAATGACCCCATCATTCTTTGCTTATCGACAGACGCACTACTGGCTGTCCATTTCTGACTCAGACGTCTTATTGTGGGCAAAAGGACTGGCAGTGGGCGGTGGCTTCGACGTCGAAGTACATGACCCGGACGTATTCCCCTTATCGTTACAAGGCCCGAAATCGGAGACGCTATTGAGTCGACTGATTGCAGAGCCCGTTGAGGGACATTCGCTTTTTCCGTTTCATTCACACTCGCATTGATGACATTGATCTCGTCGTTGCACGCACTGGCTGGAGTGGCCAGGGTGGCTTTGAACTCTACTTAAGTAAGGCGACAGAGGGAGAGCGACTGTGGGATATCGTGGTGGAAGCCGGGGCGGATCTCAACCTGCGCTCAGGTTGCCCGAACTTAATCGACCGGATTGAGACCGGCTTACTCTCGCACGGCAATGACGTCACGCTCGCCAACAATCCGATCGAGTCGGGACTGAACCGCTTCTTCAAAATGGGTAAAACCGCGGACTATTTAGGCAAGCAGGCACTGGAAAAGATAGTGGCCGAGGGCACAGCACAACAATTCGTGCGCCTGGTATTCCCCGGAGATCCCATCGCGAATCCGCGTGAGTACTACCCCCTATCCGTCTCGGGCACCGCCGAGCTAGGCCAGGTGACCAGCGTCATCTATTCTCCAAGACTAGGGCACAACGTTGGTCTCGGATATGTTCCCGCATCGGCCACCGCGATTGGCACCACGGTGACACTGTCACTGCCCAGTGGCACCGTATCGGGCAACATCGCGGATAAGGATTGGCACACTGAGCCCGCTCAGTAAATTAGCTCCAGGCTCCTCGAGGGCCTAACGGGGTTCAGCCTACTCGGCAGAAAGGCCGTGAATCATTTTAGTTTCTAGGAAATCGTCGAGTCCCATTTCGCCACCTTCCCTGCCGTTCCCCGATGCTTTATAGCCGCCAAAGGGTGAACCGTATTCGTAAGCACCCCCGTTAATATGAACCGCACCAGCACGCAGCTTACGAGAGACGCGCGCAGCGCGTTCACTATCGCCAGTCTGCAGGTAAGCAGCCAATCCATAGGGGGTATCGTTGGCAATCGCAATGGCGTCGGCCTCATCTTCAAAGGGAATAATCGCCAAGACAGGACCAAAGATCTCCTCGCGGGCAATTCGCTTGTCATTGGTGACATCGGCAAAAATTGTTGGTCGAACAAACCATCCCGTCGTCAATCCTTCCGGACGACCCAATCCGCCAGCGACCAGCCTGGCTTTTTCGTCAATACCCGCCTGAATAGAAGACTTTTACACGGTCGAACTGAATTTGATCAAACAACGGACCCAAATGATCCCCCTCGAGTTCCGGATCATCGACTCGAGTCTGTTCGGCAGCGCGCTGCGCAATCTCAACGACCTCGTCGTAACAGCTGCGCTCGACCAAAAGCCTCGTTGGGGCATCACACGATTGACCCGTATTGAACATACACTCCGCAACAGACTGGGTAACCCGTGTTTCAAGATCACAATCAGCGAAGATCAGATTGGGTGACTTACCCCCCAGCTCAAGGGTAACCCGCTTCACGGACGGGGCGGCATCTTGTGTCACCGCAGTGCCTGCTCGAGTCGATCCCGTAAAAGACATCATTTGAATGTCAGCATGCCGAGACAGCGCTGAACCAACCACCGGCCCCGTGCCATTAACCATATTGTGAAAACACCCGCAGGAACCCCTGCTTCGTGCAGTATCTCGGCATAAATCATGGCCGAAATGGGGGTGTGTTCGCTGGGCTTCAAGACACACGTGCAACCCGTTGCTATCACCGGCAACACTTTGAGTACGACCTGATTAATCGGCCAGTTCCAAGGTGTAATCAAACCGCAGACGCCAATCGGCTCACGCAACAACACCTCACCATTATCGAATGACTCACTCTCTTCGAGCCGCTCTAGGGCCGCAATAAATCCATCTAAATGCCCGATCGCCGCGTCGGCTTGCGCTTCACGCGCCATGGTTATCGGCGCGCCCATTTCCATTCGCATCGCCTGTGCGAGCTCCTCAAATCGGGCTTCGCTAACTGCGCGGATGCGTTGCAACAGGGCGAGACGCTCGCCCTTAGTCCAGCTGGAAAAATAATCGAAGGCGGCGACGGCAGCTGCAACGGCTAGGTCAACATCAGCCTCGTTACCCAGCGCAATCTCGCCCAACTGCTCAACGTTGACGGGATTGAGCACGGGCATCGTATCTGAAGAGCATGGCGCCACCCACTCACCGTTTACATAAAATTTCGATAAATTATCCATAGAGCCTCTTACCTAATATTGAAATCGACGTGCTCGCAACATCGCAACACCACTGCCACTCGGCCAGTCCTGCAATCGCCGACCAGCTTATCAGACTGTCGGGGCTTTATCGGCTCACGCGCGCAGCCATTTAGGCAACATCTCTTGCTTAACCATCACGCCCTCTCCGATCGATACGATACCCGGCACTTCCACTGCACCGACTAATCCACGACAAAATTTCGAGGCCTCAATAAAGTCCGACTGACCCAGCGGCTCATCATTGGCTCTGTGGTAATGGTCAGCGATGTGCTGAGACATTCTGCTGCAGGGCGGATTGTATTCTTCGACGATAAGCACCACGCCACCCTCGAAGGTCAGTACCGTTCCCCGTGGTAACCGAGAAAACTCACAAACACCGGAGATGCTCAGATTCACCGCGACATCGCCTGCCCTCAGCGCGGCCGGAAGACCGAGCTGTTTGGAGACTGCCTCCAGATCCTCATGGGCAACGGCCGACCATTGACGTTCGTTCCGACGCTCGGTGCCGCCGGGTTGTTTATCGGTTAGATCCCATGCCGCTCGAGTAAACCCGCGATGGCGATCCCCCACGATACCGTCGAAGGTAAATTCCAGTGTGTCGCACTCGGCTTTTTTTAATGAACCCAGCGCACCCACATAACAACTGACCAGCGTTCCATGCACTTCCTTCATAAACTAAAACCTTACTCGTCTCTGGCAAGCGCAATAGCCTGCCATGCCTCTCGCCAAGACACCATGCCTCTTCCCACTGCAATACACGGTGTCGATCGCAACCACCCCGAGCGCTTCATCATCCCGCCATTGATGGACTTGTTATCCCGTCCGATTTAATGAGGCTCGGGCGATCAAGCATCTTGAGGCCGGGCACGGTGGTGCGACAAGCCGTATACTCAAGTCGATGGAACACACAATTGGACCGATTAACGAATTACTCAGTGCGGTGATGGCCACACTGGGTGAGCACGTTCCGCGCGATCTGACATGGCCCATGCTAGTGCTGATGCTCGCTATTGCGACCGCTATTTGGTTAATCCGCGATGGCTGGGGCGCAAAAGGCGTCAACGGGCGTGTCAGTCAACAGCGCCTCATCCCCTTTTTGCTCCCCAAAGAGATTTATACCCATACCTCTGCCAAGGTAGATGTCGGCTTGTACGTCGTTGAGCGTTTCTTGCATCCACTGTGGGCTACCACTTTTTTAGTGACGGTTGCCCCCGCCACCGAATCAAGTGTTATCTCAACGTTAGACGCACTGTGGGGATCAGGACCCGCCCTAACCAGCCACTGGGGCTGGATGCTGCTGTACAGTTTGCTGACGCTACTTGTTTACGATTTCCTCTTTTACGTGATTCACTACTGCGAACACAAAGTACCCGCGCTGTGGGCAATCCATAAAATCCATCACTCTGCCGAAGTCCTAACCCCGCTGACGCGATACCGCGAACACATCATCGAGGGCCCGATCTACGCCATCGGCGCGGCGCTCGCTTACGGTCTCGCTGGCGGCCTGTTTGGCTGGCTATTTGCGGGCAGCATCGTGCCGGCAACGCTGTTTAATATTGGCTTTTTTGCTGTCCTGTTCGGATTTAACGGCGCCTTCCGTCACTACCATGTGGCCTTCCACTATCCGAGGGGTTTATCTCGATGGCTACAGAGCCCTGTCATGCACCATATTCATCATAGTTACCTTGAGGAACATCGCGACACCAACCTCGCGGCGGTGACCAGCCTGTGGGATCGTCTGTTTGGCACGCTCTACATTCCAGAAAAGGATGAGTGCACCCCCTGGGGGCTCGGGCCAGCGACACAGTCTCAGTATCGGTCTTTAACCCAGAACATCACGGGACCTTTTCGTGATTGGGCGCTGATGTTGAAGGCGAGAGGCAAAGGCAACCAAGCAATGCGCCATGAATAAATTCTTCGCAGCGCTCATGACACTGATGATCGCAGGCACGGTTGCCGTGGTATTTGTACTCGGTGTGTTATCCGTTCAGGATGGCCCGCGTGAAATACCGCCTGAACAGCACACCACGCCAGAGCCATGACGCCACTATGACCCAAGTCCCCAAGAAGACCGCCACTGATGATATTCACTCAGCAACGGGGGGTGGGGCTCGACGCGACGCCGTCGCGCAGGTGCGACCGAAGGATGCCGCGACGCTCATCGTTGTAAGAGGCGGGACTGAGCCAAGGATTTTGATGGGAAAGCGAGCGTCCACCCATCGGTTTATGCCGAATAAATTCGTCTTCCCCGGGGGGAAGCTAGACAGAGTGGACCAGCAACTCATCGTACCCGGCGAACTGAGCGACCCTGTGATGGCGCGTTTACGAAAATCAACGCGAGCAGCGGTGGGCGATCGTAAGCTTCGGGGCTTAGCGCTGGCCGCTATAAGAGAAACCTATGAAGAAACGGGTCTCGTCATCGGCCGCAAATCTGCCGCTGCGCCGCGCAGCCGCAACACCATTTGGCAGGAATACTTTGCACACGATGTCGAGCCGCCACTCGAACATATGGACTTTATCGCTCGAGCCATCACACCGCCCAACCAAACCCGTCGCTTCGATACCCGATTTTTCATGGTGCACGACCGTTTCATACAAAACGACCCTGAGCGAGTTGTCGATGCCAGCGGAGAGCTCAATGAAATACACTGGATGACCCTTCCCGAGGCGCGTCAACTTGATTTGCCCTCGATAACACGATGGATTATCGATAGAGTAGAAGCTCGACTTCGCCTCGACATGTCAACACAGCTGAGACAAAGCGCTCCGTTCATTCGATTTATCAATGGCGCACAAGTAACAGCCGACCTATAAGCGACATCAGCTAAACGACATCAGCTTGCCTGCCTGCTGATGGTGACATTCACTATGCGAAAGATGGATCCCGACTATGCCAGCGTCATCCAGTGATACCAACGAAGGGCACCTGACCGGCTACGGATCATCGTCCTACCGGCACTACGTGCTCGTGCTCCTCATGCTGGTTTACACCCTCAACTTTGTGGATCGCACCCTCATCGCGGTTGTCGCACAGCCCATCATTGAGTCTTTTCAACTCACCGACGCGCAGTGGGGGCTTCTTTACGGGCCTCCCTTTGCCATTTTCTATGCCGTGATGGGCCTCCCGATTGCACTCTGGGCCGACCGCGCCAATCGCGTCAATGTCATCGCCATTTGCATCGTATTGTGGTCAATCATGACCGCGCTGTGCGGTATTGCCGTCGGCTTCGTCACGCTGCTCTTGTTCAGGATCGGTGTGGCGATTGGCGAAGCGGGTTGCACCCCGCCGGCCAACTCGCTGATTGGCGATTATTTCATTGCCCGCAAGCGAGCTACCGCACTCGGGATTTATTCGATGGGGGTCACACTAGGCAGTGTGCTCGCCAATTTATTTGGTGGGCCTATTGCTCAAATGCAGGGGACCGACGTGGGAAATTGGCTCACTGGCCTTGGCTTGGGCTGGCTCTTCGGCGGGCTCGACTGGAGCAACATTGAGGGCTGGCGCGTAGCGTTTGTGGTGGTCGGGCTACCCGGTGTATTGGTCGCCGTGTTAGTCAAAATGAGCATTACTGAGCCACCACGGGGTTACTCAGACCCTCCCACGGCGCGAATCGACAGCGCGCCCGGTTGGCGTGACACCTTCGCCGAGTTACGCAGTAAACCCTCTTTTTGGTGGATGGCGATTGCCGCGTCATTAGTGGCTTTCGTGGGCTACGGGCTCATCAGCTTTCAAGCGCCTTTTTTGCAGCGTGAACACGGATTGAGCGTTCGAGATGCCGCACTCCAATTTGGCGCGCCACTCTCACTGCTCGCCGCTGCGGGCACCTTTCTAGGGGGGTATATCACAGAGCGTCTTACACCTCGTCTGCCCACTGCCGTTGCTTGGGTTCCTGCGATTGCCATCGCCCTAGCAGTCCCCGCCTACGTCGCCGCTTTTTTCGCCACCGATCTGTTTTGGGTCTTTGCTCTATGGGGCATAGGCGCGGTGCTGCACTACAGCTACTTAGGCGCGCAATACAACATTGGCCAGGGAGTGGTCAGCAATCAATCTAGAGCGACTGCGATTGCGGTATTACTGATTCTCGTGTCGCTAATTGGAAACGGTATTGGACCCTACTTTGTGGGGTTTATGAGCGACTTTTTCATGCAACAACAGTTACTGATGCTTGAAACCAGCACCCTGCTATCTCCCGAGATCTGCAAAGCCACTGACCTCCTCCCACTGATTGAGGATCAAGCGCTCTGCCGCGAGGCAAATTCTACTGGGCTGAAATATGCGATGGCCGCTACCGCCAGCATTTTTATCTTCGCTTCGATCTTTTTTGCTTTGTGCGCGCGCACCCTGAAGCAGGATTTTGTCGCCGAGCTCGGTTAGTCATCCGACCGCTAGCGCTACGAAACGGCAGGCGAGCTACTGAGCACCCCGGGGACGTTGAGTCGCCGCTTTAGCCTTTGGGCCTTTCTTCTGATCGGGCTTTCCTGGCCTCGACTGATTGCGTGACGCTGGCTTGGCATGGGTCTTTGACTTAGTCTTATTTCTCGGCCGTCGTTTCCCCGGTGACGCTACGTCTTTGGTTGGCAAGCGGTGCTCGGGCTCGAAACCCTCAATCTCATGCCGCGGTAACGACTGTTTAATGAGTCGCTCTATCTTTTGAAGCTGAGCAACTTCCTCGGCACTCACCAGAGACACCGCCAGGCCCTCTTCTCCTGCGCGACCGGTTCGACCAATACGGTGAACATAATCTTCTGCCACATGCGGCAATTCAAAGTTCACCACCATAGGCAGCTGCTGAATATCGATACCACGCGCAGCAATATCGGTCGCCACTAACACCTGCAACTGACCACTCTTAAATTGCTGCAAGGCTCGCGTTCGCGCACTCTGCTTTTTGTCACCGTGAATCGAATCGCTCTTAACACCTGCTTTGGCCAGCTGCCGAGCAAGCTTATCTGAGCCATACTTTGTTCTGGCAAAGACCAACACCTGACCACATTTTCCGTCGCGCAGCAGATGTCGCAGCAGTTCGCCTTTACGATTTTTATCAACGGGGTGAATTTTTTGGCTAATGCGACTCACTGTAGTGTTGGCCGGTGTCACTGACACTCTTTTTGGCTGGTGTAAAAACTCGCCGGCCAAAGCCTCAATAGGCCGCGAAAAAGTCGCCGAAAACATCAGTGTTTGCCGCACCTTGGGCAGCGCAGATTGAATCTGCCTGACTGCTCGGAATAAACCCCATATCGAGCATTCTATCGGCCTCATCTAAGATCCAGAGCTTGACGTGATCTAAGCGCAATGCGTTTTGCCCAAGCAAATCGATCAAGCGACCCGGTGTCGCCACCAAGATGTCAGTGCCCCGACTCAGATTACGAATCTGCGGACGAATATTGACGCCGCCACAGACCATCTGACTGTTGAGCTTCAAACCGCCACTGTAGGTTCGAATGCTGTCAGCGACCTGCGCAGCCAACTCTCGGGTAGGCGTGATCACAAGACAGTGCACATCTTTTGGCCCGGGCCTGCCACTATTGTTTAATAACTGCAGGACGGGCAACGTAAAGGCAGCCGTCTTGCCTGTTCCAGTTTGCGCAGAGGCCATCACATCGTTACCAGAAAGCACCAAGGGGATCGCGCTTTCCTGTATCGCGGTCGGCGCTTCATAGCCCTGCTGTTCAATATTACGAATAAGCCGAGCGTTGAGGCCCAGGTTGTTAAATGCGCTCATGGAAATCTCTTTTATGTCAGGAAGCAAGCTAGCGGACTCCGGGGCGCAATAAAAACGCACCGCACCGGATGGTAGCCCGCGGAGTATGGAGCCATTCACTGCCAATACAAGCGTTATTTAGCGGGAGTATGTCGGTCGGTTGCAAGGCCTCGCAGTGGCGCCAGACAGCTGACAAATCTTTTTTTTGCTTCGATAAATGGTCACTTCGAAACGGGCTGTCAGAGAGAGATAAAGCAGCACCACATTGATGATAACTCAGCGGACCACCACAAACGGCCTTACACGCAAACGCAGACGCCCACACCGGGACGCAGTTGGCTGGAGTTGTTACCGCGGCGACAGGAGTCGCTTGGGTACTTTTCTGCGATAACAAGCCTCGGCGCTGACAGGTCACACGAAGCCCTCTCGAACACCCACACGGAGTTAACGGCCCACGCTGAGGATCTCTGCTTCTTCAGCACAAGCTTGTGGATTGGGTTTCGCAAGCGTTTTGGCGTCGAGCTCTAATCGTGCCGCCCTCATTGTGGCCTGATAAAGCGCGTTGTTTTGCAGTTGCGCAAACGCCGCAGCACCCACCGCCATGCCCGCTTCGGTGTCACTCATCCAATGGACGTTGCAGACCATTCGGCTGCGGGCGTAATCGCGACCTCTACTGAGAATAGCCTCGGCGCGCTCAGGGGCTAGCTGAGACAATATAAGCGCCCACCCCCAACCGACAGCGCTGTGCCCGCTCGGGTACGAGCCATCGGTTTCCAGATCAGTCCGCTCCTCAGGCGAACAAATCGCCTGGTTGTTCACTAAAAAAGGCCTCGACCGCTGATACGCTTTTTTGGCGGGGTAGGTTGCCAAACCCAGATCGGTCAGTGACCGCTGCAACAATCGATATAGCGCTGGTGTCTCCGAGTCACTCACTGCAACGCCCAATGCGCAGGCAAAGATCGATGCGGCAGAGGGAAAGGACAGATCGGCATCGCGCGCAGCCCTATCCCAGCGGGCAGTCCCCTCGAGGCTCAGCAGCGAGTCGCTAGCAGCCTTATCAGCCTGCTCCCGAGCAGACCCGTCAGCAGGAGGTGCCGGCACGAATTGCACGCTATCCAGCGGCGGACGCTCATGGAGATAACCCTGCATCAGACCATGTCCTATCTCAGGAACAGGGCCGAGTAGGTCGAGCTGAGGTGACTGCGGCTGACACGCCGACAGTGCGAGCAGTATGAACGGGATGGGGAATCGGTTTTTCATCATTTTCTCGTCGCCTTCTTAATAACGTCAGCATACAGCCCCCGACTGCTTAGTCGACAGGGCGCGTTGTGAACACTACCCGCGTCACGTCTGTATTCGCGGGTATGAATAACCTTAAGCCCTGCCCCTTTCCAGGGGCACTTTTGGGCTATCAACGGCAGATTTTGGGCTTAGCCACACTTGATGGGCAAGTCCAGTTTGACGCCCAGCGCGTCACGTTGGGCAATGCAGCTGCCGGAGATCACATCCTTTACCGCCGCCGCAAATTCTGGTCCCGCGTCGTCTGCCTGCGCCATCGGCGCAAAGGCTCCCACCATATCGTTCAGGACATAACCCGCCAGCAATGCGGTAATCAAAGTCAGCTTCTTCATGTTTTTTCCCCTCGTTATCGCCACTCAATCGGCCTACTCAGTACCGCGGCTATTGAACCAGAAATCCTGAAATCGAGGGGACGACTCACACTGTTATTGCAACCCTCCCTAACTTGGGTAGGCTGAGGGTCCAGCTATCACGAGGTTTGTCTATGAAGACGATCAGCCGCTCTGGCATCGCAGAGCGGCTCTCTCGGCGCGCACGATTGCGGTAGCCGGCGACGCAAGCTCTGCCTCCTCACGATAACGCCCTAGGTCGGGAAGCGCTGCTGGAAGTCTTTGCATGGGATCCTAAAACAGCCGAGATTACGAGCGAAAAAGTAGCCGACGGTCTCTACGTTTTATTTGGGTTGGGCGGCAATATCGCGGTGTCCATTGGCTCCGACGGCGTGCTCATTGTCGACGACCAGATACCTGAGCTGGCGGACAAAATTCAATCGGCCATAAAGGGCTTAGGCGGAGAGCGCATCGACTACATCGTGAACACCCATTGGCACTTTGATCATGCCGATGGCAATACGGCGCTCGGTCCAGAAGGCGCGACGATCGTGGCCCACAGCAACGCGCGACAAGACATGGCTGACGGGCGGCATCATCGACATGGTGATCGCTCAGATACCAGCAACCAGCCTTACCCCGCGGACGCCCTACCTGAATTGACGTTCGAGCGGGACATGGCGACTGCATTTTAACGGCGGTGAGATCGAACTCAGACACTTCTCTCCGGCGCATACCAGTGGCGATGCGGCGGTCTTTTTTCACCAACAGAATGCCGTTCACATGGGAGACGTTTTCAATAACTCAGGCTACCCCTTTGTTGATGTGGGCAGCGGTGGCGATGTCGACGGCCTCATCCGTTTCTGCGAACAGACGCTGAATGCCATCGACGAGGATACGATCGTCATTCCTGGTCATGGACCAGTCACAAACTACGAGACGCTGGGAAACTACGTCGCCATGGTGCGAACGGTCCGCGACCGCATACAAGCCATGATCGACCAGGGCTTGAGCTTAGACGACATCAGCGCGGCAAAGCCCACGGCGGACTTTGACCCTATCTATGGACCCGAGGCCGCCTCTTTGGGGTTCGTGAACCGCGTGTATACCGACCTCTCCCGCAAACAGCAGCGATAATGCAGACCGCTGCCCGAGTGTAGACAAGCTTCGCTGAACACTTTAGGAGCGACGAAGATGCTCAAAGCACGACTCATTTTTACGCTGTCTTGGAGTGCGTTTGCGTGGGCCAACTTCGTCGTTGGTGCGATGATCATTGGCGGCTTCACGCGCGGCTGGCAGTCACAGATGCCGGGCAACAGCGCTGAGTGGCTGCTCGTCGGCGCCTCCCCCATCGCTTGGTTCTTGCTCTACATGCTGACAGGGCACGCTAGGATCGTGCCCTGGAGAACACACTGAATGTGTCACCTATTGGTAGTGAGCTGAACAGCCGTTTCTGACAGCATAGTCACAAGAGGTGAGGTTATGAGCGCAATAACGAACAGACTGGCCGTCATCCTATCGTGGTGGGCATTGGTTCATCTCGTCCTGTTAATCATCGGAATAGCAGATGAAATGAGCAGTTCCTTACCCATACCGACTAGCGAGGTGGGCCGCTTCATCAGTGATTACGCTAGCGTTTATCAGAATGAATTCATTTACTACGGATTTTCTCCCGCCGTATGGGTGCTTCTTTACCTAGTAACAGGCAGGGTCGCGATTCTCCCGTGGCGTCGATAACACCGCTTTCACCTGGTATATACGGAGATAACACCTCCCTCGAATGAACAAGCCGTGCCCCCTACTTCGGGTGGCAATCTCTGCTAATCAAAGCCAGCCTCACCGAGCCTAATATGCTCTCCCCCACCATCCATTTCATTTGGCAGAGAACATGAAAGCTGAACTTCAAGAATTGATGAATAGGTTACGGAAGCTTCAAGGAGCAATCGACTTCGGCAATGCACCCATGGCTGAACGAGAAGAACTAGCGGGTGATGTGACAGACATCATGGATATGCTGTTCGAAGTGATGAAGAAAATACCCGACGAGTAATCCAGACAAATCCATTTCCCCAAATCGATGCGCTTAAACCTTGCACATCAGGGAATGAGTTGGGGAGTGGATTATCGCAATACATCGTATCGTCTGGTATCACGCGATTATTGCTTTGTATTTTGGAGGCTCGGGTCGGAATCGAACCGGCGTTGACGGATTTGCAATCCGCTGCATTACCACTCTGCCACCGAGCCTTGTCGTTGCCATCAATTAACCGCAACGGTGACGGAGGGTACCCCGCCAAGGCCGCGGATTATACACAGCCACGCGCAAAAGCGAAAAGGTAACCGACCGCTGCATCACAATACTTTTGAACGCCCACAAGGTAAGCTATTCGCTCAAAAAATGAGAGAGCTTATCCATGTCGCCTACCAGACTACCCGCTGCCTTGTCGGCCTGCTTAGCCTGCCTATCACTAAGCGTCGGCGCCTCCGAGGACAATTACTCAACCGGGATCGACACCGACTATCCGAAACAGGTCTTTTTTGGCGACCTGCATCTTCACTCCAACATCTCCGCCGACGCCCATTCGATGGGCAATTTATTGCTAACCAGTGCAGACGCCTACCGATTTGCGCGGGGAGAAAGGGTGATTGCCTCGAACGGCTTGCCCGCTCAGCTCAAGCGCCCGCTGGATTTTTTATCCGTTACTGACCACGCAGAATTTATGGGTCTTTATCGCATGTTCACCATAGAGGACCCCAGGCTCACCGCGACACTGCTGGGTAAAACATGGGCATCACAGTACGCCCCCAGACCAGATCCCAGTGAAACGGACCCAACGCGAGTGGCGTCGAGTAATCCGATTATTGCTTTCGTCAACAGCATTAACGATCCCAACCCCGCAAGAGACGCCTACCCTGACGAGTTGCGGAGTGCAATCTGGACTGACGTTGCTCGCACCGCCGATGAGTTCAACCAGCCAGGCGTCTTTACCGCCTTTACCGGCTACGAATGGACCGCGATGCAAGGCGGCAGCAACCTCCATCGCTGCATCATTCTGAAAGATAGCGAAGAAGTCGTGACCGGTTGGCTCCCGTACTCGGCACAGTCCTCCAGCAACCCAGAGGCGCTGTGGCAGGCTTTGACCGAGTACGAACAAATTACCGGTGGAGAGGCGCTCTCAATCCCCCATAACGGCAACCTCAGTAATGGCTTGATGTGGGACACCACTGCGCTCGACGGCGACCCCCTCGATCAAGATTATGCCGAAGCGCGCATGCGTTGGGAGCCGATTGCTGAGGTCACCCAAATAAAAGGCGATAGCGAGACGCATCCTTCCCTATCACCCGATGATCCCTTTGCCGAGTTTGAGCGGTGGGACGAATACAACATCTCTAACACGGTAAAAACAACGCCCGACATGTATCCGGGCTCTTACGCCCGATCGGCACTCAAGCGGGGACTCGCCCTCGAGAAAAGCATTGGCGCAAACCCTTACGCCTTCGGCATGATCGGCAGCACTGACGATCACACCGCACTAGCAACAGCGGAAGAAGACAATTTCTTTGGCAAGTTCGCCAACTCTGAACCGGGAGTCCGCACCCCAGACTCTCGTATGGCCGGGCTCAATGCCGACTGGGAGTTAGGCGCCTCAGGTCTTGCAGCCGTTTGGGCACCCGACAATACGCGTGACGATCTCTTTGCGAGCATGAAACGTCGCGAAGTGTATGCCACCACCGGCTCACGCATTGTGTTGCGCTTTTTCGGCGGCTGGCAGTTTGCTGCCGATAGTGTCCACAGCCCCTACTTTGAGACGATTGGCTATCGCGACGGTGTGCCCATGGGTGGCGAGTTGTCCGAACAACGGAACGCGACTGCCCCGACGTTTATGGTGCAGGCAATGAAAGACCCCGACGCGGCTAATTTAGACCAGGTGCAGATCATTAAAGGTTGGATCGATGCTGACGGCGACACGCATGAACAAATTTATTACGTGGCACTCTCTGGCAATCGTGGGATTGACCCTGCCACCGGACAGCCAGAGCTGGTTGGTAGCACTGTCGACTTAGAGGCGGTGACGTTTTCGAACACGATCGGGGCCGTGCAGCTCAGTGCACAATGGACCGATCCCGAGTTTGACGCCTCGCAGGCCGCCTTTTATTACGCCAGGGCCATCGAAATTCCGCGTCCACGATGGAGCGAATATGACCGAAAATACTTTGGGGGTGATTTTGCTAACGCACCGCGCACGGTTCAAGACCGCGCCTACTCTTCTCCTATTTGGTACCGCCCTGAGTAACCGGGTCAACAACTTCAAGAGGACGAGACAAACGCGGCAACATAGGCCCGGTTCATGGCCGGTCGCAATGAAAATTGAACACTGATATGGTATCCGATATAAATAACTAAGACGTTAGACTGAACGTTATAAAAACAGACTACGCTGTCGATAAGAATCATCACTTGGGGGGCGCGACCAGTGGTCGGGCGAAGTGAATAACGTGAAACCAACTGATCTCCGAGACCCGGAATATTTTCATAAAGTGGTCGATTGCCAGTATGCGTGTCCTGCGCACACACCGGTTCCTGAATACATCCGGCTCATCGCTCAAGAGCGTTACGACGACGCCTACATGGTGAACTGGGAATCGAACGTGTTTCCCGGCATTTTAGGCCGCACCTGCGATAGGCCCTGCGAGCCCGCTTGTCGACGTGGACGGGTCGAGGAAGAGCCCGTCGCCATTTGCCGACTCAAGCGGGTGGCCGCGGATAATAAAGGCTCGATTACCGATCGCCTTCCCAGCATTCCGCGACAGAAAAACGGCAAACGGATTGCTCTGATCGGCGGCGGCCCCGCTTCCTTGACTGTGGCACGAGACCTTGCGCCACTGGGTTACCAATTAGACTTGTATGACAGCCAACCCGCAGGGCGGCGGCTTCATGCGCAGCCAAATCCCTGCATTCAGACTGCCCGAAGAAGTGCTCGATGAAGAAGTAGATCGCATTCTAGATATGGGGGTTCAATCGCACTTTGATACCTACGTGGAGAGCCTTAAATCGATCATCGATAAAGGTTACGACGGCATTTTTGTCGGCACCGGCGCCCCTCGAGGCAGCGATCTGGATCTACCCGGTCGGCAAGAATGTGAGAAACAGATTCACGTGGGTATCGAATGGCTGGGATCCGTCGCCTTTGAACACATTCAGAAAGTGGGTAAGCGCGTCCTAGTGCTGGGCGGCGGTAATACAGCGATGGACTGCTGTCGAACAGCGCGTCGACTCGGTGGAGAGGATGTCAAAGTGGTCGTGCGTTCCGAGTTTGCGCGGATGAAGGCCTCACCGTGGGAAATCGAGGATGCTCAAGAAGAGGACATTCCAATACTCAATAACCACGTGCCGAAGGAGTTTGTCCACGAACATGGCAAGTTAACCGGCATGCGCTTTGACAAAGTTGACGTGGTTTATGACTCGGCAGGCAAGCGCAATCTCGTCCCAACGGGCGAGGAAATCTTTTTTGCCGCAGACGAAGTACTCATTGCCATTGGCCAAGATAATGCATTCCCCTGGATAGAACGTGACCTAGGTATCGAGTTCGGCAAATGGGACATGCCTCAGGTCGATAAGCGGACATTTCAATCAAGCAATCCCAAAGTGTTTTTTGGGGGTGACGCTGCCTTTGGCCCTGAAAATATCATCACTGCCGTCGCACATGGGCATCAAGCTGCAGTGTCGATTGATCTTTTCCTTTCAGGCAAGTCGACCCAACAACGCCCTGCCCCCGGTGTAAACCTCATCAGCCAAAAAATGGGCGTGCACGAGTGGAGCTATGACAATCTAGTGACCTTGGACCTTCGCGAGAAGGTGCCCCACGTTGATAAGGTCACCGCGCTCAAGGATCGTAAGGTTGAAGTAGAGCTTGGCTTTGACATCAACGCGGCCTACCGCGAAGCTGAGCGGTGTCTCAATTGCGATGTGCAGACTGTCTTCGACGGTGCAAAGTGCATTGAATGTGATGGCTGCACCGACATCTGTCCTACTGACTGTATCAATTTCATTGATAACGCCGATGAAGACGCGCTGCGTCGAACCCTTCGCGCCCCCGCCAATGACACAGCACAAGAACTTTATGTCTCCGAAGCGCTCGTGCAAACACAGCGCGTCATGGTCAAGGACGAGAATGTCTGCCTGCACTGTGGCCTATGCGCAGAACGCTGCCCCACTGGTGCCTGGGACATGCAGCGGTTCCTTTACTCGGTTACTAAGGCGGGCTAAGCATGCAACCCAAAGAATCGATTAATGATTTTGTGATCAAATTTGCCAACGTCAACGGCACCGGATCGGCAAGCGCCAATGGCATGTTTGCCAAAGCGATCTTTCGCATGGGGATCCCCGTCAGTCCGCGGAACATTTTCCCCTCCAATATTCAAGGACTGCCAACTTGGTACGAGGTTCGTGTCAGTCGAGATGGTTATCTCGGCCGGCGCGGTGGTATCGATATGATGATCAGCGTCAACCCACAAAGCTTCGCTAAGGATGTCTCCGAGGTGGAACCGGGTGGCTATATGGTCTATGACACCACCAAACCGCTGGACCTTCGTCATGTCCGCCGCGACGTGAACTATCTCGGCATACCGCTGACCGAAATGTGCTTGCGCGAATATACCGACTCTCGCCAACGGCAGCTTTTTAAGAATGTGATTTACGTGGGCGCCCTCGCGGCACTGCTCAATATCGATTTCGCGATATTGAAAGACCTTGTCCGCGAGCAATTTAAAGGCAAAGAAAAACTGATTACTCCGAATATTCACGCCTTAGAAATGGGCCATCAATATGCGTCTACCCACTTTACGTGCCCGCTGGGAATTCACCTAAAAGCCGGAGAGCAAACACCTAAGCACATCGAGGAATTTGATCAAATTCTCATGGATGGCAACACCGCCACCGCACTAGGGGCTGTCTATGCTGGCGCAACGGTAGCGGCTTGGTATCCCATTACGCCGTCGACATCAGTGGTGGATGCGTTCGAAAAATACTGCCGACGGTTGAGAATTGACCCAGGAACGGGCAAGAAGAACTTCGCGATCGTGCAAGCCGAAGATGAACTCTCGGCCATGGGCATGGTAATTGGCGCGAATTGGAACGGTGCTCGCGCCTTTACGGCAACCAGCGGACCGGGCATCTCTTTGATGAGCGAGTTTTTGGGCCTCGCCTATTTCGCCGAGGTACCCGCCGTACTCGTCGACGTGCAGCGCGCAGGCCCCTCGACCGGTATGCCAACGCGCACCCAACAATCGGACATTTTTGCCGCCGCTTATGCTTCACACGGCGATACTAAGCACGTACTGCTCTTTCCCGCCACGCCGGCCGAATGCTTTAGCATGACAGTTGAGGCCTTTGACCTAGCCGAGCGCTTGCAGACACCGGTCATTTTAATGAGTGACCTAGATCTCGGGATGAACGAATGGATGTCGCCTCCCTTAGAATTCGACGACAGTTATCGTTACGACCGCGGGAAGGTGCTGACGGGTGAGGACCTCGACGCAATGGCCGAGCGGTTTGGTCGTTATCTCGACGTAGATGGCGACGGCATCCCTTACCGAACCTATCCAGGGGCACACCCAACCAAAGGCGCTTACTTCACTCGGGGCAGCTCGAGAGACGAGTACGCCGCTTACACCGAAGACGGTGATGTCTATGTGCGCAACATGGACCGTCTATTGCAAAAATTCGAAACGGCTAAGTCATTGGTGCCTGAAGCCAAGGTTAAAATGGCAGACGCGCCCACCCAAGACGCGTTGCTGTTCTTTGGCACTACCGCATCGCCCGCCTATGAAGCATTAGAAACGCTGGAAAAAGAAGGCATTCATCTCAACACCCTGCGACTGCGATCTTTCCCCTTCACGCAAGAAGTCGAAGACTTTATTGAGGCGCACGATCGCATCTTTGTCATTGAGCAAAATAGAGACGGGCAGATGCGACGCTTACTGCTCAACGAAACCAATGTTGAAGCCAACGCCAAGCTGGTCTCGGTGGTGGAATACGACGGGCTCCCCGTGACCGCACGAAAAATTGCTGCCGTGATCAGGGGGCATTTGGGCGTCAACAACGTCACACCACTGGTGCCTCAAGAAAAGGACATCGCCTAATGACTTATGCCAAACCTGCCTTTCGTCATCCCGACTCCAAAACCAACGAGGTGGGTTGCACTCGCCGTGACTATGAGGGCGGGTTGTCTACGCTCTGCGCTGGTTGCGGTCACGACTCAATTAGCGCCGCGATCATCGACGCTTGTTTTGAGCTCTCGATTGAGCCGCACCGGGTTGCCAAGCTCTCCGGCATAGGCTGCTCATCGAAAACGCCCGCCTATTTTCTCAGTGGCTCCCACAGTTTTAACAGCGTGCACGGGCGAATGCCCTCCGTCGCCACAGGCGCCAACGTGGCCAATAGAGATCTCATTTATATCGGCGTGTCTGGAGACGGTGATACTGCTTCGATTGGCATGGGTCAGTTTACACATGTGATGCGTCGCAATCTGAACATGACCTATATCGTCGAAAACAACGGTTGCTATGGGCTCACTAAAGGGCAAGATTCTGCCACTATGGATACCGACTCTGTCAGCAAAAAAGGGGATATCAATCCCTATATGCCGATCGATTTGGTGCGCTTAGGTATTGAGGTTGGCGCGACCTTTGTGGGTCGTAGCTTCTCCGGTGATAAAGCGCAACTGGTGCCGCTCATTAAGGCGGCAATCAGTCATCGTGGATTCGCTTTGCTCGATGTTATTTCACCCTGCGTCACGTTTAACAACCATCAGGGCTCAACGAAGAGCTATGCTAATTTTCGTGAACACAATGAGGCGATGCCGGTCGACTTCGTGCCACGCAGAGAGGCCATCACTACCAGCTACGACGCCGGTATGGTGCAAGAAGTGTGCTTACATGATGGGTCGGTGTTGCGCTTGCAAAAGGTGAACAACGAATACAACATCGAGGATGCACAATCTGCGCTGGATGCGATTGCGCATCACAGTAAGCAGGACCGCATCTTGACCGGATTACTCTATATTAATCGCGACAGCGAAGAGCTCCACGATGTACTACAAACTGCCTCAAAGCCGCTGAATACGCTTTCTCAACGTGACTTATGCCCAGGCTCACGCTTCCTAGACTCAATTAACGCAGGTCTGCGCTAAGCCTCACTAGGCGCTGCCAGCCCTGCCGTTGTGGTGCTGATAACCGAACCTACCGGGCGCGGATTGATCTGCCCACTGTGCCGCCTTGCATGTCCACTGCGCTTCATCGCATCGCCGGGCATGTTTGGCACTGATCTCTAATACATCGACGCCCGACTCCAGCAGCATCGGCAATTGATCCGGCAGCAGATCCCCTACTACCTCAAGGCGGCCCTCGAAGCCCATCTGCCGAAGTTGCCGGGCTATCGTAAACACCCGACCGTCCGAGAAGCTGGCTACGACTAAGGCAATAACAGGCTCGGCCAACCAGGCGTTCAACGTCGATAGCGACGTCACCTCAGAGAGCGGCTTGTTGGCGCGCTCCGCACCCTCTCGCTGCGCCGCTACCAAGCGACCACTATGATCGACTCTGACGGTCTCCGTCGCATTACTCATCGCGAAGAGACCGCAATCACATTGGGGTTTCGGTGCAGTCCGCACTCTAATTTGTCTTGCCCCCGCCAGCGTCCTGCTCGCAACTCCTCGCCACCAGCCACCCGAGACGTACAGGGCTCACAACCAATAGAGGGGTACCCCTCACTGACGAGAGGGTGTGCCGGGAGCCGGTGCTCCGCTTGATACGATGCGATACGGTCTGCACTCCAATCGGCCAGCGGATTAAATTTCCACGTAGTGTAGATGTCGTCCCATTCGACACGTTCCAGCCGAGCACGCTCGCTCGAATGAAACTGCTTTTGCCCGCTAATCCACCCACCATAGGGTCTCAGTGCACGCCTTAGCACCTGCACTTTCCTCACCGCGCAACAGCGATCGGGATCGATTTGATGCAGCGTAGCCGACTCGTCGTAACGCTTTTCCGACAGTGGATCGATGCCGATGGTCTGGGCTCCCTGCAGCCCCAGTCGATCAATGAGCTCATCTCGGTAAGCCAGAGTTTCAGGAAAATGAAAACCCGTGTCGAGAAACACAACGCGGGTCTTAGGGTTAAGCGTTGCGACCAAGTGGAGTAATACTGCACTCTCAGCGCCAAAACTCGACACCACTGCCAGCTCGCCAAATGGGGTTTGCTGCGCCAGTAACTGTGCTAAAAAATCCTGTGTATCCAATGCAGCGAGTACATCAGATGCTGCGCTTTTAGCCGAAACAGCGGGCGGTGTTGCAGGTAAGCGACTATGCGGCATTTCTCACCTCATACAACGCTGCGCGAAACGGCTCAGTACCCACCCTTTCTACCGTAGTCGCAAACGTTTCAGACGACGATAAGCGCAGGGCAAGAAAAGTATCCAGCATCCGATCTATCGCCAGCAACAAATCGTCCTCACTAAAGCCAGGGCCCATTTTATCGCCGAGCTTCGCCGCTAATCCGCCGCGCCCGCCCAAGGTCAACTGATAATTCTCAACCCCGGCCTTATCTAGGCCTAAGATCCCTATGTCACCAATATGATGGTGACCACAGGCATTAATACAGCCCGATATTTTTATTTTCAGTGGTCCCAATGCTTGCTCGCGCGCCTGATATCGCTGAGACAACCTTTGTGCAATGGGTATTGAGCGTGCCGTCGCCAGCGCACAGTAATCCATACCCGGACACGCAATCAGGTCTGATAGCAGACCGACATTGGCGGTGGCCAGCTGGGCAGCACGCAGTCTCTGATACACCTCGGGCAGATCAGCCTGAGCAACATGTGGCAATACAATGTTCTGTTCGTGGCTGACGCGCAATTCGTCATGGCCATAGTGTTCGGCTATCTCGGCCATCACGCGCATCTGCTCTGCGCTGGCATCCCCTGGGGTCTTGCCAGGTGTTTTCAAACTGACCGTCACCGAGGCATAGCACTCTTGCTTATGAGGGCTGACGTTATGCTGCACCCAGGATCGGAATGCGGGCACCGTATCAATCTGATTGAGATACGGCTCGGTATCCCGTTCAGGAAAATCGGGCACTGAAAATTGATCCATGATGTCCTGTAACGGCTTTAATGCTTTGGCACTAAACGCAGCACTGACAGAGGGCAATACGTCGTTTACCGCTGCGGTAAAGGACTCCTCCCCCATAGCCTGCAGCAGAATTTTAATCCTCGCCTTGTATTTATTGTCGCGGCGTCCAGCCAAGTTATAAATCGATAAAATGGCCTCAAGATGGGGCAACAGCGCTGCTGTCGGCACCCCACGAAACAACCGCTTGCCGACTACCGGAGTTCGACCAAGCCCACCACCCACATAAATGTCGAAGGCGATCTCATCGCCCGACTGCACTAGCCTCAGGCCGATATCATGCGCTTTGATCACGGCGCGATCGACCGCACCCGCGCTGATGGCAATTTTAAATTTACGCGGCAAGAACTGGAACTCAGGATGATCGGTAGACCATTGACGAATCCATTCCGCATAGGGCCGAGGATCGGTCACCTCGTCTAACGCCGCCCCGGCAAAATGATCGGTGGTGACATTGCGGATGGTGTTTCCGCTGGTCTGTATGGCGTGCATGTCTGCTGTGGCGAGCGCCGCCAGAATGTCTGGTGTATCGACCAACAGTGGCCAATTAAACTGAATATTCTGCCGCGTTGTAAAATGCCCATAACCCCGGTCCCAACGCTCTGCAATATCTGCCAACACCCGCATTTGCCGACTCGATAACGTGCCATAGGGTATCGCCACTCTGAGCATATAAGCGTGTAACTGGAGATACACGCCATTCATCAACCGTAACGGCTTGAACTCGTCCTCCGTCAACGCGCCGGAGAGTCGTCGTTCCACCTGATCTCGATACTGAGCCACCCGCTCTTGCACGAAACGCTCATCAAAGGGGTTGTACCGGTACATCAGGCTCGCCTTGCCACGCTAAGATCAGGACCACACGGTGGCTGGCTTTGTTTTGGCACCACAGAAAACACCGTCGTGGTTTGAACGCTCGTCTGGTGCAGCGGCATCATAAACACGCCCAGTACATCGCCTGCGTCCGCACCCTCATCAATTCGCTGGGCTTGCGTACCGCGGGCATGAAGCGTGACCGCTTGGGTCACCTCACTGACCCATTGCTGGTGTTTACTGAGGTAAAACAGCTCTCCAGTGATCAGGCGATTACAAATATTATAGCGGTGCATCAGTGACTCCATCGTTACCCGCGATCGCGTAAGGCGCGATCGCTGCTGCTCGTATTGATTCTCGGTAATGAGTAGGCTGATGGGCTCCATCGGACGCCGCAATTGCGATCAAATAGACACCCAGCACCACTAACTCATCATCAATGGCTTTCGCCGTCGCGGACGCCACATCAATGCTGTGAAACGGTAATGCGTCGGATATTTTTCTAACCCACTGCTGGTCGTTCCCCCAAAAGACCACCTCGCCGGTCGTGAGGCGATTCGCCGTAATAACAACGGGTGGCTTAATACGAGCCATGCTGCTCTCGCTCCAGTGTGCCAACTGAATTGACGGGCTCGCGCAGATCGCTAGCACCCACTACACCCGCGATCCCGACCAAAATCATCAAAGGTCCCTCGAAGCGTTGCTCACCGAGTGCCCCGACGAACCCATCTAAATGACTCACAAAAGCGCGTTGATCACGACGGGAAACATTTTCAATGCAGGTGACCGGCGTCAGCCTATTCGCACCGTGCATCAATAACCGTCCCTGTAAAAACGCTGCCGTCTTTCGACCCATATAGACGGCCAGTGCTTGCTCCGCGTCGACCAACTGCTGCCAATCGTGCTCCGCATACCCTTTAGCATCGTGCGCCGTCAAAAAGGTCACGCGGGTATTTCTGCCTCGTTGGGTCAAAGACACCTGTAACGCCGCGGCAGCGGCCGCGGCGGCGGTGATACCGGGAATAATCTCTGTTGTGACCCCAGCCGCGGTCAGCGCCGTTAACTCCTCATCCAGTCGGCCAAACATGCCCGGGTCGCCGCCTTTCAGCCGCACCACTATCTGGCCCTGTGACGCTTCACAAGCAGGTGTGCGCTGATATCAGCCTGAGGCATCGATACGCCGAAGCCTTTTTTCCCCGCATTGATAAATTTGGCTTCTTTTCTCGCAAGATCCAGAATGTGATCGCCCACTAGACGGTCATAAACGATCACGTCGGCTTCTTGTATCACGCGGCGTGCCTTAACGGTCAGCAGATCGGGATCGCCCGGGCCTGCACCAACAAATATCACCTTGCCCTCTGGGACGGCCCGCTGTTGATGCTGTGCTAACAACGTCGACAG
Source organism: uncultured Luminiphilus sp. (assembly GCA_905182485.1). Classification (GTDB taxonomy): domain Bacteria; phylum Pseudomonadota; class Gammaproteobacteria; order Pseudomonadales; family Halieaceae; genus Luminiphilus. Next base: position 24,638 of record CAJJBO010000005.1, read on the forward strand.
CGTGCCCTCTAGGGCGGCGGGAGACAGATCCGTCTGCTGAGTTGAACGTTGGAAAAAATCAGTCCAAAAACGTCTCCGCGGTAAACCCGGTAACAACTGCCTGACGCGATGACGAAACTGCTGGGCGGCTCGGGCCACCACGCCCAGATGGATGGGCAACATCGATTCGACATCCAGCTTGATTTGTTGCGCCAACACCGGCGCAGTGCCTTCGGTACCGATTGCGACCACAACCGGATCGCGATCGACGATAGCTGGCGTGATGAAGTCACAAGCGTCGGGACAGTCAACCACATTGACCCAAACAGCCGCCTCGTTCGACAACTGCGCAATCCGCGTATTGTCGTGATCGCACTCGCTGGCAGCGTAAACCAAGCGAGCGGTCTGCAGGTCGGACGCATCGCAGGCCCTTGTTTCCAACTGCAATCGGCACTCATCTCGCCATTGCAACATGACAGGCGTAGGCTCCTGACAGAACAAAACGACTTCGGCTGCGGTTTTCAATAAAGCTCGGCATTTCGCTTCGGCAAGCAAACCGCCGCCGACGACAATCGCCCGACAGCCACGTGTCGACACAAAGATAGGTAGGTAATTCATAGGGCGACAGCCTAACCACACTTGCCATATAACGAAAATATTTTTAAATAATGGTCTTATAACCGAATTATTAGGAATATATTTTTAATTAGAGAACAAAAATAGTATATTTTCCTATTTACTTCCAAGGAACTAGAATGAAACTTGATTACACTGACAAGGTGTTACTCACGTTATTGCAACGTGACTGCACGCTGTCGTTAGAACAGCTTGCCGCAAGAACAGGATCTAGCAAGACGCCGGTATGGAATCGGGTGAAAAAACTGAAGCAACAGGGTGTCATTCGTCATGAGGTGGCCCTGTGTGACCCTGATGCGCTGGGTTTAGGTGCCTGCTTTTTTGTGCTGGTGCAGACCAGTGAGCACGATGCCGTTTGGCAACAACAGTTTCTCAGTGCGGTTCGCAGCCGGTCCGAGGTCATGGAGGCGCATCGTCTGGCGGGTGATGTCGACTATATTCTCAAAGTCAGAGTCGCCGACGCAAAAGCCTACGACCAGTTTTATCAGGGTCTCATTGCGGACGTGAAAATTTTCAAAGTCACTGCGCTACTGTCAATGGAAGAAGTGAAGTACGACACAGCGTTGCCCATCGCAGGGGATGCTGTGGCCTGAGTGGGTGGCGTCAACCCATCAATTTCGGACCTCGCACCGGCGGACTAACCTTTAGTCTCAGGCCCCTCGCCTTTTAAACTGGCCAAAAAAACTTTGAAGTAAACCCCCATCGACCACAGCGTGAGCACGACCGCGATCCCTAAAAGTGCGATGCCAAACAACCGCAAATACTCACCCGCTGGCTCGGAGGGGTACCACAGTAAGATAGGGATGGCCGTCATTTGAAAACCGGTCTTCAGCTTCGCCAACGAGGTCACCGCCACCGATGTCCGATTGCCTGCTTGCGCCATCCACTCCCGCAATGCGCTCACTACTATTTCGCGACCAATCACCACCATGGCCGCCAAGGTAATAAAGGCATTGTCCATTCGATGCAGCAATAAAATTAACGCTACTGACACCAGTAGCTTGTCGGCAACAGGGTCGAGAAATGCACCAAACTCAGAGGTCTGATTCATTTTGCGCGCAAGCCAACCATCGAGCCAATCGGTGATACTGGCAACGATGAACACCAACGCCGCTCCCACCGTCGATATCGGCTGCGGCAGATAATAAAAAAGGACCATCAGCGGTATCGCCAATACTCTCAGGGCTGTCAGTAAATTGGGTAAATTCAGTGGCACACATTACTCCCGTCACGCACTGCGATTCTCGCACAGAGCACCGCGCTCATGTGGGTCAATCGTTGACCGTATGCAGATGCTCGTAAATGGTACGTGCAATGGTCGCGCTGATCCCTTTGATTTTCGCCAACTCGTCAACGCCTGCGTTCTCTATGGCCTTGGCGCTGCCAAAGTGGCGTAGCAGATCACGCCTCCGCTGAGCACCAACTCCCGGAATCTCCTCTAGGACCGACTGCTTCCTCGCCTTCGCACGGCGACCGCGGTGACCGCTAATCGCGAAGCGATGCGCCTCATCTCGAATCTGCTGTATTAAGTGTAAACCCGGGTGATCGCCCCGCAGGCGCATCTCCGTGCCAGAGTCTGCATCGATGAGCGTCTCGAAACCGGCTTTTCGGGTCGTTCCTTTGGCCACACCGATCACTTTCACGCTGCTGATGTCGTAGGTTGCCAAGACTTGTCGAGCTTGACTGACCTGCCCTTTTCCACCGTCGATAAATAAAATATCGGGCAGCTGTCCCTCTCCTCTCGCCAAACGCTTGTAACGTCGCTCTAGCGCCTGTTGCATCGCAGCATAGTCATCACCTGGTGCAATATCGTCGATATTGAACTTACGGTAATCGGCTTTGCGTGCGCCATTCCATCGAACACGACACAGAGAGCCACGGTGCGCTTCACCCGAACTATGGCTGATATCAAAACACTCCATGCGCACGGGAATGCTTTCCAGATCTAACGCTCTTCGCAACGACTCCAGTCGACCTGCCATCGTTTGCTTTCCCGCTAAAAACGATCGCAAATTCGTTTGCGCCGTTTGTACCGCCATCTGTAACCAGCGTGCTCGCGCATCGCGGACACTATGCTTTATCGACACTTTGCGGCCAGAGTCAGCTGCCAGCGTCTCTTCCAGCAAACTTTGATCATCAATGCGATCACTGAGCACAATTTCCTGAGGAATTTGTTGCTGACTAGACAAGTAAAACTGAGGCAAGAAGGCCTCCAATATCGCCGCGGGGGCCTCATCCAGTCGGATGTTAGGGTAGTAACTACGGCTTCCCAATACCCGCGCCTCACGGACGAAGAGGACTTGTATACAGGCGTGACCATGCTCTGTAAAAACGGCCATCAGATCTAAATCACCTCGTGTGCCCTCGATACTCTGGGTGGATTGGACATTTTGAAGCTGGGTGATTTGGTCGCGCAAGTCCGCTGCGTCTTCGTAAGCCAATGCGGCGGCGGCAGTCTCCATTTCGTCTGCCAAGCGCGACATCAACTCATGTGATTGGCCATTCAGAAACAACGTCGACTTGTCGACCTGCTCTTGGTAATCCTGATCAGACACCAGACCAACACAGGGCCCTGAACAGCGCCCAATCTGGTATTGCAAACAAGGTCGAGAGCGATTGCGAAAGTAGCTATCTCGACACTGACGCACCTTGAATACCTTCTGCATCAGATGCAATGTCGATCGCACTGCACCGGAGCTTGGATAAGGTCCAAAGTAGGTGCCTTTGCGCCGCTTTGCGCCGCGATGAAAACTCAATCTCGGCCAACGATCTTCAGAGGACAGGTAGATATAAGGATACGACTTATCGTCTTTCAACAGTATATTGTAAGGTGGACGATGCTGCTTAATCAGGTTGTGCTCCAGCAGCAACGCATCTCGCTCAGTGCTGGTAACGGTGACTTCGATATTGGCTATTTTAGCGACCAGCGCCATCGTTTTCTTCGACAAACCCGACGGGCGGAAGTAGCTCGTCACCCGACTTTTCAGGTTTTTAGCCTTGCCAACGTAAAGGAGCCCGCCGTCTCGATCATACATTTGGTAGACCCCAGGGCGAGAGGTCAGCTGTGCGAGATAAGACTCGGCATCAAAATCGCTCATCAGGACGCGACGACGTCGGGGAGACCCAGCACCCGCGGCTCCATTTCCAAGGTCAGACCGAAAGCGCCTTCGACGCTGGCGACAATATCGGCCGCCAAGCTCAACCAGGGCCCTGCCGTTTGTGCGCCGCAACCCACTAACACCAGCGCATGCGCCTCTGACACTTTCACGCCCTGCTTTTCGACGCCTCGCCAGGCTAACCGGTCAATCAACCAGGCAGCGGGGACTTTTACCCGACCCTCGGGCCCCGGGAAAAGCGGCACATCAGATAACCGTTCACGCAGCACTCTCCCTCTTCCTGAGTCAGCACCGGGTTCTTAAAGAAACTCCCCACATTCGGGGTAACGACTGGATCAGGTAGCTTTTCCTGCCGCAGCGACATCACGCCGGCCAAGACAGCGTCATGAGTGGGGTCGGCCAACTGCAATCGCGCTTTTAAGGCCGGATACTCCAGGCATACCGGTGCTGCCCTGTCGAGCTGCAAATCTACCGCTGTGATAATCCACTGTGCCCCCTCCTCGTGCTTAAAACAGCTGTCACGATAACGGAATTGGCAGGCTTCGGGTGCCAGCACGGTTGTCGCTAAGGTCTCACGATGGATCACGTGCACCGCCCGAATACACTGCGCGACCTCGACACCATAGGCACCAATATTCTGAATCGGCGCTGCCCCTACCGACCCGGGAATCAGCGCTAAATTAGCCAGACCATGCAATCCATGGTGATGGCACCACAGGACCAATTCATGCCAGTTTTCGCCCGCGCCAACCCGCAGCACCACTCGATCTCCATCGTCTGCACGCAGCGTGCGTCCCTTAATATCCATGAGCAATACCGTGCCAGGTTGCACGGGATGCATCACGACGTTGCTCCCACCCCCGAGCACGGTGATCGGCCCAAATGGTCGCGCATCGGTGAGCGCTTGCTCAAGCTGCGTCGCATGGGTGATGGCGACCACGTGATCAGCGTACGCGGTCAGTCCCAGTGTATTGCGTCCCGAAAGATTCCCACTCTCCAAAACTGAATCACTCACCATCCGTCAGTAACTGCTGAATGGCGTCGAAATCTTCCTGAGTATCAACCCCAATCGGAGTCGTCTCAGGCGCCAGTTCAATCTGGATATGAGCGTCATGGGCCAGCGCCCTCAACTGCTCTAGCGACTCAGTCTGCTCAATTGCCGCGGGAGGCCAACTCACAAAACGCAGTAAAAACCGAGCGCGATAAGCGTACAAACCAATATGGCGATGACACTCAGCCACCGCGGTGTCATCGCGCCGGCTGGGAATAGCAGCACGCGAAAAGTACAGTGCTCGCCCCGTCTCGCTAGCAACCACTTTGACCACCGCCCGCTTGGCGGCTTCTTCAATCGCGAGCGGCTCCATTAAAGTCGCCATGTCAGCGTTGGGCTGCTCAGACAGCATGGCCGCCACGCGCTGAATATTCGCGACCGGCATCAGGGGCTCGTCCCCCTGTACGTTCACAATAATCGTGTCATCCGCGAATGATAACTGCTGAACCACCTCAGCCAATCGGTCCGTTCCTGAGGTATGCTCTGCGCTTGTCATCTGAACCTCTGCACCGCGGCCCACCATCTCATCGCGAATGCGGGCGTCGTCGGTTGCAATACACACCCGATCCGCCCCGGCACGCATCGCCTGCTCCCAGACCCACGCGACCATCGGTTTACCCTTAATGCGGAGCAATGCCTTACCCGGTAGTCGAGTCGAGCCATAGCGAGCCGGAATAACAACTGTAAACATAAGGCTCCTAGGTCTGCACCCGCGTCGGCAATTTATCGTGTAATCCTGTCAGTAACGAGGCCGGTAGCTGCACCTCGATCTCCACCACCCACAGTCTACTATCGATCGACCCACTGAGCTTTATCGCATCCTTCTCGGTAATCAAGACGGTCTCGGTCGCAATCCCCGTAAGCTGCTGCGGCATGATGACGTCATGGTCGGGCAATGACACCGTTTCCACCGTCAATCCCTGCGTTGTGAGCATCTGAAAAAATTGTTCAGGCTGTCCCAGCGCAGTCATTGCCGTGAGCGTTTGATCACCCCATTGGGACAGACAATCTGACCACACGACGAGGCGGCCTGACGCGAGATGACGCGCACCGCTAATATGATATTCAAAACCGCGATGGGGATCGTCACTATTGCGTTCCAGCACCCAGTCGACTTCCTCCAGCCGCTCTCGAGGCTCCCGCAGTGGACCCGCTGGCAACAGCCGACCGTTACCCAAGCCTCTCTGCCCATCGAGCACCACAATCTCTAGGTCTCTTGGCAGCTGAT
>CAJJBO010000006.1 GCA_905182485.1 uncultured Luminiphilus sp.
TGGCATTACCTTGCCAACGGGCGTTGCCTTCGCCCACAACGTCTCCCGCAGTGCCAATGTAGCGTTGCGCTCCGTCAGGCGTCAGCGTCCAAATGCGGACCTGTTGCTCGCCGTCATCGAACACAAACGCCTCATCCAGCGTACCCACACCCTCTTGCCAACAGGCGGTGATGTCCGCGTTGAAGTGGCGTGTTGCAGCGCCGGAATAGTCTCGGACGACCCCGTGTGCCGTCAGTACCCCGTTAAAAAAATCTTCGGGGGAAAATGATGGCTCCGCCATCTGATGATCATCGATAGAGGCGGTACCGCAGGCGCTCAACATCCCGATAAGGCCGGATAACAGCCCCATTCTCAGCAGGCCTCTCATGATATGGGCAAATCGACCATCGCTGTGACGAGGGTCGTTTGGAGGGGAAGTCGTGAACATGGCAGTGGCCTCAGTATCTGTATTAAGCGATACGGGTGCCCGCAGAGCTCGGATCTGCTCAGCGTCACCCAGCTCTGAGTGACGCGCCGCTTTTAAAAAAAATGCGCCAGAGAGCAGTGCGCCTCAGCAGCCCTGAGGGTGGGCTCGCGTCAATGCGGACAGCGCATCAAAACGAAGGATGTCATCGCGGGCGAGGTGTTATCGCCACCTGAGGAGGGGCGATCGCCCCCCATTGTGACTCGTATGCTCAATAGGGGGCGAGTGCTTTATGAAAAGCGCTTTCGTTTAGTGCCCACCAAAGACCAGCATCTGCACGGGCAGCAACAATGCCTGCATTCTGAGAATAATGGCATGGATCAGGCCAACGGCATCGACCATGTGCAAAAACACGGTCTCTCCCAAGCCCAAATCGCCCTGTTCCAATTGCTCGTGATTACTGGTGTAGGCATTCGCAATGCACTTGCTCCCGGGAATGACGTCGGCCAGGCCTCCGGAATAGAGGGGCTCCATGACAACGGTCAAGGTGCCCGGCCGCGCGCGTTGCTGCGCATCAATGAGCACGTCTGCCGGCTTTAATTGCCCGGCGGCAACGACCGGCTGCACTCGCGTGACGATCATGGGAATCACCGTAAAGGGATTCGATAGGCAGACCACTTCAGCCAGCGTACCTGCTTTAATGACTTGCGCTGAGAGTTGGTTAAAGCCCGCGGCGATGGAGGTTTGCCCCGATTCTGGTCCTGCCGTGGGGATCAATACGCCGGCTGGTCGTAAAATCGGATTGACGTAGTCGCCGCGCTGAAGAAAAAACACTGGATTGGCCATTCACACCGGCATAGATGACGGTCTTATCGAGCTCTACCTGAGCCTGTTCCAGCTGCTTCTGGGCGCTTTTTTGCTGCGCGGGGAGTACTTCGTTGATCTGCGTTTCCACTGCTAAAACATTGGCTTTTGCGGCTTGCACGCCGCCTTTTTTCTGGGCGAGCGATATCTCTAGGCGATCGAGTTCTATCTGACTCACCAATTGCTGGCCTCGTGAAGCTAACGCCTGTTTTTTAGCGAGCTCATTTTCTGTCTGCGCCAGGGCACTCTCGGCTTGCACCTGTTGTGCCCTCGCACCGTCTAATTGTGCTTGCGCTTGCACAACAGCAGAGGCGATTTGACCGAGCTGACTCTCAGCGATACTGACAGTGGCAGCCTGAGAGCTATCGAGTAAGCTGAATAATGGCGCTCCCGCTTCGACCGCCTCGCCATTTTTGACAAACACCTCCTCCACCAAGCCGCCGCCTTGTGGGAGCAAGGGTATGGTTCGGAAGTAGGGGCCCGCGTTAGTCGTCGAGGGGTGAAAATAGAAAACCACCGTGATGAAGCTGATCGTTAATATAAAGCAGGCGGTGATCCCGATACGAAGCTCGTACCAGACCGTAAAGAAGGTGATCTCTTTACCCCAACGTTTACCGTGACGGTAGCGGCGGTAAAGGTAGTCAGGTAGGACCGTGAACAGTGAACACAAGATAAGTTCTAGCATGACTTAACGCGCCTCTTCGTGGTGATCGAGTTGCGGCGGCGTGGCATCCGTATCTGCTGTCGTCATTTTTTTTAATGAGTCTGAGATGCTGTTAATCGGGGTGAGAAAGTCGGGCAGTTTCATCACAGCAAGGATCAATGCGACCACCCAGAAGATATTATTGTGGGTAAACAATGCCAGCAGTGCGAGCACCATAATCAGTTGAGACTGTGTATTGCCGTGTTTGTGAGCCAATCGCTCTGGAATGGCATGAAGCGACAGATAGCCAATGCCGATACCCAGTACTGCCAGTACTAAAATGACAGTGATGGCGGAAAAAAGCGGATCGCTGCCATCGGCGGCACCGATAAAGCTGGGCAGTGTATGAGGTGCTAGCGGATGGAGCTCTGCAGACATGGTGTCGACCTCTCAGAAGTGATGATGACTCAAGTTTATTAGGCAGCGGCCGGGGTGTTTTGTTTTAGCAATGCGTGACGTAAATGATCGGTTGTGAGTGTGCGCAGAATATTGCCCTCTTGGTCGAGCTGATCAGTCAGTTGGCCATCGGGTGCATAAAGTTCAAATAAGACGAGGGCACCATCGGCACCGCCTTGCTCCATATGAATATCGCCGGGCGGTTTTTTGGCATAGTCACCGGTGGTTCTAACAGTTGTCGCAGTCAGCTCATGACCTTCGTACGTACTGACATGGAGCTCTCCGGAGAGGACTATTGATGTGGTCGAGCAGAGGTGTCGGTGAAAGTGGCAATAGCAATGAGGGTCCCAGCGATAGAGCACGCTGATATGTCCTGAGGTATCGATATCCAGAATCGTACCCCAGTAGCTGATGGGCATATCGGCAGTGCTGTCATCACTGTAGTGAGTCCAATGCAACGCCCTGTGATCGAGCAAATTACCGTTCACGTCTCGGTGCCACTTGTTGTCGACGAATGGCCTTCGATAATGGCAACATTTCCAGCCTAGTCAACTGGCAAGACGAAAGCTGTCACTAATAGAGCGGTTTTTGGCTGAGACAGTGAGAAGACGACAGGTGGGTTACTCAGCGGTAATAAAGGGTCCGTCGACGCAAATTCGGCGACCATCTGGCGACGCACAGGCGCCACAAATCCCCACGCCACACTTCGTCAAATAATCGATGGCGCTGAAAATGCGATCTGCCGGGACAAATTGTTGTTGTACCGCTTCGCTGGCATGAATCATGGGTGCCGGCCCACAGTTATAGAAAATCATCTTCTCCAGTGCGGCGGCTGATTGCTCGGCTAAAAAGGCGGCCAACGCATCGCTGACGCGGCCTTCGAATCCTGCGCTGCCATCGTCTGTCGCAATTGTGACCCGAGCTGCATTTTCGCACTCCTCACGGAAGTACAGTCGGTTAGCAGTTCGCGCACCGACAAAGATGTCAGCGGGTTGTTCCGCTGAACCAAAATCTTCAGCAATTTGCAGTACCGCAGCCAGACCCGTGCCGCCCGCGACACAGACGATATGCGCATCATCAGGAGGGGAGACGGCAACCCCATGGGGGCCTCTCAAGTAAATCGTCTCGCCTGGTGAGACTTGGTAACAGGCATCGGTAAACGGCCCGACATTGATCACTGCCAATCTGACTGGGTTTGCGGTAAGGCAAGAGAATGGCTTTTCGCCCACGCCGGGTATCCAGACAAAGACATATTCTCCTGCGCGGATATCGAGGCTGCCATCTAAAGTAACCACACTGATGTCGTCACAGACGGGCTTATTGTCTGTCACCTGATACGGATTAAAGCTCATATCAAGGTCGAAGCGAACCTGCTCGGCGGCTCGATCTGTTTGCTGGTTCATATCGTGCGCGAGATCAGTAAAGTAATGACCCAATGCCTGGGTATCGAGCCCGGTAAGCCCTGATCCAATGCCAAAAATGGTGGCGCCACAGTGCGCTACTGCGCGGCAGTCCGCGGCAGAAGAAAGACCACCACAACCGATTAAGGGTAAATCGGTCACAGCGCGCAGTGCCGCTAGTGCCTTCAAGGTCACGGGTAAAACGCCTTTCCCCGACATCCCACCCAGCCCGTTACTGAGTATGGGGTGACCATGACTCTCGGTGTAGCCGGGTCCTGTGGTGTTAATCGCGCACAGCCCCGCAGCGCCGCCCGCTAGTGCGGCTTTTCCAATTACGGCGATATCGTCCACGTTGGGCGTGAGTTTGGCGATAACCGGTATCTCCACCGCGTCACAGACCGCGGCAACGATGTCGCGCACCATATCCGGATCTTGTCCCATGGCCATGCCATAGCCTTTGGCGTGGGGGCAGGAGAGATTAAGCTCCAGACCGTCTGCGACGGGGGCTAGCTGCCGGGCCACAGCGACAAATTCTTCAATGGAGCCTCCAAATATGGAGACGAGTAAAAATCGGTCTTCTGGCACTGTCAGCGTGCGGAGACCCTCAAGGGCGTCTTCTACGCCTGGGTTGGTTAAGCCGATAGCGTTGACGAAACAACCCGGCGCATACTGGCTGTAGACGGGTTCTCGATATCCCAGCCGAGGCTCAAAACCGATACTTTTTGTTGTGATCACGCCAATCTCAGGGATCGTATCGATCACGCGCTGAATAATGGAAGGCGCGGTGGTAACAATCCCCGATGGAATCGTAAAGGGACCGGATAGCTGCTTTCCGAGAAACTCGGTGGTCAAGGTCATATCTCCATGTTGAAGCGGCGATTATACGTTGCCTGGCCGCAGGGCGTCATTCAAAGACTGGCGCTGACCCGCCAGCAAAAGCGATCTTAGGTGCCGCAGAAGGTTTGACTGACCCGTTCTCCCTCGCTCGGGGGGCGGGCCCACTCGAGATCATTGCTGTCCCAGGTAAACGGGGTTCGGGCGCGTGCAGCCCAGGCGCGTATCCAGTCGGTTTCACCCGTCTCCGCCAGTTCAATGGCGCGCTGCACCAGATGATTTCTCGGAATCACGACGGGGTTGGCGGATTGCATGTCGGTATTCAGCGTCTCGGTATCGCCCGTGTTGTCTTTGCGCCGCGCTGCCCATTGCTGCGCCCACTCCGTCAACGCTTCGGGTGCGGCAAATAGCTCGGGTAGGGGGGAATGCGCCAGTGTGTCGTTGGCGCATTCCGTTAGCCATCGAAACGCCAAGGTAAAATCCAGGCGCTCTGCCGCCAAGATATCGTGGAAAGCCTGCAGCAGTGGGCCGTCGGTCTCTTTCATGCCATCGAGCCCTAGTTTCGTTGCTAAGCGGGCTTGATGTACGTGATGGAAGCGCTGCGGGTAACGGTCAACGACGGCCTGCGCTTGCTGTTGTGCCACCGTGGGATCCGTGTCGATCAGGGGCAGCAAACACTCTGCTAATACGGCGAGATTCCAATGCATGATGCCCGGCTGGTTGGGCCAAGCGTAGCGACCTTGGCGATCAATGGAACTGAAGGAAGCGGTCGGGTCAAAATGGTCCATAAAGGCGCAAGGGCCATAATCGATGGTTTCACCACACAGTAAGGCATTGTCGGTATTGAGAACGCCGTGGACGAAGCCGAGTACTTGCCAGCGCGCCACCAAATTAGCGAAATGAGCGCAAACGCCATCGAGCAGCACTAAAGCTGCGTTCTGTTCTCCTGAGTGGTTGGGAAAATGGCGCTGCACAACATAGTCGACCAACTCTGCCAAACCCTCACCGCCGCGCGTCATGGCAAAGTACTGCACGGTGCCGACGCGGAGGTGGCTACTCGCCACTCTTGTCAGGACGGCGCCGGGTTCGAGGCGATTGCGATAGACCGGGTCACCGCTGCTAATGGCTGCCAGCGCCCGCGTCGTGGGCACACCGAGGGCGTTCATCGCTTCGGACAACAAATACTCTCTGATCACCGGTCCTACAGGAGAGCGGCCGTCACCACCACGAGAATAGGGCGTTGGGCCCGCACCTTTTAACTGAATGTCAAAACGATCGCCAGCAGAGGTGACCCATTCGCCGAGCAAGGTGGCACGGCCATCACCGAGTTGCGGATTATATTGTCCGAATTGATGCCCGGCATAGGCAGTGGCGATGGGTTGTGTGCCCTGAAGAATCTCATTCCCTGCCAGCGCGCTCAGTTGCGCCGGGTCGGACAGCGGGTCACTCGGCCACTCGAGCGCGGCCGCGAGCGTCGAGTTCCACAGCAACAGCTTGGGCGCCGAAACAGGATCGAGTTGCTGTACTGAACTGAAAGAGCGCCCGAGGCGCGCATAGGAATGATCAAATCCTGCTGTCATCGTCTCGCTACCGTATCGGGAAATAGTTTAATCACCGAACAGTTTCTTCATAAAGGCGCCGGCTTTTTCCTCGATCACATCTTGAAGCTGCTGTTGTGCCTCATTCTTCAGGATCTGTTCTGCCACCGACGCAATATCAATCTGGCAGGCTGTGCCCGCTTCCGATGATAAATTGCCTTGGCAGTCGACAGGCCAGTCGACGCCGGCGTAACGTTGGTCAATGACGCACAGCGGACTGACCTGCATGATGTCATTATTGACTTGGCCTTCCAGCCGAAAGCGGTAGTCAAGGGTATCCAACGCAATATCACCCGAGCCCTTCATAACCACGCCGGGTGTCGCAAAGCGCAGTGTCTCAATGTCGCCTGCGCCATCATCAAAATCGAGCGCCAATCTGAGCTCACTAATCGATGTGTTGGTGGGAAGGCCTGCGATCGGCGGGATTTTATTTACCGTTGCAACGGCCGTGCAGATTAATCCTTGCACGGCAATTTTATTGAACACAAGGTCCTGACCCTCGGCACTGAGATCACCGTTCAGCCCGGTGAGGAGGTCGTTGCTGCTTGCGCCTTCGGTGTCGAGATCCCAGGCCAGTTCGATGCGTCCTGTGGCTGCATCAGTGTTGCCCATACTCGCCAGCAACGAATCCATATTGACCCCTTTTAGTCCGCCCTCTATGTCGGCCTCCACGATCGGTCTGCGTGCATTCAGTGTAATGCGGGTGTCGAGTTGCCCCTCGTGGAGGACCCCTCGGACGTAGTCAATATCCGTGACGCCATCTCGCACTACCATAGAGACTTGAGCGGTGTTGATGGATTGTCCACTGACAATTAGGTGGTCAGCCGCCACGCGCAGCGCTAAGTCCAGATCGCGCAGGGGGCACGGGCAGCGGTGCCGGCACGGGCAGCGGTGCCGGCACGGGCAGCGGTGCCGTTGCGGTCTCCTTTGGCGCGACCTCCTTCGCTATTGCGTTTGTCTGAGCCGGTGTTGCCGGGTGAATTTGATCCAGATCGAGTCGCTCAGTTGTGATGTCCAGTTTGATCTCTGGGCTCTCGAGCGGCGACCACACCAGCTGACCGCTGACATCGCCGCCCGGGAGTCTTGTATCAATGGCGAAGTCGGCCTTAGCGGGGGTCATCGTGAAGTTGCCACTGAGTGTGTTGATTACGGGTTCAGTGAGCGCCCCCTCCACTGTTGTTTGTAACTGGTCCAGCCGGAGCCTGCTCAGATCAGAAGCGAGTCGGATACTACCGTCGAGGGTGATCTCCAACGGCACGGCGCTGCCATCACCCAGTACGGTGACTGCGCCATCGAGGCGCATCGGTTCATCTTGGGTATTCACGTCGGCGAGAGACAGGGTTTTCACCACGATGTGGTTGGTGAGATCACCCTCCCAAGATCGGATCTTCACGGTGACATCGTCTATTCGAATGGCCTCAGCGAGTATGCCGATTCCCGAGAAACGGCCGCCCTCGTCCAACTGGCGCTGACGTTCTTGCGCTTTGGTACGCCGAATGAGCTTGCCTCGCTGTTCCCATTCTCGGTCACTCATACTTGGCATTGGTTCGGGTGCTGGCGGGAGTGCCTTTGCTTCGGTGATGTCCGCGGCGATCCCCGCAATGATTATGGTGCCGACATCGACAGTGCCACTCAATAGCGGCAATAGAGAAAGGCCCACCTCTACTTCATCCACCGACGCTGCTATCGCGACGTCATACTCAGTTTGCGCGGGCAGATCCAGTTCGACGTCTTCGAGTCGCAACCCAAAGCGTGGAAAGAAACTGATGTCGGTCTGCCCGTTGATGACCAACTCACCCCCTGTGTTGGCGCGCACTTGCTCTGCTGCCAACTCAGTCAGCGCTTGCTCGTCAATAAAGATGGGGAGGAGCACCGCGGCCAATACGGCCAGTGCGAGTAGCGCTCCAAGAATCCAGAGGATGATCAGCATAATGGTCTCTCTACGGTTTCTAATGGCATCCAGCATAACAAAGGATTTAGGCGGAGGAAGCGCTCTTCGCCTGGCTGACGCGCCGTTCAATATGACGACTGAGAATACGCTCCCGCTCGCGTTTGACGCCCTCGCTGGATTTGAGACGCCACAACTGCTCTTTAGCATGCTGATAAGACGTTTTGAGGTCCACGATAGGCTCAGGGTAGTCGATGGGGTGCATCTGGCGCTCAAGGGGTGATCGCAGCCAAGGTTGATGCAACAGCGGGGTGGGTAGGCCAGCCAGCTCTGGTACCCACCGTAAGATAAAAGCCCCCTCTGGGTCGTGATCCAGTGATTGCTTGACGGGGTTATAAATCCGGATGGTATTGATGCCTGTGACCCCCGCCTGCATCTGCATTTGTGGGTAATGAATGCCCGGCTCAAAATCGAGGAAGAGCGACCCCAACCAAGCGGCACCGGTGCGCCAGTCTTGCCACAAATGATGCGTGAGAAAGGACACCAGCATAGCCCGTGATCTGAAATTGATGTAACCCGTTTGCAGCAAGCATCGCATCGACGCATCAATTAGCGGGTAGCCGGTGCGACCCTCTCGCCAGGCATCGAGCCGCTCTGGGTCACTGCGACGCGGAAAATCCAGATACCCCCGATTTAAGTCCTCACACTCCATCCGGCATTCCATTTCAAACTTTTGAATAAAATGGCAGTGCCAGTGCAGTCGGGACTCAAATGCGCCGAGTGCGCGTCCCCATTCGCCATCAATTTGTCGGTGTTTCAGTGCGTGGTAAGTCTGGCGCAGGCTCAGATTGCCCCACGCCAAATGAGGCGACAGCCGAGAACAATGATGTCGAGCGGCCTCAGGTTTAGAAATACTCATTTGATAACGCTGAGCGCGTGCGTCGAGAAAGCTTGCTAAGACTGACGATGCCGCTTGGGTGCCACCGCGCTGAAAGTCGGGTTTGTGTGTGTCCCAACGAGTCAATCGGCGTGTTTGTGCTCCCAATAACGCTTCGGGTAGCGGCTGATGCAGTGTCGTGAGGCGATTCAGGTTGGCCGAAATGAGGGGTTGCCTCATCACCTGATGCCAGGCGCGGTTCCAGCCTCGACGATCAGTACGACCACGCTGCACACCGTTACTCTGGAATTCCTGCCAGCGAATCCCCTCGGTAGTGCAAAAGCGCATGATGCGCTGATCGCGATCAAAAGTGAGGCCCAGCCCTGTCTCCGCGTGGCTGAAAAGTTGCTTAATGGCAAGGTGATGGTGGAGCGTTTTCAGCACTGTTTCTGCCTCCCCTTCGAGCACCTGAATGGTGGTGCCGTGCGGCTGCAGTTGCCTATTGAGTTCATTGAGCGATTGAGCGATGAAATGCCAATGACGGCCTCGGTAGTGAGCGTCGTGGAGGAGCATCGGTTCAATGATATAGAGCAGCAGCAGCGGCTCTCCTTGATCGATGGCTGCTGCGAGTGGCCCATGATCGATGAGCCGAAGATCACGCTTGAACCAGACAATATTCATGTGCTGTGTGGCTTTTGTGATAACAGGACGTTCATGATGGGGTGACCGGTTGTCACGTTTTGTAAGTTCACCCGGCCGCGATGCATCGCGCTGTAGATCAGGCGGTAAGCATCGCGATCGAAGGCGGGCGTTTGTTCGGTTAATAAGGCGTCTTGTGCTGCTGTCAGCGTGTCGAAGCAGCCGTACCACGCCCACTGATCGATCAGGTGAAATTGACGCTCGGGTTGTTTTTCGATGGGTTTAATCGTGTGCTCTGCCAATAGTAAAGGACCGTCGAATGGCCATGCTGCAATGCGTTGTCGCGCGAGTTGATCAAGCAAACGCGCATTGTGTGCCGTCGTAGATTCCTCACCGGCGCAGGCACCATCGCATCGCCCTAGTTGGTGCTGAAAACAAGGGCCATGGCCTCGGTCTAGCCCCATCATGCGAAGACACAGGGCGTGATCTCTGGCCAGGTTTTGCAGTGAGCTGATCACTTGGCTTTTATTAGCATAGAGTCCAAATGTATCGATGTTCCTCGTGGCTACGGGTAGAAAGTCGATGGCGGTGGGCTGCAAAATCCCATCAGGCGAGGGCATCAGCGTAATCGTCCACAAGCGCCGTAGTCGCCTTTGGCGACGATTAAACAGGGGCACCTCCCGTTTGATCGCCTCATTCTCGATCAGCAAGGCACCGACCTCCCCAGCGGTCATCTGACAATCCACTTGGCGGACTTGTGCCATCAGACGTTGATGGCGACCGGGCTTACGACCTTCATTGATATGCTGAGCCACCCGGCTGCGGATATCGACACTTTTTCCGATGTACAAAAGCGCGCCGGCCGCATCGAAAAATCGATACACACCACTGCACCGTGGCAGCGTCTTCGCGGGCGTGCCGGCTCGGGTAATCGTGAGGGGCTCAGTCGTTATGGCCATGGCGTCGTTGTCATGCTTTGCTGGACACACTGTGTCTGGCTCGTCCTCGTTTGGTGTGTGGGTAGACGGTCTGCTGCACCGTCAGCCTTAGGGTGCGGTCAGCCTAGTAGGGCGATGAGCAAACCGAATCAGCCGCTGGGTCGTAGGTCACTCAGGAGGGACAGTGTAATGAAAATAGCCTTAAGCGATCTCGGTAGTGCCGAACTCACGGATGTTGTCATCGAATCAGTGGATTTGAGCCTGTATATCGCACACGCTAGGCTCGGTGAAGAGGAGCGGCTGATTGCCGATCGCAACGGCAAGGTGCTCAAGACCCGTAATCTTTTAGAGATGCAGCGCACCATCCGCAAAGCAGTCACCTGCGAGCTTTTCTTGCGACAACGCAGCGCCTACGATGAAATGGTGGGTCATAGCTACCAGGCCGCGGATAACGTGATGGAGTTGCCGCTGGGCCGGGAGCCGCTGCCGGAGTGGTTAAATTAACTTGACGATACTAAGCCGGGGTATCCAAGTCGTCGTCGGCTAGCTTGTGTCCCCAATCGCGTTTGGCCTTGAGGTACTGCAAGTTGAAATTGTCGACGCCGACAACGTGCTTCACTTGCTCAATCCCTTGAACGCCCATCGCGGCTAGATCATCCAGTTTTTTCGGATTGTTGGTGAGCAGCCGGATGCCGCGGCCTTGGCAAAAATGTTTGAGCAAAATGGCCGCATCGGAAAAATCTCTGGAATCATCGGGCAAACCTAATGACTGGTTCGCCTGATAGGTATCCTCGCCTGCATCTTGCAGCAGATAGGTCGCCGCTTTCGCCCAGAGCCCGATCCCTCGGCCTTCGTGACCTGCCATATAAATCAGATAGCCGCCATGGGAGTCCTCTGAAATGCGGTCAATCGCTGATTCTAATTGTGGTCCGCATTCACATCGCCGCGAGCCAAAAATATCGCCCGTCAGGCAGTTTGAATGCACTCTGACTAGGGGGTTATCGCTCTCTTCAGGCTTGCCGATGACCAATATGCTGTTCACTGCCATGCTGGAGGCCAAATGAGAGAACAAGTGCTGGCCGCCTTGCTCACGCAGGGTGCTGGCCAAATGCTCAACCTCACTCAGCTCGGTGCTTCTGACACAGGCATACCATCTGACTGTGGGATGCTGCGTGCCTCTAGCGAGCGGCATGGGGATGGGGCCCAGAAGATTAAGGTGTTGTCCGGGACTCGCTGTGCTGTCTGTCTCGACTGGCTCACCGTCGCTATTGATACGGCGTAGCTTTCCGTCACGAATCAGGCGCTCACGAATCTCCGGGTTGATATAAGTAAACATATCGGTTCCTACGTTCGCCTCTGGGCGCGTCAATCAGCGCGTCAATTAGCGCGTCGCTCAGCGGATAGTATAAATCGCTTCAGGGTCCCTGGCGCAGCTGATCGCTGAAAGCAGGTCACTTTTCCCGCAGCGTCTAGCGCTGACTCGCGTGAGTGAGACGATGAGCGCCTTCATACGGTGGGGTCAGACAGAGTGGGCATTCCCCCGCAAAACCCCGCTTTTAAATCAGTCTTCTTTCAATCGACCTGCAGTAAGCGCCCTAAATCAGGGAGCGGGGGGTGCACTTTGCGTGGGCGGGAACCCCCGCAGCACTCGGTCGGCCGCACTGTCGAGGGCCGCCTGATCACGAATGGTTTCTTCCTTCAGTTTAGACTGCGTCACGCTCCGCCATACTGAGGCTTTTTCCTCGGGGTCGATCATATCGATAATGAAAGTGCCCTGGGTATACTCAGTCACGCGAACGTCTGTCTGTCCCATGCAGTTATAGCAGTTGTACATCGAGTAGCGGTTGTAACGGCTGTAACCCATAGAGGCACCGTAGGAGGGATTGTTGTAGCTTTTGACGTCCGTCTTTTCCATGAGGTTCAAATGCCAGCTCAACAGTAAATCGGCATCGCTCGTATTCTGGACAAACACCAGACCCTTCGCTTCCAGTGAGCCTCGTAGTGCGCTGTCGATACGATCTCGTTGAAAGTCAGTGAGTTCAGAGGGGTTATTACCGGTAACAGAGCCACTCAACGCATAGAAGGCGATGGTTTTGGGCTGGCTAAAATCATAGTCAGGTGCGAAATCAACTACCGGCTCGGGTAGCTTAGTGGCGCAGGCCGCCAGTGTCGCTATGACAATCCCAGCGCAGGCTAAACGGATTATGTGCATCGAATCTCTCCACAAATCATCAAAAATAAAAAACCAATGTACCAAAGTGTGCTGATCATCCCGTTTCGGCGGTGCCGCTGTCGTCCTCGACAGTCAAGCAACGACATTGAGTTGCCGAGCCTCTAGCAGGCCCGAGGGATATCGCTCAGCGTCTGGGCGGCCCCTCACCTTGGATTATCACAGCCCGTGGATCACGATCAAAGTGCCATCTGACACATTGTCGCAATAAGAGGCCTTTTAGTCGCCGGTCATTTAATCCGGTTGGCAGCTTGTGAGCGTGGCTTGAACGGCTTGAACATGTTGTCGCGTCATTCGAGTCAGTTGCAATAGCAGTGTGTCACGCGCCATCACCCAATCTTGGTAGGGCTGCGTTACTGAATCGGCGAGAACTGTTTCAAGGCGCTGAGTGGGCTCATGGATGAGCTCCGCTCGCCGACGAAGGCTGACCACCCAAGGCTGAACGTTGCCCACGAAAAACTGTTGCACGACCCGTTTCAAGGCTCTAGATCGCTCGGTGGATTGTCCAAAGGGACAGAGGGGACGCTCTGATCGGGTTTTCGTCAGTAGGGCATTGGCCCTCTCGAGTGCCCATACTAGCTGAGACGTTGCGAGGAGTAACTCGCCCCCATCACCTGCACGCACGTCACTCAGTAACAGCTCAAAGGCACGATTGTCAGCGGACCAATTTCCGTTGAGCCAAGGAGCAGTCATGGCCGACAATGAGGTAACGGTTTGTTCAACGAGACTACTTGTTTGTTGTGGGTAATCCCCCAAGGTTGAGTCGGCATGCCAAAACGCGCGCCACTCGGCACCAAGCAGTACCGCGTCAAAAATAGCGCTTGGCAGTGCCTGTTTGCGGTGGTCACTGGCAACCCTGATGGTG
This sequence comes from uncultured Luminiphilus sp., assembly GCA_905182485.1. Classification (GTDB taxonomy): domain Bacteria; phylum Pseudomonadota; class Gammaproteobacteria; order Pseudomonadales; family Halieaceae; genus Luminiphilus. The sequence continues at coordinate 13,636 of CAJJBO010000006.1, forward strand.
GCTGCCAGCTCGGTATCGCCACGCGTTTCCAATAGCTCGATACACGCCGGCGCCAGGTCGAGAAATTCGAGATCCAACAGCAGCCGCTGTGAAGGAGAGGCTGTTCTTCCCAGCTGAGTATTGCGCCGTCCGAGATTGACCTGCAGTGAACAGCCGGTCAAGGACAGGAAGTCGATCAGATCGATCTGCTGATTGGTCGTGGGCCCTACTTTACCGGGCAGCGGTGGTGCTAGATCGAACCGCGGTAGCGCCCGGGACTCGAGCGCGGTGCCGGTGACGGTGGATAACCGACTCAGGTACTCATCGAGATGCGCGAGTCCTGAATCAGACTGACCACAGCCGGTTAAGAGCAGCAGGGATAGGAGAATGACACGAGTCATACTTAGCCACTCAGTGCTGCATGACGGGCCTCATCACGCCAGCGGCTGAGGTGTTGTAAGGCCGCGTCAGGCGTAACGCGTGCAGCCCACTTAGCGAAATCGAGCGCCACTAATAAATCGATATCAGCGAAGGAAAAGTCTGGTCCTGCAAGGTACCGGCGTTGTGCTAATTCTCGGTTCAGCATGTCAAACCCCTCAGCGAGCCGGAGCTGTCCTCGCTCAGCCAGTGCTGGGAGCTGTATGACTGGCGCGACGCCGGGCAGTGCTCGATCTTTGTATTTTGGATGCGCATTTCTGAAGGCGTCCGCGATGGGACTGAAAATCTCAGTGAACAGTCGGTGGTTCCAGTTAAGCGTATTGGCTCGAGCCTCCGGTGTGCGGCCCAGTAAGGGTCGGTCGGGAAAGCGCTCCTCTAGGTAATGCACGATGGCAATGACAGCACTCAATACCGTGCCATCATCAAGCACCAATGCGGGAACGGTCGCCTCCGGCACGATGGCTTGATACGCATCACCAAGTTGTTCGTCAGCCCCTAAATCGATTTGAGTGGTGTCTAACTCAATCTGCTTGAAATCCATAAAGAGCTTCAATCGAGCGGGATTTGGGGCAGCATCAAAGGAGTAAAGCTTCATCGCTACGTCATCTTGGCTTCGGTGACGCCATTATAACCGGGCGGCCACATAGTGAGTGCGTTACGCCAGTTTTAGATCTTTTCCGCAACCGCTATACTCCCGATCCCTGAGACGGAGAATCCATCATGCGCGGACTACTTATTATTCTGTTGCTGGCCCCAATGGCGGCGCTGGCACTTGATTTAACGGATCGACAACGAACCGACATTGAAGCACGGATACAGCCCTTTTCCGCAGTCTGTGTGCAGGGAGAAGCTTGTGGCGGCGGGGTTGTTATGGCTGAAGGCGCTGCGCGGTCAGGAGAGGATGTCTACAACGCGGCTTGCATGGCATGTCATTCCGCTGGTATTGCGGGTGCGCCGAAAGTCGGTGAGCAGGTGGCCTGGGCCAGTCGTATCGCAAAAGGGATGGATGCCCTATACGACAGCGGTATCAATGGCGTCGCGGGCACTAGCATGATCGCGCGAGGAGGTTGTGCCGATTGCTCCGATGATGAGATTAGATTGGCCGTTGATTTTATGGTCGAAGGCAGCCGCTAAGCGCTCTTAGCAGCGGACCGGCTGTCGATTTCTCTGAAAGACAGCGCGGTCTCGAGATGAGTGATCGAGACTGCGTCATCACCTCCCAAGTCAGCGAGCGTGCGAGCAACCCGTAGCCGGCGGTGAGCGCTACGAGCCGATAATGACAGTGCCTTGATTGCTGCGACGAACCAAGCATGCGTTTTGGGCGCGAGTCCGCAAACGCTGATTAATTGATCACCCTCCAACGCGCTGTTTAAGCAATCTTGACGGTCGAGCTGTTGCTCACGAAGTTGGGTCACATTTTCCCTCACGGTCTGAGAGTGGAGCTTCGTGGGACGTTTGCTCAGCAGGGCGTCGGGCGGCGGTCGGTCGATCGTAATGTGAAGGTCGATGCGATCTAGTAACGGCCCAGACACCCCGTGCCAGTAACGTTGAATGGCAACAGGTGTGCAACGGCAGGTGCTTTCTGGTCTGCCTGTCATACCACAAGGGCATGGGTTCATTGCCGCAACGAGCTGAAACCGCGCGGGGTAGGTATGCTGATGAGCCGCACGAGAGACAGTGATTGCACCTGTTTCTAGTGGTTGGCGGAGCTGGTTCAGCACAGCCCGCGGAAACTCGGCGAGTTCGTCTAAAAACAAGACGCCAGCATGGGCCATCGAGATTTCACCGGGAATCGCTCGCGATGTGCCACCCATCAGCGCGGCAATACTGCTCGAGTGATGCGGCGCTCTGAAGGGCGGTCCTTCGCAATGGGGCAGTCCTGCCAGATCACGAAGCAAACCAACTTCGCGCCGCTGCGCTGGGGTGACGGGTGGTAAGAGCCCCGGGAGTACCGAGGCAGCCAGTGTTTTGCCGATCCCCGGTGGCCCCGAGATCAACAAATGGTGGCCGCCGGTAGCGGCTAACTCGAGCGCACGGCACAGCAGCGGTTGTCCACGTATCGCAGATAAGTCTGGGTAGGTGATGGGTGCACTACCTTGGGACTGACTCGTTACGGTGAGCGTTGGGTTGGGTTGCTGAAGCTGTCCACAGAGAGACAGCAGGTCGGGCGCCGCAATGATGCGACTATGGGTAACTGAGGCCAGTTCTGACGCGCCGTCGATCGCAACGCCGCAGGCGCACCCGGCCTGCGTGGCCGCTACCACTGCGCTCAACAAACCGCGGCACTGTCGGATACTGCCATCCAAGCCCAATTCACCGAAAAATTCTCGATTATGAGCAATCGCCTTGGGTAGCTGCTGTGACGCGATCAGTAGCCCCAATGCCACTGGTAAGTCGTAACGAGCGCTCTGTTGGAGCGACTCTGCAGGGGCTAGGTTCACGGTAATGTGGTAGTCGGGCCATTTAAGGTGTGAGCTGATAATGGCACTGCGAATACGACCTCGCATGGCGCGACATGCCGTATCGGACAGACCAACGACTTGGAATCCAGGTAGGCCTGCGCTCAGGTGGATTTCGGCGGTAACGCTGGGTGCGTCGAGCCCCGCTTGGCCACGCGTTCTGATAAATGCGAGGTGCATAGATCGTCCTTGATCTCATGAGGGAAGGCGGTCACATCAGTTGGGTTGTCAGCGTATTTGACAACCGTTTATCCGCCCTAGGGCTCTATTGGTTGTTCTAGGACGTTGCCCAGCGCTTCAATTTGCTGTTCCAGTGTTTCTAGGCGCTGGCGTGTTCGCTGTAACACGGCAGTTTGCGCGTCAAACTCCTCTCGGCTGACAACATCTAACTTACCTAGGGCGGATTGCAGTAATGATTTGGCATTACGATCGATCTGTCCCAGCAAGGGATCGTTGCTTTGAATCAATCGCTCGAAAAGTGATTGGGTACGACCCGAATTAGCGTCCTCGTGACTCATGATGTGTCCCTGTTTGCAGCTAATGGTGTGTGTTTTTTCAAACAGTGCGTGTTCTCACCAATAGTCTCGGTTCTGACCAACAGTGCCGGCCTTTTGCTGGGTGCGGCGGGGAGAGTGGCACTTAGGTGTCTCGCAGCGCCCGCTGACATGCTGCAAATGTAGCGCACTATTTTCTGCACTGACAGACCAGAAGTCGCCAAAACTGGTGCAAGCCTCGCACTAACTTGGTGCGCATAGGCCATGTCGAAGGGGTTGTATGCCTCCACTCCAGCCCGCCTAAATAACATTAACTAATTGAAAATATTCAATAAAAATAAATTGGCTCGATTGTCGCTAACTCTTGATCGGGGGCACCGGTTCCAACCACATTGGTCCACGGTTTATTAACAGATCGACACGCAACGCTTTCACCCACTCAGGAGATATGAGATGAAATTAGTTAAGTATGCAGTTCCCGCACTGGCACTTGCCGGTAGTTTAAGTTTCACCGCCCCCCTGGCACAGGCCGCTGAAGTCAGTGGCAATGTGGCGTTGGTGACTGACTATAAGTTTCGCGGTATTTCGCAGTCCGATAGCAAGCCGTCCGTCCAGGGCGGATTCGATATTGCCTTTGATTCTGGCTTCTACCTCGGGACATGGGGCGCGGCGGTCGACTTTGACTGCGCAATCGATACCTGCGGCGGGGCAAACGGTGGCCTAGAGCTCGACTATTACGGTGGCTTCTCGCATAGCACCGATGGTGGATTTGGCATTGATGTGGGCTACATCTATTACGACTACCCCCAGGATGAGGGCGTGCTCGGTGATTACGAGGAAGTCTATTTAAACGTGAGTTTCGGGGGCTTCTCAGCCGGCGTTGCTTTTTCAGATGAGTATTGGTTCGAAACGGGAGAGATTGTTTACACAAAAGCGGGTTACGACATGACCCTGCCCGGTGACTGGGGGTTGAGTTTCTTGGTCGGTCAGGTCGATTACGACGTGGCCAGCTATGTTGAGACCGATAAGCATGTCCATTGGCTAGTGGGTTTGAGCAAGTCCTGGCAGGGCATCGACTGGAGCCTGACCTACGAGGACACCGATATCGATGACAACGAGTGCTACGGCTACGACTGGTGCGATGCAGCCCTCATTTTTGGAATGGCTAAGAGCCTATAACTCAAGTGCCGCGCGCGCAGCGCGGCTTTTTTGGAGATTGCCATGAAATTGGTTACTGCAGTGATTAAGCCTTTTAAGTTGGATGATGTGCGTGAGGCACTGTCCGGGATCGGTGTGCAAGGAGTGACGGTAAGCGAGGTCAAAGGCTTTGGTCGTCAGAAGGGGCACACCGAGTTGTATCGAGGGGCAGAGTACGTTGTTGATTTTCTGCCCAAGGTCAAGATTGATCTCGCTATTGCCGATGGCCTGGTCGATCAGGCGATTGACACAATTTTGAAAGCAGCACAAACCGGCAAAATTGGGGACGGCAAGATCTTTGTCTCGAGCCTCGAACAAGTCACCCGCATTCGAACCGGCGAGACCGGCGAAGAAGCACTGTAAATCTGAGTTTTGGAGAACATTGTCATGGAAAACGAAATTTTTCAGTTGCAGTACGCGCTGGACACGTTCTATTTTCTCGTGTGCGGCGCGCTCGTCATGTGGATGGCAGCGGGTTTCGCAATGCTCGAGGCTGGCTTAGTACGATCTAAAAACACAACGGAAATTCTGACCAAAAATGTCGCTTTGTTTGCGGTCGCCAGCATCATGTACATGGTGTGTGGTTACAGCATCATGTACGGCGGTGATGTATTGCTGAGCACGATTACGGGCTCAGGGGTCGTGGAAGGCGGAGACTCTGCCAGTTATGCCCCCTCGGCAGACTTCTTTTTCCAGGTGGTCTTCGTTGCCACCGCGATGTCCATCGTGTCCGGTGCCGTCGCGGAGCGGATGAAGTTATTCGCCTTTTTAGCCTTCGCTGTTGTTATGACGGGCTTCATTTATCCACTGGAAGGCAGTTGGACCTGGGGCGGTAATCCTGTTTTTGGACTGTATACCCTGGGTGACTTAGGTTTCCTCGACTTTGCAGGAAGCGGCATTGTCCACATGTCCGGCGCAGCCGCTGCACTGGCGGGCGTCATATTAGTGGGTGCTCGCAAAGGAAAGTATGGTCCGAACGGTGAAGTCAACGCGATACCCGGCGCCAACTTGCCTTTAGCGACGTTGGGCACGTTTATCCTCTGGTTAGGCTGGTTTGGCTTCAACGGTGGCTCGGTACTGGCGACTGCTTCGGTCGATAGCGCCAACGCGGTTGCGGTGGTCTTCATGAACACCAATCTTGCGGCGGCAGGAGGTTGTATTGCGGCGCTGCTGGTGGCGAGGGCGTTGTTTGGCAAAGCCGATTTAACAATGGCACTCAACGGGTGCTTAGCGGGACTCGTGGCGATTACCGCAGGCCCTGACACCCCCTCTGCACTGCAGGCCACTATTTTTGGCGCCGTAGGTGGTGCATTGGTAGTCTTTTCAATCACCACACTGGACAAGCTGAAGATTGATGATCCGGTGGGGGCAATATCGGTCCACGGTGTCGTTGGTTTGCTGGGTCTGCTGCTGGTCCCATTGACCAATGGTGACGCGAGTTTTTCCGGTCAAATCATTGGCGCACTGACTATTTTTGGTTGGGTGTTTGGTGCCTCCCTGGTTACGTTCTTGGTGATCAAGCTAGTGATGGGACTCCGCGTCTCGGAAGAAGAGGAATACGAAGGTTCTGACTTGAGCGAGTGTGGATTGGAGGCCTATCCAGAGTTTGCTGGCAATCGATGACTACCCTTTTCGCTTGTGACAGCCTGGGCTCTTCGGAGCCCTTTTTTTTGTCCTTTTATTGACCTTTTGACCCGGCTTTCTTGCCTCTGCTGTCAGCCACTATAGGGTTGAGCATCTTATTCCGGTCCTTAGGCATTGCGAAAACTGCTAGGGGCTTCATAATATCTTCTCTCCTAACTGAGGCACCGCCATGAAATTAGTGACAGCCATTATCAAGCCATTCAAGATGGATGATGTGCGTGCCGCCTTAGCCGATATTGGTGTGCAGGGTGTGACGGTGACAGAGGTAAAAGGGTTCGGACGTCAGCGAGGACACACTGAACTGTATCGAGGCGCCGAATATGTGGTCGATTTCTTGCCGAAGCTAAAGCTCGAGATTGCCTCACCAGACGAGCAAGTGGATAGCACGGTTGAGGCTATTACAAAGGCGGCAGCCACCGGGAAAATTGGTGACGGCAAAATTTTCATCCTCAATCTTGAGGAAGTTGTGCGAATTCGGACCGGTGAAGCCGGTGCTGAAGCTCTCTAACAGATTTGTCTTAGCGTGGTTTCGTGCGTGCCAGCGCCTCAATGGCACTCGGCAAATCCGCTAGGCGAGTAACGATTGCATCCGCTATGTCACTGGTGCCACCATCAGGGCTGAACCAGACGGCCTTCGCCCCTGCGGCTACCGCGCCAGCTACGTCATTGTTGTGGCAGTCCCCCACGTGAATGACTTCGTTGGCAGAGACGCCCGCTTGATCGAAAACGCGGTGAAAGAGCAGGGTATCGGGTTTGCTGATCCCAAATTCCTCTGCACGCCAAGCGTAGCTGAAGTAGCTGGCGATCGGGGTTTTACGGACGTCAGCATTGCCATTGGTTAGCGCGCCGAGTAGGTACTCTTGGCTTAAGGTGCTGAGCGCAGTGGCGGCATCCTCGAATAGCGCCACTTTATGCCGTTCGGCATAAAAGGCCGCGAACGCTTTAGATGCCGCTTCGGCAGCGGTCGTCTTTGACTGGCCACTGCGTAGCAGTAGTCGATAGATAAAAGCCTCACGGAATTGGCTGATATGGTGGGCGAGCATCGGTTGCTCGGCCAGTATTTCGGCTCGTAGCGTGCCCGCTTGTTGATCTGCCAGCTCGCGCAGGGGTTCCTTGGGAAATCGGGCGGTCAGGTAGCGCCACTGCGCTGCATCAGCTGCCACTAAAGCGGGTTTGACGTCCCACAGCGTGTCGTCAAGGTCGAAGGTAATGAGGCGGACGGACACGGTCATTTGTCGGCCTGGGGTGAGGCGTTGATCGTGTGGTCGTGCTCCAATGAGCGTGTTAGGCCCATACAGGGAGCTGTCCGATTACCTCGGCGAGGTAATCAAGGAACAGCGTTCCATCCTCTGCCTGATACCGCTGGGTATTCGTCGCGCCAACGGCAATGACGCCTACGATCCCTTGTTGCCGACGAATACAGGACATGGCAACCGATCCCTCGCAAGTCACCGACGGAAACAGCGCAGCCATTTCCTCGGGCCGCAAAACGCCCGAAACAGTATCCCCCCCCGCTAATAACTTTTGAGCAACCGATTGCCGTGGATCGTCCTGCTTGTCAGGGTCAAACCAGACGAGTGAGCCAAGCTCTGCAGCAAACGCATTGACGACCTGCTGTTGCCAAATTGTCTCAACATCGGCTTTTGTCTCTGCCGGCAGTAGCGCCAAAATAGTGTCCCGAGTTGCTTTGAGTAGCCGCTCATTTTCTTTCCCGATATCCGAAAGCTCGGCGAGTTTTTGCCGCGATGTGATAGAGCGTTCTCGTAAGACCGCTACCTGCCGCTCTACCAGCGAAACTGCACCTTGGCCGCCGTGGGGCAAGTTCAACGCGGCCAATAAGGCAGGTCTATTTTGTAAAAAATCGGGGTGGGCTCGTAAGAAGGTTTCGACATCATCTGGATTCATTGTTTCAGCCATCACTTTTATCTCAGGTAGAACACTGTGGGATGCAGCATTGCAGTGTCGTTAGTTTCGCAGGGATATCGTGCCATTGAAGACCGTCGTTGCGGGACCCCCCAGCCAGACCCGCTCTTGAGCGCCTTGCCAAGACACGGTGAGTTTGCCGCCCGGTAGGTGAACCGTAACGTCGGGGGCTAAAAGACCCAGTTGCACGCCATGCGCGACTGCGGCGCAAGCTCCCGATCCACAAGCTTCTGTTTCACCCACACCCCGCTCAAAGACGCGCAGCTGTATCTCTTCACGCGAGACGATCTGCATAAAGCCAACATTGGCCTTATCAGGAAAGTCAGCGTGACTCTCCAGCAGCGGTCCTAAGGTACTGACTGGCGCGCCGCGGCAGTCATCGACTACTAATACAACATGCGGGTTGCCCATTGAGACGGCGCCAACAGACAGCTGTTGTCCTTGAACATCAATCACGTATTGCTGAGCAACGGCGGCGGCGGAGAAGGGAATCTCGGAGGGGAGGAAACGGGGAGCGGCGAGTCCGGCGGTGACGCGATTGTCTTCGCTGATGGAGAGTAAGATCGGTTCACCGTCAGTGATCAGTCTGACCTCTCGCTTGCGCGTGAGCCGCTGTTCCCTCAGGAAGCGGCCGACACAGCGAGCCCCATTTCCACATTGCCCGGCACGCGAGCCATCTGCATTGAAAATGGTATACCGAAAGTCTGCGTCGGGCTCATCGGGAGGCGTAATAATCAGAATCTGATCGCAACCAATGCCCCGATGACGATCGGCAACGCGTCTTAGCTGCGCAGCAGTGAGATCAACAGCCTGTGTCACACCGTCAATGACGACAAAGTCATTCCCGGCACCCTGCATTTTTGTAAAGGCCAGCATCACGACGTTTCACCCGAGGGAATCACCTCTCGCTGCCACAAGTCAGACAGGTTTTCTCTTTTGCCAATAAGGTGTGTGGTCTTCCCTTGTACCATGATTTCGGCAACACGCGGCCGGCTATTGTAGTTAGAGGCCATACCAAACCCATAGGCGCCTGCACCCATGATAGAGAGGAGATCACCTTGCGATAGCGCCATGGCCCTATCTTTTCCTAAAAAGTCGCCGGTCTCACAAATGGGCCCCACCACGTCCCAAACATGGGTTTCACCGTCCTGCAGCGTCACCGGCTGTATGTCCTGCCAGGCGCTGTATAAAGCGGGTCGCAGTAAATCGTTCATCGCAGCATCAACGATCGCAAAGTGTTTATCGTCAGTGGGTTTAAGGTAGAGCACTTCAGTAATCAGTGCGCCCGCCTCTGCCACGATGGAACGACCCGGTTCCAGCACCAGTTCTAGCGCTTGATCCTGTAATCGTTCTTTCAACACAGCGACATAGTCGTGGATGGAGGGGGGCGTTTCTGTATGGTAATTGACCCCTAATCCTCCTCCAAGATCGATATGTTGGAGCCGGATACCGAGCGTACGTAAATCATGAACGAGATCCAGTAAACACTCTAGCGATTGGATAAATGGGGCGACTTCCTCAATTTGACTCCCGATATGGCAATCCACGCCCACCGGGCTCAGCGCCGGATGCTCATCGGCTATTTGATAGAGCTGGCGCGCGCGCGTAACGTCCACACCAAATTTATTTTCCCGTAAGCCGGTAGAAATATAAGGATGAGTGCCTGCATCGACGTCGGGATTCACCCGGATCGAAATGGGCGCAACGCAGCCGGCGTCGTTGGCGAGTTCGGCTAACGACAAGAGTTCTGCCTCAGATTCGATATTGAAGCATCTGATTTTCAGATCCAGCGCACGCTGCATCTCGATGGCTGTCTTGCCCACGCCCGAAAAAACGACCTTACTGGGGTCACCGCCAGCTGCGACAACCCTCTCTAACTCGCCAAGACTGACCACATCAAATCCTGCGCCTAACTGCGCCAACACATTGAGGATGGCAAGGTTAGAATTGGCTTTCACCGCGTAGCAAATGAGGTGGGGGATATCGGATAGCGCCGATTGATAGTCTAGGAAGGCGGTTTCGATTGCCGAGCGAGAATAAAGGTAAGTGGGGGTGCCATAGGTTGCGGCAATCGCCTCAAGCGAGACATCCTCGCAGTGCAGGGTGCCATCATGTCGTGAAAAGGGAGCCATCAGGTCGTTGTCGCTTCAGCGGTTTCTGGATCGGCAGGACGCAGCGGTCCCTGCTGTCCACAGCCGGCGGCACAGATTAAGATCAGTGCGATAATAGCAGCCTTCACAGTTTGACCTCGACAAAACTCACAGTATAACAGTGAGTGAAAGTGCTCATCGACCAATGGCGATAATGCCGAAGGGTAATAGTCGCGCAATGACGGCATAAGGAATCGACACATGGCAGGTAATACGTACTTTGAACGGATCGAAGTTATTTTTGAGCAGGTGGAAACCGGACTAGAGGAACTTCCCGATGATCTCGATATCCGCACCGCCGAGGGTGTGATTAACGTAACTTTTGGCAATGGCGTGGTGTTTGTCTTCAGTCGGCAGCCACCTACTGAACAGCTCTGGCTCGCAACGCCGGGTGGTGGTTTCCACTATCAGTGGGACGACGCTCAGGAAATGTGGCGCGATACGAAAACCGGGGAGTCGTTTCACCAGGTGTTGGTGTCAGAGTTGGCGCAACATGTTGGTCTCACGCTCGACTGGTAGGCACATGCTCGTTCGGACCATTAGCTTGCTCAGTGGCGCTTTGCTGATGGCGCCAGTAGTGGCTTTGGACTAGCAGCACCTCAGATCGCGAGGAGTATACGCCTTTTTATAGTGGATGCCAGTCCTTTTGCAGATGAGGAAGAAGAGGATTTCGAATTATTAAAAGGTTTTAAGAAGACTTTTATTAACCCAATAATAGTTGAGGAATCTGGCGATGAGTGGGAAATGGAAGAAGGTTGCTTAAGTATTCCGGATGTACGTGAGATGGTATATCGCCCAGAGCAAGTAGCTTGGGTGCAACACGCGCGGGGCTTCATGGACCCACTGATTTCAGACTGGCATGCTTTTTTTGGTCTGCCAAATGGAAATCGGGAAGGCTATCCCGTCAACGAGCTTCAGTATCGTTTAGATCAACCCCGCCATGAAGTGGCACTCAACAATAAAGTATCGGGTTTGGGCGACGTGCAAGTGGCACTGAGTCGCAACATGAGTCTGAAAGAAGGGCCTCAGGTGGCACTCAGCGTCGGCATGAAAGCAGCCACCGGAGAAGAAGCCGATTGGCTCGGTAGTGGGGCCACGGATTACTGGGCGCTAGCGCGGGTATCGGGAGATTATTCAGGCCGCTTGCCGCTTGTCTGGCATGGGCAAATCGGGATGACTCGCGCTGGCGTCAGCGACCTGATGGGCCCAAATCAAAAGCGTTCACTGTGGTTTGGCGGCGTATCGCTAGCGTGGCCGTTTCGAGACAAGTGGTCACTATTGGCGCAAATTGATGCGCATAGTGCATTAGGCGATGGCAACCTGAACGCCCTGACCCGGCCCGCAGGGATATTGAGTATGGCGCTGCGTTGGCATACCTCACCAAAATGGACGTGGGACTTGGGGTTTAGCGAGGACCTGGTGGTGGAGTCGGCGCCCGATATCACGTTTATGCTGACAGCGCGTTATGTCGCGAGCCCTTAGCGATTCAGTTTCGTTTGCGCCAATGTGATCGCTGCCCGCACTTGGTTCGGTGCAGTGCCCCCAATATGATCTCGGGCCGCTACCGAGCCTTCCAGTGTGAGGACTTGGTAGACGTCATGTTCGATACCAGCATGAAATGTTTTCAGGGTCTCCAGCGAACAGTCCGCCAGATCGCACTCCGCGTCGATGCAGTGAGCAACCGCTTTACCGACCACTTCGTGGGCATCGCGAAAGGCCACGCCGGCACGCACCAGGTAATCGGCCAAATCAGTCGCAGTCGCAAAGCCCTTCAGCGCCGCATTGCGCATCGCCGCCGAGTGCGCTTCGATCGTAGGCACCATGTCTGCGAAAGCTTTGAGACAGTCGTTGAGCGTGTTGACGCTGTCAAATAGCGCCTCTTTGTCTTCCTGATTATCTTTGTTGTAAGCCAGCGGCTGCGCTTTCATCAGTGTCAGTAATGCGACGAGATTACCGGTGGTTCGTCCCGATTTACCACGCACCAGCTCAGGTACATCAGGATTTTTTTTCTGCGGCATGATGGAAGAGCCGGTACAGAAACGGTCGGGCAGACTGATAAAGCCGAACTGGGCAGACGTCCACAAAATGAGTTCTTCAGACATCCGCGAAAGGTGATTGAGTATTAGCGCTGCAGCGGCGCAGAACTCGATAGCAAAGTCTCGATCGGCGACGCTGTCGAGTGAGTTGTTAGTCGGCCCTGTAAAACCTAATGCGATGGCTGTCTGCTCCCTGTCAATCGGAAAGGTCGTGCCTGCTAATGCCGCGGCACCCAGCGGTGATTGATTTAACCGCTGTCGACAATCCAGTAGTCGGCCGTGATCACGATCCAGCATTTCGTACCACGCCATTAGGTGGTGGCCAAAAGTAACAGGTTGCGCCACTTGAAGGTGGGTGAAGCCTGGCATGACGGTCTCTGTATGTTGCGCAGCCAGTCCGACAATGCCGGATTGGAGGCGGGCGAGCTGTCCGCAAATGATATCGATCTCAGTGCGCAGATAGAGCCTCATATCGGTCGCCACTTGATCGTTGCGGGAGCGCCCGGTGTGCAATTTTTTGCCGACATCGCCAATTAACTCGGTCAGGCGTGCCTCAATGTTCATATGAACGTCTTCTCGTTCCACGGACCACTGAAACGCACCCGCTTCGATTTCGGCGAGCACCCGCGCTAACCCTTCTTGAATCGCGATATTTTCAGCGGCTGTCAGCACACCAACGGCTTCTAACATGCTGGCGTGCGCACGCGACCCTGCAATGTCATAGCTGGCCAGCTCTCGATCGAAGGCCTCTGAGGCTGTAAATCGCTGAACAAAACGGTCGGTCGGCTCGCTAAATCTGCCGCCCCATAGCTCCTGTCCGACTTTTGATTTTTCGTCACTCATGATGCATCGTCATTTCAGTTGGTGTCGAAATGAAAGTCTACCAGTGGATCCACCACTTCCGCCCGGTTTCAGAGCGGTGAAATGTCGCCTCGTGCTAAACTGATGGGGAAAAAAAGAGGATGTAATGTGTCAGAACGTATCGTGATTGCTACCCGAGAGAGCCCCTTGGCCTTGTGGCAGGCGGAGTATGTTAAATCTCGCCTTGAGGCGGTGCACTCGGGCCTTGAGGTTCAATTGTTGGGAATGACCTCCCGCGGAGATCAATTGTTAGACCAGCCGTTATTTAAAGTGGGTGGCAAGGGGCTGTTTGTCAAAGAACTCGAAACTGCGCTGCTCGACGGTCGTGCTGATATTGCTGTGCACTCAATGAAAGATGTGCCCATGATGATGCCAGATGAACTCACACTCGGCGTGATTTGCGAGCGAGAGGATCCTCGCGATGCGCTTGTCGGCGTTTCCAGCTTTGAAGATCTACCCCAAGGGGGTCGGCTGGGAACCTCAAGTCTTCGCCGTAGTTGCCAAATTAACCGCCATCGACCTGATTTGGAAATCGGGTTCCTGCGCGGCAACGTGAATACGCGGCTGGCCAAGTTAGAGGCAGGGGAGTTCGATGCCATCATGCTTGCCTGTGCCGGGCTGATTAGGCTCGGATTCGAGGCGCGGATTGGTTGCTCGATTGAACCTGAACTTTCTCTCCCCGCTGCGGGGCAAGGCGCTGTCGGCATAGAATTTAGAGCCTCGGATGAACGTATTAAAAACTTGCTGGCGCCGTTACACCATTCGCCTACGGCAACCCGAGTGTTGGCCGAGCGAGCGGTAGTCCGCAGACTGGATGGAGGGTGTGATGTGCCCATCGCCGCCTACGCGGAATTAGACGGCGATACCCTGTGGTTGCGGGCTCGAGTGGGCGCAACCGATGGTGCGACACTATTGGAGGCAGAGGCGCGGGGCGATGATCCGGAAGCGCTGGGACAGGGCGTCGCCGACATGCTCTTGGCTCAGGGTGCTGAGGATCTTATTCGCGCCGCGAGGGGATGACGACAGTCGTACTGACTCGGCCCGAGGCGCACAGCCAAAGGCTAGCGCGGGCACTGTCACGGCAAGGTTTTGAGTCGTTGGTTATGCCACTCATGACCGTGCAGCCCATCGCGGACAGTGAGCGCTCGCCGGTACCCGATTTGACCGAAGGGGCCGTGTGTATTTTCATCAGTGCTAACGCGGTCCAGTACGGGCTCCCTCACATTGCGAGTGCTTTAGCGCAACGAGACAGCTCGGTGTTGATCGCCGTCGGGCAGCAGACGCAATTAGCATTGCAAGCAGCTGGCTTCACAGCGATTGCCCCCGACCAAGCCGATACCGAGGGACTATTGGCTTTACCAGCACTGTCGGCAGGCGCGCTGCAACAGGCTCTGATCGTTAAGGGAGAGGGAGGACGGGCGTTATTGGCTAGTGAGTTGAGCAGGCGAGGTGTCGCTGTCAATGAATGGTCCTGCTACCGCCGTTGCTGGCCCTCAGTTGACTTAAGCCCGCTATCAGAGGCTGGGCGACATTGGGTGTTTCAGGCCAGTAGCGGAGAGATTTTATCGCGTTTAGTGGTGTTAATCAGCGAGGCGTCTCGATTAGATCTCTTACAACATCCTGTGATCGTGCCCTCCAAACGCATTGCAGTATTGGCCACGGAGTTGGGTTGGCATACTGTTTTGTGTTCGGATAATGCCAGCGATGAAGCCGTGATAGCGAGTTTGCATCAACAACTGACGCACGAGACGACCCCATGACGGAAAAGACAGCCGATTCACCCGCGCTAACCCCCCAGCCGGTGGCGAAGTCCGCGTCAGGCGCTCGTGGGATCGTGTTGGCCTTATTGATGACCACAGTCCTTTTGGCCGCACTGGCTGCTGTGATTTATGTGTTTGGCTGGCCTTGGCTCAACGATCAATGGCAGCGTTTGGCGCATATCGAACAGCAGGTCGCAGACATCTCGCTGCAGGAGCAGCAGGCCGTCAACAGGCAGGGCCAGTTGCTTGAGAGGGTTGAGGGCGACGTGCAAACCGCTATTGCGGTGGGAAGGCAGGAGTGGGAGCGCAAACTCACCACCAGCGAAACGCGGCAACGCGTCGAGCACGCTGCTTCCGAGCGTCAGTTTGCGGATCGAATGGGCCGCTTAGAGGGCCAGGTCGACCGGTTATTGGAGGTCGATAGGCGGGCATGGTTGGGTCAGGAGGCGATTTTCCTAATCCGCTTGGCAGCCCAACGGCTGCTGATTGCACGGGATGTGGCGGCAGCCATCAATTTACTCACACAGGCCGATGCATTATTGCGCGATACCGGTGAGCCAACATTAGAGGGCGTTCGCGCTGATATTGCGCGAGATCGCGCCGCGCTGGCGGCACTACCCAAGGTCGATCAAGTGGGATTGTATGCGCGGCTGTCGGGTTTGATTGATCAAGCCGATCAGTTGCAGCTTGCTTATGACATACCCATTGTTAGCGAAGAGGCTGAACCGGTTCCATCGGACTGGTGGGGTCGTGCTGCAGCGGGTTGGCCAGCCGCCTTAACAACGTTATCAGATCATCTTGTGATACGTCGACGCAGTGACGACATTGCGCAGCTGATGACGCCAGAATGGGCCTCATTGGCTCGACAAAATATGCGGATGCTGCTCGAGCAGGCGCAAATCGCGATGTTGTCTGCGAACCAGTCTTTATTTGAAACGGCATTGGAGCGTGCAACGCGTTTTGCTAGGTTATTTACTGATCAAGATCCGGATGGCACTCCTTGCTTTTGTATGGAGAAAACCGATGGCGGGCGAAAACATCGCGCCTAAGCTGCCTGACCTTGCGCCCACTCGTAGTCGGCTGGAGACAGCGATAGCGCGTCTCGCCGGATCAACGGGATCTCAGTGATGGCACGTTTTAGTGTGTATTTAGTGCTGTTATTGGTATCAGGTGCCGCATTAGTCAACGGCGTGGCGCGCGATCCGGGTTATGTATTAGTGGCGTGGGGGAGCTGGCAGGTTGAGACATCGGTATGGCTTGCGCTGGGAACGCTTTGCATCAGTATGGGTTTGGTGTGGCTACTGCAGCGCGCACTGAGCTCGACATTGCACGTACCGGCGGCTCTGACTCGTTGGCTGGGAGGCCGCTCTGAACGGGGCGCTCAGCAGTATGCTGAAAAAGGACTGGTGGCTTTTTTTGAAGGTCGGTGGGAGGTCGCTGAGAAGTCGTTGCGAAAGAGTTTACCGGCGGATCAACGTAGCTTATTGCAATCTCTTTTTGCGGTGCTCGCAACACATCGGCACGGGCAGCGACAACGCGCATTAGCGCTGTTGGATCATTTGGAAGGTGATAGCAAGATGCCTCAACACTTGGTGTCGATCGTGCGGGCTGAGTGCCATATTGAGGCAAATGAGTGGTCATTAGCCGCGCGATCACTCGACGCGTTGAGCCCTGCGGCGACCGCCACCCCTCGGGTAAAAAAGCTGCGCGCGGAGCTGGCTTATGTCCGGGGTGATTGGCCCACAGTGATTGAACTACTGCCTGCCTTGAGAGCCGCTTATCTGCTTCCGGAAGCGGTCTTAGCTGCGTGGGAGCAAGCTGCTTGGGCGGGGGCCATGACACAAGATGATCTCTCCGCATCAGCGCTGGCGTCGCTCTGGAAGCGAGCGCCGGAGGCACAAAAATCGTCAGATAGCGGGCTATGGACGAGCCTGATTGAACAGTTGCGGCTGCGGTCAGAGTGGGGCGCCTTGACTAAGGCCTTGCAAGGACGATTCGATCAGTATTGTGAGCCAGCCTCCTTGGCCGCGATCGCAGTATTGCCGGGTGATCACGCCAAGAAGCTAAAAAAATCGCTGAAGCGACGGGTGAGCGAGGATCCGCAGAGTGGCGGTTACGCGGCACTGGCGATGATTGCACACCACGACAATGACCCGGGAGAGTCAGAGGCGATGTGGCGGAAAGCTTGCGAATGCAGGCCTTCAGTGGAATTTATGTTGGGATGGGCAACGTGGTGTCGCGATCACGGCAATAACGATCAAGCAGCGGTGCTAGAAGTGGATGCGGTCGCCTTGTTGAGACAATAATGGGAGCAGCAGCGACCGTGTTGCGTCACTCCGTTGACTGACCCGGCAGGTGAATATTGAGGGAGTCCCACAAGAGATCAATACGAGACTGTGTGGCTGCATCCATTTGAATGGTTCGACCCCACTCTCTATCGGTTTCACCTTCCCATTTGTGCGTGGCATCCATCCCCATCTTTGAGCCCAGCCCCGCAACGGGAGAGGCGAAATCGAGATAGTCGATCGGGGTGTTTTCCACCAAGGTGGTATCTCGGGCAGGGTCCATGCGAGTCGTTATGGCCCACATCACGTCTTCCCAGGAGCGGGCGTTAATATCATCGTCGGTCACGATAATAAATTTTGTGTACATGAACTGACGCAAGAAAGACCACACACCAAACATCACCCTTTTGGCATGTCCGGGATATTCCTTGCGTATCGTCACCACGGCCATGCGGTAAGAGCACCCTTCAGGGGGTAGATAGAAGTCGCTGATTTCGGGGTACTGTTTCTTCAGTAAGGGGACAAACACCTCATTCAGTGCAACGCCTAAAATAGCGGGCTCATCAGGTGGGCGGCCCGTGTAAGTGCTGTGGTAGATCGGCTTCTCTCGCGTTGTGATGGCGGTGACGGTGAAGACGGGGAAAGACTCTACTTCGTTGTAGTAGCCAGTATGATCACCGAAAGGACCTTCATCCGCGAGCTCGTCAGGGTCGATATGGCCTTCTAAAATAATCTCACTGTGCGCTGGGACCATTAGATTATTGTCACGGCACAGATCAGTGACGCACTTGGCGAGGTCTGTTTTCTTGCCCCGTAATAGTCCCGCAAACGCGTACTCTGACAGGCTGTCGGGCACGGGGGTTACGGCACCCAGTGTGGTGGCTGGATCGGCACCTAGCGCGATAGCCACTGGGTAAGGCTCACCGGGCCGCTTTAATTGCCAGTCTCTAAAGTCGAGGGCGCCGCCGCGATGCGAGAGCCAGCGCATGATCAGTTTGTTGCGGCCCAGCAACTGCATGCGGTAGATGCCTAAGTTCATCCGCTCTTTTTCAGGGCCACGGGTTACCACCAGTGGCCAAGTGACCAGTGGGCCTACGTCATCGGGCCAGCAGGTTTGAATGGGAAGCTGGTGTAGGTCGACGGCTTCGCCGGTGGTGATGGTTTGTTGGCAAGGGGCGTTTTTCACCACATTCGGGCCCATGGTGAGCAACTTTTTCAGCAAGGGCGCCTTGTCGACCAGATCTTTAACCCCTTAGGGGGATCAGGTTGACGCAGATACGCAAGTAGTTCGCCGACCTCTCGCAAAGCGGCTACCGACTCCTCTCCCATACCCAAAGCCACTCGATTGGGTGTGCCAAATAGATTGGCCAGTACCGGTACGTCGAAGCCCTTAGGGTTCTCAAAAAGCAGTGCCGGGCCGCCACCACGCAGCGTCCGGTCAGCGATCTCAGTCATTTCAAGATTGGGGTCCACTTCTACCGCAATGCGGACCAAGTCTCCGCGCCGCTCTAACTCGGCAATGAACTCTCGAAGATCCATAAAGCTCGGCATAGCAGGTGGCTACTTACGCTTCATAGACTTGAAGAATTCCTCGTTAGACTTGGTGCCCTTGAGCTTATCGAGCAGGAACTCAACCGCTGGTAGGTCTTCCATGCCATGGAGGAGCTTGCGCAAGATCCACATCCGGTGAAGCTCTTCATCACCCGTCAATAACTCCTCTCGACGAGTACCTGATCGACGAATATTGATCGCCGGGTAGACGCGTTTCTCAGCGATTTTACGATCGAGAATTAATTCCATATTACCGGTGCCTTTGAATTCCTCGTAGATCACTTCGTCCATCTTCGATCCGGTATCGATCAGTGCCGTGGCAATAATCGACAGACTGCCGCCTTCCTCGATATTACGTGCGGCACCGAAGAATCGCTTGGGTCGCTCGAGCGCGTGTGCATCGACACCCCCAGTCAGTACTTTTCCTGAAGCTCGGGATGACGGTGTTGTAAGCCCGCGCTAAACGAGTGATTGAGTCGAGCAGAATAACTACATCCTTCTTGTGTTCTACTAAACGCTTAGCCTTCTCGATGACCATGTCGGCGACTTGAACGTGTCGCGATGGCGGCTCATCAAAAGTGGATGCGACAACCTCAGCACCGCGAGCTCCCACCGATCGCTGCATCTCGGTCACTTCTTCGGGACGCTCATCGATTAATAAGACCAGCACATAGCACTCTGGGTTATTAGAGATAATGGCTTGAGCAATACTCTGCATCATGATGGTTTTGCCCGCTTTGGGCGGCGCAACTAGCAGTCCTCGTTGACCCTTGCCAATCGGCGCAACCAAATCAATGATCCTTCCGGTCAGATCCTCGGATGATCCATTGCCTTTTTCTAAGGTCAGTCGCTCATTTGGAAAGAGGGGAGTCAGGTTTTCAAAAAGCACCTTGCTCTTTGCGCTTTCAGGCGACTCAAAATTAACGTCCTTGACCTTCAAGAGCGCAAAATAACGCTCGGAATCCTTGGGTGGACGAATCATACCGGTGACGCTGTCGCCAGTCCGAAGGTTGAATCGACGGATTTGACTCGGACTGACATAGATATCGTCAGGGCCGGCCAAAAAGGAACTATCAGCCGATCTTAAGAATCCAAAACCATCTTGGAGAATCTCGAGAACGCCGTCGCCCCAAATATCTTCTCCGCTTTTAGCGTGCCGCTTTAGGAGCGCAAAAATAATATCTTGCTTGCGCGAGCGCGCCATATTTTCTAGGCCCATCTCGCGAGCCATGTCAATGAGCTCCTGCGTTGACTTACCTTTAAGGTCAGTCAGGCTCATGGGATTAGCGCTAGGCGTATTGGGGTCTCGTTTGGGCCGCCGCTGCCGACCGCGACGCGAACGCCCTGGTTGACCGTCCTCTTCACTATTGGCTCGCGGCTCCGACGATTTTGCCTCGGAGGGCGGCTCTGCGCTCGACTCCGGCTTTTCGTCTGTCGGTGCATCTGGCGTTGAGGGGCTGTCGCTGACATCCATCGCAGTAGACTCGGCTGGGTCAGATTGCTCTTCTGAGGCCTTGAGTTTCAGTGTTCGTCCATTGCCTTTAGTGGACTCTGCACTGTCGGCTTCGCCTGAGAGGGCGGCGGGTTCATTAGTAAGGGTTGCCGATTCTTCGGCGTTGGCGCTGTTTTGCTCTTCCACGAATCACTTCCGGGTTACAGTCAAAAAGGAGAAAAATTGGAACCGACGTTTTGCTAGGCGTTTTGTGCTGACGCGAATCGGTCTAGGGGTTGTGCCCTCGCAGTCTCGCTACACTGACGTTGCCACAGATTACTTTTCTACCCTGTGGGAGTCGTTATAAGGGGATGCTGCTGGACGTGGTAGGCCTCTCGCGAGACCTCGATTGCGCAAAAGTAGCACCCGAAGATGAGCGCGTCCAGCAAAATATTGTAGGGTTTTTCGGGCGCGTGTTGACGGTTAGAGGACGGAGTCGACAAACTCTCCCATCTGGGTTTTTGATAAAGCCCCGACTTTCGTGTCAACCGCATTGCCGCCTTTGAAGACAATCAATGTGGGGATGCCTCGGATGTTGAATTTTCCTGGCATGTCAGGATTCGCATCGACATCGACCTTACAGACTTTGACCTTTCCCGCATATTCTGTGGCAATCTCTTCAAGGATAGGCGCAATCATTTTACAAGGGCCACACCACTCTGCCCAAAAGTCCACCAGCACCGGTAAGTCGCTCGAGAGGACCTCAGTATCAAAGTTGTCGTCAGTAACGTGTAGGATTTCAGCGCTCATAAGGGCTCCATAGTGTGGTCAGCATCTGACCATGGCTCGTAGGGGGAATTTGCTCATGTCAGACGGAAAATATATCACTGCTTGCCAACCGGCAAGCGCTTCGAGCAGTTCAGTTGAAAAAGAATGGCAGGTGTACCTGCTGCAATGCAGCGATGACACACTGTATTCTGGAGTCACCACTGACCTGGCTCGCCGTTTACGTCAACATAATGGCGAAATTGTGGGCGGTGCCCGGTATACCCAGGGGAGGCGACCAGTCGCGGTGATGTGGTGGGCGAGTTGTGACTCGAGATCTGCTGCTCAGCAGCGAGAGGCGGCCTTACGGCGGTTGAGTCGTCAGCAAAAATGGGATTTGATCGCCGCTGCGAGAGGAGTTGATACGACATGACCGTCGACGCTTTCTGGGATTGGGCCGTTGCTTGCTATCGTCGTGCTGGGGTTCAACAACACCTGCTGCTATTACAAGACACGCAGGATCTCGTCATTCTAGAAGCGTTGTTTGCCTGTTGGTTGGCGAGTCACGATCGGCAATGGCAGCTTGATGACGTGCGGGCGATGGCTGTCTCGACGCGCACATGGATTGATGAAGTGGTTTTGCCGCTCCGAGCTACCCGAACGCGATGGACGGGCGATGCGGACCTGAGTGACTCTCGGCAACACTTACTCGCACTCGAAGTGACGGCAGAGCGCCATCTCGCTGAGCTAATGTGGTTAGGCGTGATGAAAGACCGAAGCCCCTCAAAAGGAGTCGTTTCGCCAGTCGAAAAGGGGACGTCTTCGACATTAATGTCATCAAATCTCAGTCTTCTGCCGACTTTTTTTGATGGTAAATGTGCGTCTGAGCGCCTCCAATTGGTGGCACTGCTGGAAAAGGGCACGTAATATCGGCCTTCTTTTTCAGCACGATTAAGGAGTAGCAATACGATGAGTATCTCAATTTCGAGAATGAGTCGAATCGCCGGCGCAGCGACACTGCTGGCAGTGATGGGGTGCGATAGCACTGCGCAGGAGCAACCGGTTAACTTGGAGTCAACCGAGGCGCGATTAAGCTACGGCATTGGTTTACGGATGGGGCAGAGGATGGCAGCCGATGGGATGGCCATTGATGTGAATGCCTACGCCGCAGGACTTGCTGACGCTATCGAGGGTGCCGAAGCACGCCTGACAGAAGAGGAAATTAACACGGATATTGAAAAATATGCAGGTACTCGTCAGGCTGAAGTAGAAGCTGATTGGGATAAGCAAGTTGTTAGCAATTACAAACAAGCGAAACAAAAGAAGTACAAACGACAGAGTCGGGACTGCAATACATTGTGGTTGCAGCAGGTGAGGGCGATAGCCCCGTATTGGCAGATTCTGTCGAAGTCCATTACGAAGGTCGCCTAATCGACGGTGCGGTATTTGATAGCAGTTATGAGCGCGGGCAGACGGTGACCTTTGGCGTGACACAGGTCATTCCCGGCTGGACTGAGGGGCTGCAGTTAATGAAGCCCGGTGGTAAATTCAAATTTATTATTCCGCCAGAGTTAGGCTACGGCGAGGGTGGTGCAGGGCAGATGATTGGACCCAATGCCACGTTGTTGTTTGATGTCGAGCTCATCTCAGTCACTAACGCCGACAGCGAGTAACGTTGGTTGTAACGCTTGGGCAGGTGCAGTCTCCGAGGCTGTACCCCCATGACTGAAGCGCCCTAAGGGGCGTTTTTTGTTGGGCGGTTAACCCGGTATCAGCGTGCTCAGGCCTCGTTGCTCTGATATTGCTGGTAGAACAGGCTGAGGTAATCCTCAAAAGGCTCGCTATCCTGTGCCTCAATAGCGTGTTGCCGCTGGATGGACTGCTCAGCCTCAATTGTCAGTTGAGTAGACGCTGCTTCCGAGAGGGGATCACTGACATGTTGAGCGTGCCATTGGCGGGAGTAACGTAACGCCAGTTGTGAATAACTGAGTCCGCTCTCTTCCATTTCACGCAGCATTCGAGCCGAGAGTGTTCGATCTGGGTCAATGAATTTTTGCTGGGCCTCGGCTGCGACCCGGCGATAGTCATCTGCTGAGTCCTCACTCGTAAACCATTCGGCAATTTCTGCCATTCGCTCGAGCACCGGTTGCGCCAGCGATTGCATAGGCGTTTCGGCGCCACTCTCTGATAGCAGCGTCAAATCGGGTTCTCGTCCGCGATTAATCATTCTCTGCAGGTTGATTTCATTTCTTTTTTGGCCTGCCTCATCGCACAGTGGGCTGTCGTCAAGGACTGGAAGATCGGCGTCGACGCGCCGCGCAACGGCATCGATGCCATAAGGAATGAAAGGGTTGATATCGACACATCGTACTTCGATGTACTCGATGCCGCTGCGCTCAAGGGCGGCAATCGGTGCCTCACCACTTTGGGTAACCCGTTTTGGTCGGATCGGACTGTAATATTCGTTTTCAATTTGAAGCAGTGCGTCATTGAGCTGCGCAGATTCACCATTGTCCATGACGGTAAACCCCTGATAAGCCTGGTGCGGCGTCAGGATGGCATTGCGTAACGTAGAAATATACTGATCTAGATCGTTGTAGCAAACATTTAAACCTGCCTGAGCGTTACTCGTATAGCCAAGGTCCCCCATCCTCAGTGAAGTGGCATGGGGGAGATAATAACTGTGGTGGTCGTCGCCCATCGGCTTGAGGGGATGGTTGCGATTGCCCTGCACAAAGCTGGCGCACACAGTGGGCGATGCGCCCAGTAGATAGAGCAGTACCCAAGCACGCGAAAAAAAGTTACGAATAAGGCCCAAATACCCATCGGTTTGCAGGTGCATGGAATCGCGACCCGGCTCAACATGTTCTTGTACCGTGGACCAAAAGTTGAGCGGTAGAGAAAAGTTGTAATGGAGCCCGGCAATAGCCTGCATCTTGCGACCGTATCGCACGCTCAAACCATTGCGGTAAATGCGTTTCATCTGCCCGACATTGGACTGCCCAAATTGGGCGATGGGAATTTCTGCATCGCCACTGACAATGCAAGGCATGCTGGCACCCCAGAGCAGCTCCTTGTTGAGTTGCCGAGCTGTAAATCGGTGTAAATCTGCCAGCGACTGTTCTGTTGCTTCGATAGACGATTCTGCTGGGGTAATAAACTCGAGTAACGCTTCCGAGTAATCGGTCGTAATAGCGGGGTGTGTCAGTGCTGAGCCCAGCGCCGGTGGATGTCGAGTTTGGGCAAGCGTCGCATGATCTTCAGTGACACGCAGGCTCTCTTTCTCAACACCACGTCGAATCTGAGTAAGCAGCTCCGGGTGCTCATTCAGCACCTGGCGAAAGACTGAAGCGTAATTCGACACGGTCTCTCCTGTGTGATGAATTGACGACAATAGGACTGGGCTAAGTACGGCAGTCGGCGTTAAATTGGACCGGAGTGTACGGTGCCAGCGAGGCCTCGTACAGAGGCGATACCATTAAGTTGGTGGGAGCCACTCAGCCCCAGACGTGAACACAAGGAGAAGTGTCAGTCATGCGAATCTATGGATGGTTAAAAGAGTTGGCAGACCGCCGAGGATCAGACCTTTATTTGGCAACCGGTGCACCGGCTTGCGCCAAGTTCGATGGGGCGCTATTTGACTTGTGTCAGGCAGGCCTGATTTCGGAAAAAGAAGCCCTGCACAACGCGGATTCCGAAAATAACTTGCGCTTAAAGTTCAAGCTTGAGGGTGATCAAACGCAACCCGAGGTGTCCCGTTTTACGATGGCGTCAGATGCTTAAGATGGGCCAAGGCAGTACGGAATTGAAAGGCCTACCCATCCACGTTTGATGCTGAGCAAGTGCTCAGATAGCAGCATGCTCAAAAAATAGATCAGCGTAATAGATCAGCGTAATAGATCAGCGTAATAGATCAGTGAGGGGGGGGGGCACCCCATTGATTTGCTGAGGGCGTTAACGTCTGTCGGAGAGCAACTTATCAATAATGCGCTCAAGCTGTTTGAGGTTATTGCACTCGCGCGCGAGATGGCAATGTCTTTTCACGCGCAACATTTCAGAGTCACCGGTACCCCATAGTCGAATGGATTCTGGGTTCAGCCATATCAACTGTTTGGCGCGCGCTTTCATTTCTGCCAGCAGGTCGAGCCTGGGGTCGGCTTGATTATTGCGTGCGTCGCCTAGGATGATGATGGTGGTGGCGTTATTGACCTCTGCTAATGCGGACTCCGAAAACTCGTGCAGCGCTCGTCCGTAGTCTGTGGCACCGCCATATTTGAGATTGACCCGTTCAATCGCCTCGGCTACGGGCAAATCAGCGAACAGGTCGCTCACCTCCCCCAGCGCAGCTGAAAAAGCGAAAGTCCGTGTTCTCGGCAGCACGTCTTGCAATGCGTAGAGAAACATCAGTAAAAACCTGGCGTAGGCTGCGACTGAGCCGCTCACATCACAAATTGCCATTACTTGAGGGCGCTTCCGTTCAGATTTACGCCAACGGGGTGAAAAGGGCACGCCGTCGGTGGGAATCGCGCGCCGCACGGTTTCTCCCTACGTTCAACTTCCCTCGGCGGTAGCGTCGACGGCGTCTGCCATGTCGTCGCAGCCAGCTTACGTGCCATGCGATCCATCAAGCGCTTCAGGCGTGCCATTTGACTGTGGTCAACATTGCCCAGTTTTATCTTCGAGAGTGATTCATCCAACAGATCTTCTGTTTCGGCTTTAGCGTGAATGAGATAGGCGCGCTCGACACGGTCTCTCACGCGCTCGCGCAGTTGCTCTCGCAACGCCTGTACCGCTTCAAAGGCAGCGGGTTCGCTTTGCTCAAGCTCGATAGCGGCATCCCTCAGCGCCTCATCGCCCAGGGCGTCCAGTATTTTTCGAACATACTGTCCACGCTGCGTAAACAGCGAAATATCATCCACTTTGGCCTCTGCCGCAGCCGTTTCAATGGCAACAGACAGGGCACTGTCATCCCTGTTTTCTAGCGCATCAAATAGGCTATTGCCACGCAGACCGTCCAGTGGGTCCTCATTGCCTTGCTCCGGTGTCGAGGCGGGCATAGGACCCTCTGCTTCCGAGGGTTCTGTTGCGCTGGCGTCATCATCATTAGCTGCGGTAGGCGCGCCAGGTCTTCGCATGGTGGGTTGAAAGTACTGGTCGAATGCGGTCTCAAATACGGCGAGTTCGTGCGCAGATTTAGCCAGTGTCGAAGCCAGACCGTTGCGCAGCAATGAGCGATTGTCATAGCCCAATAATTCGGCGACGGCGACGGCATCGAGCGTGTCGGCCGGAGACACCGCTATCTTTTGACCTCTTAAATACTGCATGAAAGCGAGCAGTTGATCGCTACTGACGGCGCCGTGATTGGCGCCGTCAGTGGTCTTTTCTTGTTCTCGCTGCTTCATTGGTGCTAAGACTCTGCTGCAGCGACCATGAGTTTTGAGAGCTGCCCCTGAGCTATTTGGATATCGTCCTCATACTTCAGTAGGACGTTGAGCGTGTCCTGAACAAGCGCGCTGTCTAGGTCTTTGGCGTGCAGTAGCAAAAGACTTTTCGCCCAATCGACCGTCTCTGAAATGGCGGGCGCCTTTTTAAGATCCAGTGACCGCACAGCGTGAACAAATTGGACCAGCTTTTTTGTCATTGACTGCGCCAGCTCAGGCACGCGACTGGCAACTATTTTTGCTTCTAATTCGACAGACGGAAAGGGGATGTGAAGGTGCAGACAACGGCGTTTCAGCGCGTCGGAGAGGTCCCTCGTATCGTTACTGGTGAGGAACACTAATGGTTTGGAGCGAGCACCCAGTTTCATAGACGTGGAATTCCATCTTATCGAGTTCCTGTAAAAGGTCATTTGGAAATTCTATATCGGCTTTATCGATTTCATCAATCAACAACACAACCTGCTCGTCTGCGTCCATTGCCTTAAGTAAGGGGCGTGATTCGAGGAAAGCCTCCGAATAAAATACGTCACCAAACTCGTGTAACCGTGCCATGGACTCGTCGAGCCCCTTGGCGCCATCCAGTACGTCACCCAACTGCTCTTTCAGTAGCTGCGTGTAAAGGAGTTGCTTGCCGTATTTCCATTCGTAGAGTGCTTTGCTTTCGTCGAGTCCCTCATAACATTGCAAGCGAACCAGTGGGCGATTGACCACCGTGGCGCAGGTTTTGGCGAGTTCCGTTTTACCAACGCCGGGCGGTCCTTCAATCAGTACTGGTTTTTCTAGGGCTGCCGCAAGGCGAACCACGGTGGCGATGCGGGTCGTACAAATATAGCCGGCCGCTTCAAACGCATTTTGAATGGCTTCAACCTGATGTAATGCAGGATAGTGATCAGTAGACACGGGCTCTCTCTCGATGGGCTTAAGTTAACCGCCGGTCGCATTCATGAACCGCATAATTTGCGGCTCATTGGGACGGTCGAAAACATGTCGCTCTGGTTTCAGTGACAAGCTATCAATGATAGCGGTCTTGATGCCCTGGTCACTCTCGCCATCGCGCATCAGCTGCCTAAGGTCGATCGATTCCTCATTGCCAAGGCACATCAGTAAGCGGCCTTCAGCACTGATCCTCAATCGATTACAGGATCCACAAAAGTTGTTGCTATGTGGCGAGATAAAACCCACCTGAGTTTGCGTCCCCGGGATTGAGAAATTGCGGGACGGGCCGGCTGTTTGACCACTGCTGACGGGCTCAAGCGCGAAATGGGTACTCAACTCTTCGATCAGTTCGTCTGATGAGACATAGCTCAGGGACTTACTCCCTAAGTTGACTTGCCCCAAGGGCATTTCTTCAATAAACGCGATGCCAATTTTTTTTTCGAGGGCAAATTGAGTCAGTGGTAAGACTTCGTCTCGGTTGAGTCCCTCTAAAATGACAGCGTTTAATCTGATGTTGTCGAAGCCAGCTTGCACGGCCGCGTCGATACCCGTCAGTACCGTGTCTAGCTTGCCGATCCGAGTGATATCCCGGAATCGGTCCGCATATAGGCTGTCTAAGCTAATGTTGACCGAGTTCACACCGGCTTGTCGCAGTATCGGGGCAAACTCAGCCAAATGACTGGCATTGGTAGTGAGTGCAAGGGTTTCTATCCCCGGGAGCTGTCCAATCCCTTGAAACAGGGTATCGACGCCGCGGCGAATAAGGGGTTCACCACCGGTGACGCGGATTTTTTTGACCCCCAATTCAGTGAACAGTCGCGCTGTCCGGAGGAGCTCTTCTATGGACAATACCTCGGCACGGGGGAGAAACTGCATGGTTTCCGCCATGCAGTACTGACATCGAAAGTCGCAACGATCGGTAACCGATAATCTCAGGTACGAAATCGTGCGATCGAAGCCATCGATCAACTGTGTCGTGTTGCCTAATGTCATGCGGGGGAGTGTACACAAGGACGCGGGTGGGGGAGCATACAGCAGATGAAGATTATGACCTACTTAGATCCACGACAGACAGTCTGGCCCGGCGTGCTCCTCAGCCGCCTGCCTCGCCGCGGTTTTGATGACGGTAGGCCAAAGCAACGCGATTGTCGTGACAGCTGTGGTGGCTTGGCTCTGCATGATTTGGTGGATTTTTGAGCCTATTCCGATACCCGTGACCTCACTCCTTCCCTTATCAGTGTTGCCTATGGCGGGAGTCTTAACGGTCGATTATTTCTGGCATGAGGCATACACTGATTATCCTGTTGTTGGCGTTTCTTGGCTCGGGGTATGGAAAGCTCGGGGGCGCACCATCGGGTGGCTCTGTCGGTGGTAAGGCTCGTTGGCGGGCATCGTCCTCGACAACTGGTGATGGGCTTCATGCTGGCGGGTGCAGGTCTCAGTATGTGGATCTCCAATACGGCATCGGCACTGATGCTAATGCCCGTTGCGATGGCCGTGCTGGCATCTTGTGATGATCGTGAGCGCTTAGCGGTGCCGTTACTGCTCGGGCTGGCGTGGTCTTGCAGTATTGGCGGCCTGGGCACGCCCATTGGCACCCCTCCTAACCTCATCTTCGTTCAAGTTTTCGAGGAAACCACCGGCCAAACGATTAGTTTTGGCCAGTGGATGTCGTGGGGCATACCGGTCATTGCGGTGCTGTTGCCAGCCGCCTGGTGGTGGGTGACGCGGAATCTGCCGACGGAGTTAGGGATTACATTGCCGGCAGTGGGCCCGTGGCGCAGTGCTGAGCGACGCGTGATGACCATTTTCGCGCTTACTGCGCTCGCTTGGATTACCCGCGCTGAGCCTTTTGGCGGTTGGCAAGCATGGCTGGGTCTACCTTTTACCAACGATGCCTCAGTGGCGCTGCTGGCGGTCATCGCGCTATTCGTCGTCCGTGATAAGACGGGAGCGCCGCTTATTGAATGGCAGCAAGCGAATCAAATCCCTTGGGGCGTATTGCTGTTATTTGCTGGAGGTATTTGTTTGGCACGGGGCTTTGTCGCGTCGGGACTCAGTGCGCAAGTTGGTGATGCGTTGACCCTGCTTGCTGTATTGCCTGTTTTCTTGATGATGCTGCTATTGGCGTTAGTGGTGACCTTCTTGACCGAAGCGACCTCTAACACCGCGACTACTGCCCTTCTGATGCCCGTGTTAGCAGCGGTCGCATTGGCTGTCGATATTGATCCGTTATGGCTCATGGTGCCCGCGGCAATGAGCGCAAGCTGCGCCTTCATGCTTCCGGTCGCCACGGCGCCCAATGCAGTCGTGTTTGGCAGTGGAGAGCTGCCGATCCAGCGGATGGTGCGAGAAGGACTGGTGCTCAACCTGTTTGGGGCGATCGTGATTGCCGGCCTCATGGCGCTGATCTTGCGGTAGCATCATTGGCGTGCACGACATAAGCGTGTTGAGAGAGGCCGCCAAGACGGATCCCGGCGGCCTAATTTCAGTCCTGCTCCGATTGAACTGAAATCACTCTTGTCTAAACATGACGCCCTGCTGGAAAGCGCGTCGGTGGGAGCGTGTTGCCGTTAGACCCTCTATAGAAGCGCCATCATGGTTTCGGCAGAACTGACGTCTATCCCAGGACCTTCCTCAACATTGAGGTGGGTCACTTTGCCATCTTCGACAATCATGGCAAAGCGCTGACTGCGAGTGCCGAGCCCAAAGCCTGAACCATCGAGCTCAAGTCCCAGTGCCGCCGTGAGTTCGCCATTGCCATCGGCGAGCATAATAATGTGCTCTGCATTCTGAGCTTGTCCCCACGCGCCCATGACAAAAGCGTCATTCACCGACATGCAAATAATACTGTCTACACCGTGACTTTTAATGGTGTCTGCGTTGGCGACATAGCCGGGTAAGTGGGTCATCGAACAGCCTGGTGTAAAGGCTCCGGGTACGGCAAAAAGCAGTGCCTTTTTGCCATTGAACAGCTCGGCAGTGGTCACAGGTGCGGGGCCTTCTCCCCCCATCACCGCGAGGGTGCAATTAGGAATGCAATCTCCTACAGAAATGGTCATGTTTGATACTCCATATAGTGAACAGTGAATGGGTTTCGCTCCACAAGGAGCGATCTACCAAGGAAAGGGTAGCCAAACGCAATAATAACTCATGCAGAACCGACATCGAGCAGTCTGGCGTTGATTAATTCGCACTCGTGGTAAAAATCCGACGCTTGGTCGCCCAGATACGGGGCGCAATGAGACAAAATCTGCAAAACGCCGCGATGAATGACTTGCTGCGGGTGCTGAGACGGGGTCATCCAGTGATCAAAGCTGAGCCAATAGCTCAAGGTCATCGTCATACTGTCCGCAATATGGTCCAGTCGCTGAGGCTGTGCAGTGATGCCAACAGGGGCGAGTAATTCAGCTGCTAGTGTGCGCGATGCGCGCTGTTTGAGTGATATCAGCCGTCGCATTCCCCGGTCGATATCTGGGTAGCGTTGCATCAAATCTGTCATGTTGAGGTAAATAAACCGATGTGCGTACATTGCCTCCATGATGACGGTTAAAAACAACCAGCTTCGCTCAAGCGGCGCGTTCGTTTCGAGAAAGTCGGTGTCCGCAATGGGTGTCGCAAGCATTCCTGCGATGTCACGATAAAAGTGGAGAAACAGCGCGGAGAGTATCCCGTCCTTACCCTTAAAATGGTAATACAGGTTGCCCGGACTGATATCCAGTTCTAGGGCAATATCACTCGCAGACACGTTGCGCTCTCCGCGTTCATTGAAGAGATCAGCGGCAGTGTCGAGAATACGTTGCGCAGTTTTCATGACTTAAAGTGTAACCGATGGGACTAATCAACGGTTTGCTTCGACACGTCCATTAGATCGAGCTTGCTACTCCAGTGCCCCACATTAATCCCGGCCTGACGTGCAGCCGCTTCAAGCAGGAGTTTGAGCAGTGCAACTCGAGCGCGTTCTCCTCCAGAGAGTGGAGCCGGAGCTCCCCCAAAAAAAAACGGACCGGTGTTGCTTCACTTGCCTTTGTTAAACTTCGCTTTCAATTGATCAAAGCGCGCCTTTGCCTTTTTCATTTGCGCTTCCAGCTTTGTGCGGTCAGCCAATGAATCGAGCTCAAGGTCTGCCAGTGCTCTGAGAGCGTCTTTCTCGACTGCGCTGCCGCGCTTAACGAGTGATTGATAAATGGCTTCTGCCTGTTTGCGGCTGGCGCTAAGCCGATTTTGTGCGTCGTCGACTTGCTCTTGCATCCCCGCAAATTGCTCTAACACTTGGTCATAAGCCTTGCCGTAAACGCCTAGGCCAGCCAACAGCGCTTTACGTCCCGTATCAACCGCAGCCGGTCGTGCGCGCTTCTTGCTACTCGCTTTAGCTTTGGCTTGTGCTTGTGCTTTGGCTTTGGGCTGTGCTTTGGCCTTGGTTTTTACAGCGGTCTTTTTCGCCACGGTCTTTTTGGCGGCCACCCTTTTAGTCGCAGCCTTTTTGGCGGTCGCCTTCTTCGGCGCCCTTTTTGCTTTTGCCTTTACCTTTGCTTCAGCCATCTTTTTCTCCTCTGGTTTGATGTCAACGGGCCTCAGTGTGGTCTTTAAAATTAGAATCCGCCCTCTAACGACATAGTCGGACATGGTAATACTGCGCAACGGGTTCGATGGGGCATGGGTAACATAGATGACATCTGAAAGAACGCCTCTGTCGTAACATTCATCTGTCCCACGTTCAGCGGGGACTGATATAGATGAAGGCTTGGAAATTGCTCATTTGCCCCCATTTGAGATAGGAAGGTGGGATACCAGATAATGGCTGATCACAGTAATAGCACCGCTCGCTTTGCTCGCCGCCGTTTGGCGGGGGCAATCGCGTTTACGATCGTCGGTCTGGTGGTCTGCTTTTGGGTGCTTGTGGGGAAGCCTGAGGCTGAGTCGTCTCAACAGGTTGAGCACGCAGGCCCCTCGTCGATGTGATGATCGCCGTCCCCGCCGAGCACGCTATCTGGGTGCAGACCCAAGGCACGGTGGAGCCGGTGACCCGAGTCAGTTTGATGGCACAAGTCGGCGGTAAAGTGGAAGCGGTGAGCGAGGCTTTTCTAGAAGGCAGGTTCTTCAGAAAAGACGACGCGCTGTTGCAATTAGAAACGGCAGACTATGACTTTGCCATAGCGCGAGCAGCCGCTCAGGAAGCGGCAGCGGCACAGCGTCTCGCTGAGGAGCGAGGACGGAATTTACAAGCGAAGCGAGAGTGGCGTGATCTGGGTTCGAACGCAGCTAACGATTTGTTTTTGAGAAAACCGCAGCTCTACGCCGCCGAAACTGCGCTTGTAGCCGCTCAAGCGGATGTGGAAGCGGCCAAATTAGCGCTGGCACGAACCACGCTTAAGGCGCCCTTTGACGGACGATTGGAAAAAAAGTTGGTTGACGTCGGGCAGTTTGTGGCACCCGGTGCCTCGTTGGCCCAAGTTTATGCAACTGACCGAGTTGAAGTACTCCTTCCGATCAGTGAGTCGCAACTTGCTTTGTTGGCTTTGCCCTTATTTGAGACGGGCATTGATACTTATCCTGACGTGACGTTGACGGCTCGTTTTGGTGGGGAGCGCTGGCAATGGCAGGGCCAGATCACGCGAATGCAGGCGAGCATTGACCGCGAAAGCCGGGCTACTTTTGCCATTGCCGAGGTCAACGATCCGTTCAGTGAAGGGGTTCAGCGTCGGCCGCCACTGACACCAGGGCTGTTTGTGGAGGCAAGCATCCGGGGGTAAGCCGATCCAGCAGTCTATTGAACTGCCCGCAACCGCGCTGCGAGGCGACAACACTGTGCTGCGTCTGGGAGCAGGGGATCGCCTTGAACGACTTGCCGGTTGAGTTATTACGCAGAGCGCAGGAACGGGTCTGGGTGCGAGGAGTTGCAGCAGGGGAGCGCATCGTACTAGAACAGAGCAGTTTGTTGTCATCAGGCACTGCAGTCGAGGTGGCCGAGGTGCTTCGCAATGGCAGTGAACAGTAGTGGCAGCTGAAAAAAACGGCTTGTTGGGTTGGTTTATTGGCAACCCCATCGCCGCCAATTATTCATGTTGGTGCTAGTGGTGGGCGGGCTTTACAACATTCCCGGTCTCGACAAACAGTTTTTTCCCAACTCCTGTGATTGACCGGGTGAGCATCGCCATGCCGTTTCCGGGAGCTAGCCCTAAGGAAGTGGAGGAGCAGATTTGCGTCCGCGTTGAAGAGGCTATTCACGATCTAGATGGTATCAAAGAAATTCGATCGACCGCTTTAGACGGCCTGGGTCAGGTGGTAGTCGAAGCACTCCCGGGTTATCCGACGCAGCGACTAACCAACGAAATCAAAACCCGCATCGATGCAATTACGACCTTCCCACCGATGCTGAGCGTCCTGTGGTCACTGAATTGGTGTATCGCCATTTGCTCGGTATTGTCGAGTTGGCGGGCGATTTAGACGAATGGGAGCTGAAAGAGCTCGGAGAGTCGCTTCGCGATGACTTGGCTAGGCAACCTTGGATATCAGTGGTCGATTTGGTGTCGCCGCGTCGGTACGAAGTGTCCGTTAATGTCTCTGAAGTTGATTTACGCCGCCACAAGCTGTCTTTCGACGACGTGGTTCGCGCCATTCAATCGGCCTCTCTTAATTTACCGGCGGGTGCCATCAAAGGAGACGACGGTGACATTCGCGTGCAGACGCGGGGACAAGCCTACTACCGAGAAGATTTCGAAAAAATTGTGCTGATTACCGCGCGAGATGGGACACAGATTTATCTCGGTGAGGTGGCAACAATCGAAGATGGATTTGAGGATGTCGATACGATCAGTCGCTTCGATGGCATGCCTGATCATGGTTTGTACGCCTACGTGACGACAAACCCCGATGTCGTAAAGTCTTCTCGTGTGATTACTGAGTGGGTGGGCGCACAAACGCCAAACCTACCCGAGGGCGCGTCATTATCATTTTGGCGAGACGCGGCGGTGCCATTCAAGGATCGGGTTGAAACACTGTTGAAGAAACGGCTTGGGTGGATTGGCGTTGGTCTTTTTGGTGCTCGTACTATTTTTGCG
Organism: uncultured Luminiphilus sp.; assembly: GCA_905182485.1. GTDB lineage: Bacteria > Pseudomonadota > Gammaproteobacteria > Pseudomonadales > Halieaceae > Luminiphilus. Next base: position 48,048 of record CAJJBO010000006.1, read on the forward strand.
GCCGGTAGTCGCCGTCTGGGTTTCTGTTGGTATTGCAGTGGCTTTTCTCGGGACGTTTTTTTTACTGCCATATACCGGAGTGGGCTTGAACATGATCTCCTTGTTCGCCTTCTTACTGGTGCTCGGTATTGTCGTGGACGATGCCATTATTGTCGGAGGAATCGATTCATACCGCTCAGTGCAGGGGCCTCGATAGCGGTGACGCTTCCTTATGGGGCGTGCGAGAGGTGGTCAAGCCGGTTCTGTTCGCGGTGATCAGCACGATGGTGTTTTTTGCACCAATGATGTTTATGCCGGGCGAATGGGCACATGCCGCGAAGGGTATCCCGATTGTCGTATTATTAGCGCTGACGTTCTCCCTCGCCGAGTGCCTGCTGATTTTGCCGGCTCACCTATCAAAAATCGGACCCGAAAAGCCGCCCACAACGCCTTTGCTCAAGCAGTTGACGTTGTGGCGTCACGCTTGCGCCGACTGGTTAATGTCAGTGGCGAAAAATCGTTATCGGCCATTATTACGATGGGCCTTGCAGCACCATGTTTTGGTGGCCGGCTTTTTTCTGGTGATGTTGAGCTTGAGCCTAGCGTTTTATGGTGGTGGGTGGCTGCGCTCGGCCTTTTTTCCCCGCATTAACTCTGACTTTGTTGAGGCGCGCATTACCATGCCAGAAGGGGGCGCATTCCTGCAATCTGAGCAGGTGATGCAGCGGGTCGTTGAGACCGCTGAGACGCTCAAGAGCGAATGGAACCAACGTTCAGAATACGAGGGCGCACCCGCCATCGGCAGTATTTTGGGCCGAGCACGCGATAACGAGGTCGAGGTATTTGTGCAAGCTCTGGGTCAAGGCGTGGATACGGAAGCCTTCGCTAAGGCGTTGCGTGCTGCGTCTGGTTCGTTGAATGAGGCGAAGGAGGTCCGCATGGATTACACCATTCGCGACCCTGGCAAGCCCATTAGATTGGTACTGGCATCGCGCAACATTGAGGATCTGGAAGCGTTGGCCGCTGATGTCAGGGCCGCCCTGCTGTCTTATCCCGGTGTCTTTGATGTATCTGACAGTTTTGATAGCCCTCGTGATGAATTGGTACTCGAACTCAAGCCAGCAGCGGAAACGCTGGGCATTGGGCTCGCCGATGTCGCGCGGCAAGTGCGACAGGCATTTTATGGCGCCGAGGCGCAACGCATTCCTCGTGGTCGTGAAGATGTGAAAGTGATGGTGCGCTACCCCGAGAAGGAGCGGCTGGCGATTGCCAATCTGAATGATATGTATATTCGTGTTCCGGGGCGGGGGGAGGTGCCCTTTGAATCCGTTGCCAGTTATCGAGTAGAGGCGGGTTACCAAAAATTGGAGCGCCTCGACAGGCTTCGAACACTCGAGATTGATGCTGACGTTGAGACTAATGGCCCACCTCCCAGAGAAATTGTCGATGCGGTATTTCGAGATTATCTGCCCACTTGGTTGCAGCAATACCCCGATTTATATGTGAATTTGGATGGTGAGCTGCAGGAAGAAATTGAATTTCGGGATGCCACAGTCAGGCTCATGGCGCTCGCTATGATGATTATCTATGCGCTGATGGCCGTTGCATTTCGGTCCTATTGGCAGCCGATGTTGATTCTCACCGCCGTCCCGTTTGGTTTGATGGGCGCTATATTCGGACACATGATCCTTGGCTGGCAGGTCAGTCTGTTTTCCATCATGGGCGTGACCGCGTGTGCCGGCGTTGTTGTGAACGACAATCTGGTTTTGATCGATCGTATCAATCGGCTCCGAGGGGAGGGGCAAGAGGTTGTCAGTGCGTTGCTGCAGGCCGGTGAGGACCGCTTTCGCCCCATCATATTGACGTCTTTGACGACCTTTGTGGGCCTGCTCCCGATCATGTCAGAGACAAGCGTTCAGGCACAGTTTCTGATTCCTATGGTGACCTCATTGTCGTTCGGTGTGCTGTTCGCCACAGGTGTTACGCTAATACTGGTCCCTGCGCTGTACCTGATCGCGGAGGATCTGAGCGCCTTCAAATCTCGCTTCTTGGATCGCGATCAACGCCACCAACGGGAAACCCCTAGCCCGTCGTAGGCCGAGGGCCTGTCCCGGTGGGACATTCGCCAGACATCCCGATGACTGATTATCGCATCAGAGCGGCTGTGGGCCGGCGGCAATGATGGCGTCACTCACATCAAACTTTTTAATGTTCTCTGTAAAGAGCGTCGCCAATTGATGGGCCTGTTCTTCATAGGCACCATCGTTCTTCCAGCCCGCTTTGGGGTTCGTTGTACTGCGGATCAACGCCCGTTATGTGGGTGGGATAATAAAGATTGAGGCTCTCGATGTGCTGAGTCTCGGTGCCAATGAGCGCGCCTTCTTGCGCTGCTTTGACCACTGCGCGGGTAACGGGGATGGGAAAGCGTGCGCCACTTCCGCCAGGTGCGCCAGATCCTCCAGCCCATCCGGTATTGATCAAGTAAACTTGACTGCCAAAATCTTCAATGCGCTTGATCAGCAGCTCTGCGTAGTCGCCTGCCGGTCTTGGCATGAAAGGTGCGCCAAAACAGGTCGAAAACGTGGGGTTGATACCAGCCTCTGCGCCCACTTCGGTAGAACCCACTCGGGCGGTATAACCGGAGAGAAAATGAAATGCCGCAGCCTCTTTGGATAAGATCGAAACGGGAGGTAAGACACCAAATACGTCACAGGTTAGAAAAATGACGCAACCGGGTTCTCCGCCCGCATTACTGGATGAGCGTTTTTGAACATGCTCAAGGGGGGTAGCAGCAGCGACCATTTTCGGTCAGCTTGGTATCGCAGTAGTCGGCATGTCCTTGCTCGTCGAGCACCACGTTTTCTATGATCGCACCGGTACGGATCGCATCCCAAATGACGGGCTCATTTTTCTGACTTAAATCAATAGTTTTCGCGTAACAACCGCCTTCGATATTAAAGACTGACCCTTTAGACCAGCCATGCTCGTCATCGCCAATGAGGTAACGATTGGGATCCGCTGACAGCGTCGTTTTGCCGGTACCCGAAAGGCCAAAGAATAAGGTGGTGTCGCCGGCCTCGCCAATATTGGCGGAACAGTGCATCGGCATGACGTCCTTCTCTGGCAGTAAGAAATTCTGCACTGAGAACATCGCTTTTTTCATTTCTCCGGCGTAGCGCATGCCGGCGATTAGGACTTTGCGTTGCCCGAAATGAATGATGACGGTGCCATCAGAGTGCGTGCCGTCGCGCTCAGGGTCACAGACAAAGTCGGCGACATTGAGTATTTTCCATTCGGGTTTATGCGATGGGTTATAGGTTTCAGGCCGGATGAACATGTTGCGCCCAAACAAGGATTGCCAAGCGGTGGCAGTGATCACTTTTACCGGCAGGTAGTGATCACTGTGCTCCCCAACATGCATGTATTGCACCCATGTCTCGGACTGACTGGCGTGGGATTTAACGCGCTCCCAAAGCGCGTCAAAGCGATCTGCGTCAAACGGTCGATTAACGCCCCCCCAGTCGATCGCTTCCTCGCTGGAGGGCTCTTTAACGACAAAGCGATCCGCGGGCGATCGACCGGTGCGCGGTCCGGTTTCGATTCGCAAGGCGCCGGTGTCAGATAAAATGCCCTCACCCCGTTCAAGTGCCATTTCAATGAGCGCGGCAGGCAATAGTTCGGTGTGAGTTTTAGGAGGAGTGGGGACTGCGTCGGTCATTTTGGGTTCCGTGATGAATGCATAATGGCAATGGGTTTGTGTGAGTGGCTCGTCGTTCCGCTATTGATTCGTTCGTCGTTCCTTCGTCAGATTCTAATGAAGCGTCCTAGTCTCTTCGCCAGTGGGTTCACTGTTGCTAGCGGCTGTATCCATCACCTCTTGGCCAAAACGATATGATGTACCGCATAGTTCACAAGTCAACGTGATCTCACCCTGTTCAGCGAGAATGTCCGCTTTTTCTGATTCCGGCAGTAAGGCAATGGTATCGGCACTTCGCTCGCGACTGCACCGACATTTAAACAAAATGGGGGTGGGTGGGTACAGCGTTACGGTTTCCTCATGATAAAGCTTGAATAATAGTGTCTCTGGAGGTAGGTCCAGCAACTCAGCCGAGCTGATGGTTTCAGCCAGCGTGCAGAGGTGGTGCCACTGATCTTCACGCGCAGTCCCTTGGGATAGCTGTGCGGGGAGCTGTTGCAGCATCAAGCCTGAGCTGGTTTGGCCGTCACTGGCAAGCCAAAATTTGGCCCCCAGTTGTTCACTCTGAGCAAAATAGGCTTCTAGGACCTCAGCGAGAGAGCCGTTTTCCAAGGCGACGATCCCTTGATATCGCTGTCCTTGATCCCGTTCTATCGTTAGCGCTAGCTGCCCACCCTTGAGCAGCGACATGGGGTCTGTGCTCTCTTGTTCTATGTCGCCTTGGGCAATGCCGCGAATATGGCCTTTGCTCGAACACTCCACCATCGCAAGGGTAATCGCTTGGCTACTTTTTGCTTGCAGAATTATCCTGCCTTCATATTTCAAATTGTTGCTGATCAGCACGGCGGCGGAGGCAAACTCGCCGAGTAAGCGAGTGACCGTCTTGCTATAAGGTTGTTGCCCTAGCATATCAACTAGGGCTGAGCCTAGCTTGACGGTCTCTCCACGCACATCAATGCCGTCAAATAGGAAGCGGATGCTAGTATCAGTGAGCATTTTCATGGGGCCGCAGTGTACCATTGGGAGCACACAGCATAACCGGGTGTCAGCCGCATCCCAATCGGATTACTGTATGTCTGCCATTTATTTATCAGAGTCTCATCACCTTGACGCCGATGCCCAGGAGCGGGCCCTGCAGGCGCTGCATGACTACCTGTCACAGAACTTAGGCGCCAACGTGATGAGGCATGACGCCGAACTCGTATTCAGTGGAACGGGCTATTCAGGCACCGTCTCGTTAGACGAAGAAAAAGTTCACGGTGAGTTGAAGCTGGGCCTCCTGATGAGGCCAATGAAGGGCACCATTACGCGGGAAATAAAAGCGGTATTGGCGACTTACCTCGAGGGCAAGTGAGCCCTCTAGGTAAGGGGTTTTAATTGCTGAGTGCTTTCACTCTCGCGTTCAGACGGCTCTTATGCCGTGCCGCCTTATTCTTTTTGATGATGCCCCGATTCGCCATTCGGTCAATCACAGGGACCGCTGAGTCGTAGGCCGCTTGCGCTTCCTGCGCATTGTCGGCATCGATTGCCGCAACGACTTGCTTAATTTTGGTGCGCACCAACGATCGCAAGCCGGCGTTATGTGCCCGACGCTTGTCATTTTGTCGAGCACGCTTTTGTGCTTGGGGGGAATTAGCCACCAGTAATCTCCAAGGGACTATCAAACGGGCGCGAATGATCAGAGATACACGATTCAATGTCAACTAGCAGGATCACGACAACGCGGCTAATAGGGCTTATTAACTGTTTACCACCCTAATCCGATCAGTAACCAGCCCAGCGCCGCAAAAGCGACCGAAGAGCCCGCCTGGTCTAAGCGAAACAGGGCGTAGCCATAGCTGATGGGGGGTAACAATAGGGTAACCATCCCCCAAGTAAATTCTGCGCGCCAGGATGTAATCATGAGCAGCACCCAGCTGACTAGCAAGCACGCGGCCCCTAGGGTCATTAAAAACGAACTTGAAGCTTCCATTTGTCCTCTCTGAAAGGTAGGTTGCGATGCGCCGCGAAGGGTACCAGAAAGCCGCAAGCAAGGGCACAATGACGTGGTGCTTGATCACAGGAATCGCATGACAGAGATCGAACCGCTGCACGACGATGATCCCTTCGCAGAGATCAGGCCTTATTCCAACCGTGAGGCCCCCGATATCCTGCGCCGATTGGCCCTCGATGCTGAGCTGATAGAGACCCTTGCCCAGTGGCGGCTGTCTCGGTTTAACCGTATTTGGCCTACCTTCGCCCAAGCCCTCGCGAGACTGTGGTTACAGAGGACCGTGCGTCGGTTGTCGTCAATCGAAGATCTCCAAAACCTCATCGCGCCAGCCTTGTCGCGCATGATCAAGAAAACGTCACGGTTCTCGGTCAGCGGTATTGAGCATCTCGACCTGACGCAGGCCCGTGTGTATCTGAGTAATCACCGCGATATTATTCTGGATGCCGCGTATGCGAATTACGCGTTGCATCGTATGGGGGCGCTGACGATGTCGCTTGCGATCGGCGACAACTTGCTATCCAAACAGTGGGTGGCTGACTTAATGCGCCTCAATAAAAGCTTTGTGGTGAAGCGAAATCTCGGCGGCCCTAGGGCGTTATTTGCGGCGACTAAGCTATTAGCGAGATTCATACGACAGTCTGTTACCCAAGACCACAACCCCATTTGGATCGCGCAGCGAGAGGGGCGGGCAAAGGATGGCTGTGATGTGACAGAACCCGCGGTGATCAAAATGCTGACGCTGTCTCGGGGTCCGAATGAAACACGAGAGTCTGTGCTGAAAAGCCTTAATATCGTCCCGCTCGTGATTGCTTACGAGCTGGATCCCTGCGATGTATTGAAAGCAGCCGAGCTGTCTGCTGGGGCGGCCTACACCAAGGCTGAATTTGAGGATGTGGCATCAATGTCCCTCGGGATTATGGGTCAAAAGGGCTGCGTACATCTGCATTTTGGAGATCCGCTTGACCCTGAGCTAGACGTCGCCGGTGTTGTGCGTGCCATCGATCAGCAGATGGTCGCCTATTATCGTTTGTATCGAACCAATGTCTGGGCTTGGGAGTGGCTTCATGGCCAGAAGGTGCCCGATTTTGTGACCTCTCATGAGGGGGACATTTCCGAGTCAGCGTTCCGGTTGCGAATCGAAGCCGCCCCGATGCAATACCGAGACCAAATATTGGCAATGTACGCCAATCCAGTCAGTCGCTTATTGAGCGAAACGGTCGCCACAGAGGGCGCTTAATGTGATCGATGAAGCGCTACAGGACGAGATCCGCGTGGCTTATCAGACGCTCACTGAGGCACTGAAACTCAACCCGCGTTGGGGGCAGCGTCAAATGATCGCTGAGGTAGCTAATGCCTTGGGTGATCCCGAGGCTGACCCCCCCATTGCAGTAGTAGAGGCGGGGACGGGTACCGGAAAGACCGTGGCTTATTTAGTCGCCGCCCTACCGATAGCCCGAAAGCGAGGGAAAAAAGTGGTGGTGGCTTCGGCCACGATTGCGCTGCAGGAACAGCTTTTATTTCGCGATTTGCCCGATGTGATGCGCAACAGTGGTCTTGAGTATGAGACAGCCCTTGCCAAGGGGCGAGGTCGCTATATTTGCCTGCTGAAACTTGACCACCAACTGTCCGAGCAAGTTATCGACCCTGTTATCCCCCTTTACCCCGACGAGTTCGCAGCCCCCGACAGGGCGCTAGCGGGACCCATTTTTGATGAGATGGTAGCTGCGCTGGGTTCTGGTCGTTGGGATGGCGACTTCGATGCTTGGCCTGGCAGTCTTGATGTGGGAATTAAGCGATTGGTGTCGACTGAGCAGAGTCAGTGCATTGGTCGCCGCTGTCCACACGTGAGCCAATGCAGTTTTTTTCGTGCGCGTGAGGGCTTGGAAAATGCCGATATTGTGGTCACTAATCATGATTTAGTGCTGTCAGATTTGCGTCTTGGCGGTGGGGTCATCCTGCCAGCACCTGAAGATTGTTTTTATATCTTTGATGAGGGGCATCAGCTGCCCAGTAAATGTCTGAATCACTTTGCACTCCGCTTTCACAGTGGCTCTACTCTGCAGGGGTTACGGGACAGTGAACGCTGGATAGAGAGCTCAAGCGCTGGATGGATCACGCGCGGACTCGATGAGAGGATGATGCCGACACTCGCGGCACTCTTTGACGATCTCCTAGAGCGCACCCTCCAGATTGCCGAGACAGTCTGGACATTGTTTCCAGATGAGGGGGTGGAGCGAGCGGAATATCGTTTACCTCATGGTCGAGTTCCTGCTGATTTTGCCGAACAAGCCGCCATGCTTTTATTGCAATGGGAGAAGTTGTATCGAGAAGCTGGCCGCCTAGAGGCAATGCTCGAAAATAGAACGAACGAGACGGCCTTTGTGCCAGAGGCGCAAGGCGAGCCTGCCAGTGATCCCGATCTCGACTTGATTAATGCGCAAGGAATGGTGGCCCGCGCGGAGCAGCAAGTTGCCGTCTGGAAGGCTTTTGCTCAAGCCCCAGGTACTGACCAGCCCGGTGACGGCTGGGCGCGTTGGTGTCTGCATCGAGGCAATCTGCAGTCGGTAGAATGTCGGGCTAGCCCTATATTGCCCGGCGAGCTGCTGAAGGACGCGCTGTGGGACAGGGCGGCTGGAGCGGTAGTGACGTCCGCCACCCTGTCCGCACTGGGTACTTTTGATCGTTTTAGAGAGCGTTCGGGAATACCGAGTTCTGCGCGGTGGAAACAAGTCGCAAGTCCTTTTAATCCGAAGAAAGCCACGTTTTCGGTACCGATCATGGCAACTGAGCCGAGCCAAACTGATGCCCATACTGAGGAACTTATTGCGCTGATACCGGATCTCATACGAGACGACCTCGGTGTCTTGATGTTGTTCACCTCACGTCGCCAGCTTGAGGCAGTACTGGCGGGTATCGCCACCGTGATCTCGCATCATCGGTTGGTGCAAGACCAATTGAGTAAGAATGCCTTGCTCACGGAGCATCGCCGAAATATTGACAAGGGCGAGCCGTCGGCAATATTTGGATTGGCGAGTTTTTTCGAAGGTATCGATCTGCCGGGCGATTACTGCCGGCATGTGGTCATTGCTAAGTTACCCTTTGCAGTGCCCGATGATCCGATTTCCTCGGCTCACGCGGAATTACTCGATGCACAGGGTCGGGATCCCTTCATGGAAATCAATGTCCCGGATGCCGCACAGAAGTTGATTCAGGCGAGCGGCAGACTGCAACGCACTGAAGACGATGAGGGCCGTATTACACTCCTCGACAAGCGCTTATTGAGTCGCCGTTATGGGCGAGCGATGTTGGATACACTGCCAGCCTTCACCTTTGAGTTGGCGGGAAGAACGTCACGGTAAAGTAGGGGGTAAAAAGATGGCGCTAACATCGCAAGAAGCTGCGCGAAATGCCATTGCGGCGCAATTGATTGAGCTGGAGGCTGGCTTAAGGCAGTTGGGCCTATGGTCTGCAGAAGCGCGCTCACCAGAATCCTTGGCGTCGGACCAACCTTTTGCTGTCGATGTACTTGAAATGGAGCAGTGGCTACAGTACGTATTTTTACCCACGCTGTATGACCTGTTAAAACAGGATGCCCCTATGCCTGAACAATGCGCTGTCGCGCCCATGGCTGAGGAAACATTGGGTAAGAAGCGCATTCCTTGCAGAGCGTTGATTGCGACGCTACGTGACCTCGATCGTCTCATTACCGAGACGCACTAAGGCACCAAGACACTGGCGCACTGATCCCGATTAACAGGCAAAAAAAACCCCAGATACCTCTGGGGTTCTTGATCAGGCAGCGACGGTTAGAACTGAACGCGTTTGGTAAAGCCGCCATCAACCACCACATTGGTGCCTGTTGTCCAGGCCGAGCGGGGGCTTGCTAAGAAAGCCACGGTGTCTGCTATTTCGTAATTATCGCCCATTCGTCCCATGGGAATGTTAGCAATGGTCGCATCGTAAAAATCCGTCATATGCGTTTTGATTTGCTCCCAAGCGCCGCCTTCAAAGTAGACGGGTCCGGGACTCACTGAATTCACGCGGATCCCGGATCCTGCGAGGGCTTGCGCTAAATTGCTCGCATAATTCAAAAGTCCGGCTTTGATCGCGCCGTAAGGACTGGCGCCAGCGAAGGCTTCTACAGCCGCAGTAGTTGAAATCACCACAATGGCGCCTGCATCAGATTTTTCGAGATACGGCTGCGTTAATTCTACGCCACGCCACGTTCCCAGCATGTCCGCTTCAAAGTTGGCGCGCCAGCCCGCTTCGCCACGCTACCCCAGCCAACTGCCGCGAGCAGCACCACCGCCTGCGTCTCCGCCGCTTCGTCGTCCCCCGCCTCCGACCCACGCTTCAAGAGAAGCCGCGTCGGTGACGTCGACAACGCTACCGCAGGCCTTAACGCCTTTACTGGTAAGGGAGGCAACCGTTTCGTCAACCTCGGCCTGGTTGCGCGCACAGACACCGACGTGGCAGCCCTCAGCCGCTAGCGTTTCTGCGATTGCACGGCCAATGCCTTTGGTGGACCCAGTAATCAGGGCTACCTTATCTTTTAGTTGTAAGTCCATTACTTTTCTCCTTAGTAGTTAGTGTCGTGATGCGGAATTCGCTGAGGCGACCTTTTTGGCATCCAGGGCTATGAATTCTTGAAGTGCTTCTCCCTTCGAGCAAACCCAGGTTTCTAATGCGGTGACGCGCTTAAAGAAATGTCCCACGATGTATTCATCGGTGGTGGCGATGCCGCCATGCAGCTGAATCGCTTCCTGCGTCACCTTTCTACCCACAGCGGCAGATTTGACTTTGGCTGCCCGCGCGAAACGTCCTCGATCTGGGGAGTCGTGGTCTGCCGCGTCACACGCAGAATAGACAAGGGATCGAGTGAGCTCTGTTTGGATGAGCATATTGGCCATGCGATGTTGCAACGCCTGAAACGACGCCAGTGGTTGCCCAAATTGCTCTCGCTGTTTGGTGTAATCCACGGTGGTATCTAATGCTGCCTGCGCTGCGCCTAGGGTCTCTGCGCTACTGAGTATCATCGCGCACTCGCGGAAGGCCGACAGCGCTTCTGCCGCAGCATCTCCCATGAGTAATATTTGGTCGTCGCTGATGGGGAGGTCAAAATGGCAATTGGCGCCGCCTTTTCCGTCATGCGTTGGAAAGGTTTCGCAGCTGAGGCCTGCTGCATTTTTTGCCACCAGCACCCACGCGAGTCCGTTGCTGCTATCTGCCAACACAGCAAAGTGTGTGGCGGATGCGCCGGCACTGATCCAGTATTTTTTCCCCTGCAAGCGCCAGCCAGAGTCCGTCTGCGACAGGGTGCAAGAGGGAGAAAGTCGACTCCCGGCCGTCGGCTCATCAATGGCCGCTATCGCAATCAGATCGCCGGAGATAACCCCTGGAACGAGTGTGGCAGCTTGCTCACTGCGGATCAAAACGGTACTTGCGACGGCGAGCGCATCGATTAAAGGTTCAGTGACAAGATATTGGCCGCACAGCTCAGCGAGAATGGCGATTTCGCGTAGGCCAAAGTTCAGCCCGTCTAGCGACTCTGGAAAGGGCATTGCCAACCAGCCCATTTCAGCAAAGGCCTGCCATTTCTCGGGCTGGTTATAAATTGCCTCGGCGATCTGATCACGACGCTGATTAAAATCGGTATGGTCGCGCAAGTATCGATCTGCGGTATCCCATAGCATGGTTTGTTCTTCGGTCATTGTCACGCTAGTACCTCAGAGCCCAAGCACGTGTTTGGCGATGATGCTGCGTTGAATTTCTGCTGTGCCACCATAAATAGTAGTGGCTCGGCTGTTGATATATTCCGCCATGGTGGTGACCGATTCGCTGGCGGCCGCGGTGCTGCCGCTATAAGACGGCGCTAACACCTCGCTTTGCCACGGTATTGCACTCTGGCCAGCCGCTTCAATGAGCAGCTCAGCGCAGCATTGTCCCAGCTCTGTGCCCGACACTTTCACCAGCGACGACAGGGCACCAGGATTATCTCCGGCGGTCAGGCTGCCTTTAATGCGCAGCTCGGTTTGTTCCAGTGCCATAACGTCAATCTGTGTCTCAGCAACGCGGTACGCAAAGGTGGGGTCGCCCGAAACGCGGCATGTCTCCGTCGACATCATGCGCTGTATCTTGCTGAGCTGCTTTTTCAGGTCGATAGTAAAGTGCTGCCCACCGCGTTCAAACTCAAGCAGTGACTTGGCAACGGTCCAACCTTGGTTTTCTTGCCCTAGTAGATTGTCCGCGGGCACTCGCACGTCCTCAAAGAAAACCTGACATTGTTCTATTTCACCATCGAGGCTCGTGAAGGGTTTCACAGTGATGCCAGGTGTCGCCATATCGACCAAGAGAAAGCTGATGCCGGCTTGCGGTTTGACCGCCTTATCGGTGCGTACTAAGCAAAAAATCCAGTCTGAGTAATGGGCCATGCTGGTCCAGATTTTGGTGCCATTGACAATGAAATCGTCGCCATCATGGTCAGCTGTCGTTTTGAGGGAGGCGAGATCTGATCCGGAACCAGGCTCAGAGTAGCCCTGACACCAGACGTTTTCGCCCGAGATGATGCCGGGTAAAAAACGCTCTTTTTGGCTTGGCGTGCCAAAGTGCATCAGCATTGGCCCCAGCATTTGAATGCCCATCATGACCGGGGTAGGCGCATTAGCCTGTCGACACTCCTCTTGAAAAATATAGCGTTGCTGAATATCCCAGCCTGTACCGCCGTACTCTAGAGGCCAATCGGGTGCTCCCCATCCGCGCTGATGCAGGATGGATTGCCACTGCCGACCTGCCTCGAAGTCTGAGAAGACACTGGTGGTGCGCTCACCTGCCCGAATCAATTCAGGTGTCAGTGCTTCACTCAAAAAATCTCTCACAGCGGTGCGAAAGGCGTCAGAGTCTGTTGGTAGGGGGCTGGAAGCGTTCACATTGGGTCCTCTACTGAGATCAGGTTGGGTAAGGATACACCTTGTCTGCTGAATTACTCGTGCGCCAACGACACTGGGTGAGTACCCGAGGGTGTTTGTCAGCGGTCGATAACTATATAGTAGGGGTTACGGTTAAAACAAACCAGCCTGCTTGTTTATCCCCTTTGCTTTCGCGCGTTTGCAGTTGTGGATTGGGCGCCATCCAGCGGGTACTTTTATCTATTCAGAATGAGGTAGGACATGCTCAACCCCAGCGAAAAAAGCACGCATATATTGGCTCAGTTGAAAGCGTTTATGTCTGAGCACATTTACCCTAATGAAGTGCCCTATCGCACTGCTTTGCATGAGGCTGAGGATCGTTTTGCGTCGATGCCGCTGATGGATGCGCTAAAGGACAAAGCTAAGGCTGCGGGGTTATGGAATCTCTTCGTGCCGCCCGAATTTGCCCAATACAGCGATCACGGCGGCATGAGCTTTCTAGATTACGCCCCGCTGGCAGAGGAAATGGGACGGGTAATCTGGTCGCCAGAAGCCTTTAACTGCAACGCGCCAGACACGGGCAATATGGAAGTGTTCATGAAGTTTGGCACCGAAGCGCAAAAGCGCGCTTGGTTAGAACCGCTGTTATCGGGCGATATCCGTTCCTCCTACGCGATGACGGAGCCGCAAGTCGCCTCAAGCGACGCCACTAATATTGAGCTTCAGATTCGTCGCGACGGTGACGAGTGGGTGCTCAATGGTCACAAGTGGTTCATTACCGGTGCCCCTTACGAGCGCTGCAAGATCTTTATCGTCATGGGTAAAAGTGACCCTAACAATGCCAATCGTCACCTGCAGCAGTCGCAGATTCTGGTGCCGAAAGAGACCCCAGGGGTAGATATTCTCCGTCCGCTGACGACGCTGGGGTATGACGATGCACCCATTGGCCATGCGGAGGTCACTTTTACCGATGTGCGGGTGCCCGTCGACAATTTGTTACTCGGGGAAGGCAGAGGGTTTGATATTGCACAAAGTCGCCTGGCGCCGGGCAGAATGCATCATTGCATGAGGCTGATTGGCGCGGGACAGCGGTCTCTTGGAACTGGCTTGCCAGCGGGTTGAAGCGCGTGAGACGTTTGGCAAAAAATTGAGCGAGCACCAATCGATTCGCGAGAACATTGCTCGCAGCTACGCAGAACTCGAAATGGCCCGTTTGCTGGTGCATAAGACTTGTTGGCACATTGACACCCATGGTGTGAAGCCGTCGATCGAGCTTATTTCGGCCACTAAAATTACCATCCCAAAATTAATTCAGTACCTTATCGATCGATGCATGCAGATGTACGGAGCGGGTGGCCTCACTGAAGACTGGTGTATGGCGGAGCAGTTCAACTACGCGCGATGGTGTCGTCAAGCAGATGGTCCCGATGAGGTTCACGAGATGGCCTTGGGCAAGCGAGTGATCCGGCAATATGCGGAACTGAATTGACCTTCTGCGCTGAGTTCGCTTCGTTGCCCGGCTGCAACCGGCCCACCACAGGATTAATCGATAGCAATCAGAGGAGACCTTAACCATGACAGATGATGAAAAGCTGGCCATTGTTGCCAAGCTCTACGCGAGCACGGGTGCGGGAGATTTTGATACTGCCGAAATGCTGCTGACCGACGATTTTTTTATCATAGAAGCTGAAGGGCTTCCTATGGCCGGGGAGTATCGCGGTAAGACAGCGCTTAGGGGCCTGTACGCGCATGTTTTTGGAACCTTGAAGGTCGCCGATTTGGAACCTGAAGGTATGTCTGTGGGGGGGGACTATGTGGTAAATCTGATCTCTTTTCGGTTTGAAAACCCTGATTTGGCCTCTGCTCAGCTGGCAGAGGTTTTCCGGTTCCGCGACGACAAAGTGTGCGAGATTCGTCCCTATTACTTCGACCCTAAGCCGATCGTTGATGCGTGGGCTTATTACAGCAGCGCCGCCGACTAACTAGCCATTGTGGCTTTGGCGCGGCCTCGGGCTGGCGTGCTATCGATTAGGCGCGGGTTGTAACACCCGCTGCTGAGCTTGGATCTCCTGCGATGCGCTGCTAAGGCCCCCCTCGGGGGGGCGGGGTTACGCCGGCCTGACATCTGGGGATATCAGGTCAGGGGGGGAGACAGATCTCAGGCGTTCAAATACTTATCAATGGTTTGATGTAAGTGTCGTATCCGGCTCTCCTGATAGCTCGCTAGTATGACTTTGCCCGTGGCCGAGTTCTTCATGCCTTTTTGTACCGCCGGCAAATTCGCATCATCTTGATCAAAGACCGGGCCCAGAGAGCCCAGCGCCTCGCAAGATGCGAAGGGCTCGTCCGCGGGTAGCACCGTGCAGAGGGCCGGCGGCGGGGCGCTCAGTGCCCTCTGGGTGGCGCAGCAGGATCATGACCTCAAAAATACAGCTGTCGGGATCGTTGCCGTTTGGCAAAAACTTATAAACGATGTTGCCGCCGTAGCCTATCCACACCTGCAAGTTAGGAAACAAGCTGTAAAGAATAGCGTCCTGTAGCTCAGCCATCGTGGGATCATCAAATTGTTCACCCGCGGCTTCTTCAAACATTTCACGATTCATCTTGGCAACGTACTCGCGCGCCGACTGGCCAGTGGGCATGTCGACATTGGCGTCACTGTCGGTGGCCATGCGGCCTGAGAGCTTTAAGATATCCCGCGTGATGGTCTCTTCGCTCACCTCACTGAGGTGGGGACTTGCAACCCCCATGGGCGTCGCTGATCGGCTGACATTATCGCCAAAGGTATCGTATTGAGAGTTCGCATCGCCCGTGAAGGTCAGAATTTGTCTTGTGCGTCTCACGGTGTGCCAGGACTCCATAATGCCTCGGCCCCGACTCTTCCAATTACAGTTCATGACACGTTGCACTGATACGCCTTGAAGTACTTCTCTAAGGGAACCGTCAAATGCTGTGGCAATACATCCAAGATAGTCTCAAGGGCTGGCAATCTAGGTCAAAGTTAATAAACGAAGCCTCCCCAAGTGGCGACTTTGACCTGTGGCAAACTCATGTCGCGATCGGCGATGTGCTCAAAGTCCCAGTCATTGGGGATGCCTTTGAACTGGCCATCGAGGTCCCAAGTCGCGCCATGGAAGGGCAGCGGAACTTATCGACCGAGCCAGATTCATCGCGCAAACACCGCCCTCGGTGCCGACAGGAATTGATAAACCCTTTAATCTCGCCCGAGGGCGTTCGCGTGACGATCACGCTGCGGTCGATAATCCAGTAGACAAAGTGGTCACCAGACTCTGGGATGTCCTCCTCTCGGCAGGCCATTTGCCACGTCTTAGGCCACAGTTTCTCTTTCTCTTCCTTGAAAAACTCGGGGCTGACATACCGGTCTACCGATAAGTCTTCATCGCCCATGTAAGGGTTGCTCTTGGACTCTCAGGTACTCGGGAACCGTCGACGGTTTCCAAGTCCAGCAGGTCCTGCCAGGTCGTCCCGACAAAACGACCTCCATCGCCTTGTCTTTTTTGTTCAGCATGTGCCATCGTTTATCCCCTTAGAATCTCGTGTTAACGCAACCCTTGTCTGCTTTATCGCGTCAAGACTTTAGTTGACGCCACTGATGCCCGGAGCGCCGTAGACATGGGTATAGCCGACTTGCGGTTCCCCTGCTACCTGCCGCTCACCGGCGTCGCCTCTTAATTGCATGCAAATCTCGTGAACTTGGCGGAGACCCGACGCCCCGACGGGCTCGCCATTCGCCAAACAGCCACCATCTGTGTTGACCGGCAGTCTGCCATTGATATCGGTGGCGCCTTCTGCCAACCATTGCTCCTGTTCTCCGTGAGCACAGAACCCATTTTCCGCCATATGCATGATTTCAGCGCCTACCTCAGTATCTTGTAACTGAGCCACATCGATATCGCTGGGGCCGACGCCTGCCAGTTCAAATGCGGCGGTGGATGCGGTCACCGTGGGTGAGTCCGCGACCGCGGGCGGCT